>OMIV01000258.1 GCA_900299185.1 Planctomycetaceae bacterium
AAGGCGTCGCAAGTCGTCGTGCTGTCGGTCAAGCCGCAGCAGATGGCGTCGGTGCTCAGTGAGATTGCTCCGGCGATCACCGATCAGCACCTTGTCATTTCGATTGCTGCGGGCATCAAGATTGGAGCGATCACTGAAAAGCTCGGCGCGACGCGTCGAGTTGTCCGTGTCATGCCAAATACACCTTGTTTGGTTGGGGCATCGGCTTCGGGCTTCTCGATTGGAGGCGGGGCAACTGCTGAAGATGCTCAACAGGTTGAAGCGCTCTTGAAGACGGTGGGCATCGCTTATCGAGTTGATGAGAAGTTGCTGGATGCCGTCACCGGTCTGTCGGGCAGCGGGCCTGCTTACGTCTACGCGATCATCGAAGCATTAAGCGACGGCGGCGTGCGAGTCGGGTTGCCGCGCGAAGTGGCGACGAAGCTGGCCGCTCAGACGTTGTTGGGTGCCGCCAAGATGGTGCTCGAAACCAACGAGCATCCAGGGGCTCTGAAAGATGCGGTCACCAGTCCCGGCGGAACGACGATCGCGGGGTTGCACGCTTTAGAGCTCGGCAGCTTAAGAGGGACGCTGATGAATGCCGTCGTAGCGGCGACTCAGCGCGCGACAGAACTCGGCAAGTAGCGGCGCGAAGACCAGCAGCGTTCGCGGAGACTAACCGTTGGAGTCGTCCAGCAATCGAACGTCGCTGGCGCTGCCAAGTCCTTCGAGGTCGCCGGCATCATCGTCGTTATCGAACGACTCGCGGCGACGCTCGGACCTTGGCGAGTAGGAATCAATGACTTCGGTACGTTCAGGTCGACGGTCATCGTCTGGCGATTCTGTCGGTCCCAGATGCACTCGAAAGCGAGCGTTCGCAAAGGCGAGTTCGTCACCGGGCAGAAGTGCTCCACGAACGACTCGCTGGCCGTTGACCTTGGTGCCATTGGTGCTGCCCAGGTCGCGGATGAAGAGCAGCCCGTCGGTCTTCACGATGACGCAGTGCAGTTTCGAGACGCTGGAGCGGTCGATGAAGACGTCGCAGATTCCACGCTTACGGCCAACGACAGTCACGTCCTTGGAGAGGACGATGGGACGGTCGCCATCGAGAGAGATGAGTTTGGCCTGCATGAGGTCATCGATTGGAAGAAATGAAATAACGAAGATCGTCGGTGATTCTCCGCCTCGAAATGAGCAAGTCAAGCTGGGGTTTGACGTCGGAACAAACACGGAGAACTGTCAGATCAGATTGACTCTCACAGTCGTTACGACATGACAACAAAGACGCCGTTAGACCTCACTCAACGGGCTCAATCGCTACGATCGCCGCGACCCAACAAGGTCAAAAACGCGAACGTCGGCCAACTTAAGACACCCAAAGGAACGCTCGGAATGGAACTCTTTCCCGCCTTCGAAGACACGCTTCTGGGAGCATCACATCTCATTCGAACCGGCAAGCTGACGTCGGTGATGGCTGTCGAAAAATGCTTGGGGGCAATCTGTGCTCGAGACGGGGATGTGCAAGCTTGGGTTGCGCTGGATCGCGCGGGTGCGTTGCAGCAGGCGGAACAGCTTGATGACGAATTGCGGCACGGTCAGTCGCGAGGTCCGCTGCACGGCATTCCGATCGGCATTAAGGACATTGTTAACGTCGAGGGGTATGTCACTGGGTGTGGCTCGCCGTGGATGGCGAAGTCGGATCGTGCCGATGCCGATGCGGCGCTGGTCACTCAATTGAGAGATGCGGGGGCGGTCATTCTCGGTAAGACCGTGACGACTCAATTTGCGAGCTTCGATCCGCCTGTGACACGGAACCCGTGGAATCTCAATCACACCCCCGGCGGTTCTTCGAGCGGCTCAGCGGCAGCGGTGGCCAGTGGCATGTGCTTGGGTGCGATCGGATCGCAAACCGGAGGATCGCTGACTCGTCCGGCGTCGTTTTGTGGTATCGCGACCTGTAAACCTTCTTACGGGGCTGTGAATGTGGAGGGAGTCTTTCCGCTGGCTCCGCAGATGGACCATCCGGGACCGATGGCACGCACCGTGGCTGACGTGGCTTTGATGCTGTCGGTGATCGATGAGTGGGCGGAGTGGCTGAGTGTCGCTGCTTCGCCGATGCCGTTCCCACCGCGCATCGGTCGCTTACGAGGCTTCTTCGAAGATCAAGTTGAGCCAGGCTATCAACGCTTGCTCGATGAGACCGCCAAACTGTTTGCTGCTGCGGGAGCGATCATCGTTGATGTGCCAGCACCCGTTGATTTTCAAGAAGTCATTCGACTGCATCGCATCATCATGGCGACGGAATCGGCCTATGAGCACCGCTCCTACTTTGCCGAGCATGGAGATGAATACGCTCCGTGCATTCGGTCTTTGATCGAAGAAGGTCAGCAAGCATGTGCGATCGATTACATGGAAGCATGCGAGACTCAGCCGCAAGTGAGTGCGTTGCTGGAGAACTCGATTGAGGGGCTCGACCTGCTGATGACGCCTGCCACGATCGGGCCTGCTCCTGACACGTCGACGACAGGCAATCCGCTGATGAACTCGCCTTGGAGTTACTCGGGATTGCCGACAGTGTCGTTCCCGATCGGTCTTTCAGCCGGTGGCTTGCCGCTGGCGTTGCAGTGTGTCGGTCGGATGACGCAAGACGCTCAACTCACCTGCGCAGCGATGTGGTGCGAGGAAGTTGTTCGCGCAGCTCATGGCAATGGTCGATTGCAACCAGCACGCTGATCGTTGCGAGCGCTCTGCGGATGGCAGCGACGCTCGTTGTTAGATGAGTCGAGTGCGGTTGCCGTCGATCACAAGTCGACCGCTGGCGATGCGACGCAGAGCTTCCGGGTAGGCTTCACATTCGGCTGTGAAGACTCGTGCGGCCAACGTGTCTGCATCGTCGCCATCTAAGACTGGTACGGACTCTTGCATCACGATCGGACCGTGGTCGTACTCGTTGTCAGCAAAGTGAACCGTGCAGCCACTGACTCGACAGCCGCGTGCCAGCACGGCTTCATGCACGTGATGACCGTAGAAGCCTTCACCACAAAAGGCCGGTATCAATGACGGGTGAATGTTGACGACACGATGTCGGAAGTCGTCGGGGATGTGAATCAAACTGAGGAAGCCGGCCAGTGTCACAAGATCTACATCAGCCTCACGACAGAGCGCGAAGATGTGATTGCTGAAGGCTTGGGTCGATTCGAAGTTCTTGCGAAGGACGACTTCGCACCGCAGTCCCGCTTCGTGAGCACGCTCAACGCCTCGGCACTTGGACTTACTGGAGATGACGAGAGGGATCTCGGCTTCCAATTCACCAGCAGCCATCTTGCTCAGGAAGTTGAGCATCGTTGTGCCACCGCCAGAGATCAGCACTGCCAATCGCATAGGCCGTCGGAGTGCTGGAAGTTGAATGGACATAGCCGGTTCGCCTCGTTGCTCGAATCGCTCGGCCTTTATGTTGTGCCGAGTAGATGGTGGGACGCAGTCGTTTGGAGTTCATCCTGATGCGACAGGTATTTGAAGTCGCTCCATCAACGACGAAAGCCGCACCTCGTGAGAGATGCGGCTTTCTGATGTGCCCAGGAAGGGACTTGAACCCCCATGAGGAATTACCCTCGCTAGGACCTGAACCTAGTGCGTCTGCCAATTTCGCCACCTGGGCTGCCTGACGGCGGGCCGGAGATTAGGAATTGAATTCAGGCTCGGCAAGCCGCTGCAAAGTCAATTTCCCAGACTCGACTGTTTCGCGAATCGCTCGCTGCCTGAGCTGAAAACTCTCCGCCTGCGACCACAAAATAAAGATGCCCTGAGCTGACGACGAAGCCAGATCAGGGCACCGGAATTGGCAGTCTCTGCCCTGCCGAATGCTGATGAGTCCGATCGATGTTTGATCGAGACTAAGTTAAGACGGGAACCGAGTCGCGCTTGGGCGAGTCGTGCGATGTGATGGTTTGCGGCGCGTCGGCTGTTGCCCACGGAGCCTTCAAACGTGTTTGCTTCTCGCGAGCTGACGTCGCGGTTTGCTGTCGGAGGCCGAGTTGGAATGCGTCGCCCTTGAGAGCATCAAAGAACTCGCGGAACCACAACATCTCTCGCACGTGAGGCTGAGGGTTGTAGACGCGAACCGAAACTCCGCGCTCGGCATAGTCGTACAACATGCCGAAGAAGCCGCTGGGAATGTACTTCACGAATGTTAAATCAACGCCGACGGCTTTACGTCGTTCGCTATCAACGAGGCGAGCCAGCGTCTCACGCAGCAGTGCTAAGTCGGCTCCGTCCCAGATCTCCATGTCACCGACAACAACGACGTGATGCGTTTCACGAACATCAATCGTGCAACCCTTCTTACGAGCCATGATCTCACCCTCTGATGAAGCGTCTGGTTGCATCGCTCACGGACCAAGCCCGTGAGGCCCTGTGCGTTGACGAGTCTTTGCAACAACAAGGCCAAACGAATTAAAGAGAGAGATGAGAAGACTGCTAAGAGTCATCTAACTGCTGCCGCGATAGTGCTTAATGGCAAAGATTTCTTGGCCGCAGCCCACTCATCCCTTCGTCGGCCGTGTGGTGTTTAGACATCACGGGAACGTCACCAGTTCCCAGAGGTCAACAAAGAACTTCACGTCAGTCGGACAAGTTCAGACGCCCTGATTACGTGGGTCAGTCCGGTGGTGATGGCGCCAAGTGAAGAATTGCGGTTGTTGTTTGGCGTCCTCACGCGGTGAGGAAGCAAGTCGCTTCGCGCGATCGCATGGAGATCGATGTCGCCGCACGGTTGAGATTGCTCGTCAGTGGTCGAGGACTAATGACATGCGACTTGATCTACATCGAGCAACATCTTTGATCCCGATGTCGCCTTGGCGATGCCGAGGATGAACGATGAATCCACCGGCATTCCGAATTCTGGTGGCGGCTCGAGATCGTTTTCTTTGACCTTCAAAACTTCTCCGATGCCATCGACTAACAACCCCATGTCGAAGTGCCGGTCTTGGTCACGAACCTCAGTCACGATGATGCATGCTCGGTCGGAGCATTCAACTTCGCACATCTCAAAGCGCCGCCGCAAATCCATCACGGCAACAATCTTGCCTCGCAAGTTGATGACTCCACGAATCTCTGGCGACTCACCGGGAACTCGCGTTGTCGGTATGAGGCTCATGATTTCGCGCACTCGCGGAAGCGAGATACCGAATTGCTCCTGTCCCACGTGAAAGGTCAGGTACTTACCGGTGAGCGTTTGGCCGAACGTTGGGCTTGGGGCGATCGTACGAGTCATGGCACTTCCTGAAGCTGTCTGAATTTGTGAACCGAAGGCTGTCACGATTCTCTAGATCACGGTCGTGAAAGAAGCGGAGCTTGGTGAACGAGTTGTCGTAGTTTTGCGCGAGCATTAGGAAGTCTGCTCCCTCCGCTCAGTGAGATCCCCTCCGCTTCAGCCTTCGTTTTCAGTGGTGTCAGATCGTGAAAATCAAAGGCGACTCTTTGTGTCTGATTGTGGCACCCAATCTTGATGAGAGTTCGAACCCGCCGTTGATCGCGGGGTCAGGAAGCATCACTCTTTCCACACGCAGCAGGGGTGACGTCGTCGCTGACGAGGCTTTGATCCAAGAACCTCGCTGCTGATCGCGCTTGGTCAACCGCTAGAGATTTGGATCGAGGCGTACCCAATTTGTGAGTCAGAAAGTCTGCAACGTGAAACTGAAGATTCTCATCGCCACTGCCGTCGTGGCTGGTCTGGTGATGGCCATCGTGGCGTCGATGAGCAAAGGAATTCCGGTCGAAGCGGCGCGAGTCGTCAGTGACTCGATTCAGGAGTACGTCGAAGAACGAGCGAAGACTCGGCTGCCTCAGATCTATCAGGTCACGATGCCCTACGACGCGCGCATCGGTGCGATTGAACTGCTGGAAGGTACGCCGGTCCGGCAAGGGCAGGTCGTCGCGCAAGTGGTGCCGAAGGACCTGGAACTGGCAGGTCGAGCGGTCTTAGCGGCCGTTGAACGACTCGAAGCATCGATTGCCGAAAACGACGATGTCAGCTTGGAGCGGACATCGCTTGAACGGGCCGAGAAGAACGCTGAGTCGATTGCGCATACAGTCGATGCTGCGCGAGCTCGTGCAGAGTCCGCGAAAGCCAAGCTTGATCTCGCGAGTCGGAATCTGTCTCGCATTCAAGGGCTCAAGGCGCGAGGCGCGAAGACGGATGAGGAGCTCGAAAAGGCTCAGCTCGAGCAAATCGATTCGGCGATGCAGTACCAGTACGACATGTTGCAGCTTCGTTCCTTAGAGGCTGGCAAAGCTGCTTCAGACTTAGAGCCGACATCGATCAAGCAAACCATAAAACGCAAAGAGCTGACTCACAATGTGCTCTCGAAACAGTTGGACGAAGCGCAGGTGAAGTTCGAGCAAGCGACCGTCGATGCCAAACGCGGTGTGCTAACCAGTCCGGTCGATGGAGTGGTCTTGGAGCGATTGGTGAGCGACGAAAAGCGAACCGTCGGTGGCACCGTGTTGCTGACCGTGGGGCGACTGGAAGATCTCGAAATTGAAGCGGACATCTTGAGTCAGGAAGTGGTGGCCATTCAGTCGAACGATCGCGTTGAGATCACTGGCCCGGCAATTGGTCCAACTCCCGCCAAAGGAAGCGTGAAGCGCATCTATCCCTCAGGCTTTACGAAGATCAGTTCGTTGGGCGTCGAGCAACAACGAGTGCGAGTCATCATCGGCTTTGAGCCTTCGGAGTTAGATCGATTGCGGAAGGAACGCGGCCTGGGTCCCGAGTACCGCGTGCGTGTTCGCGTCATTACTCATGAAAAGAGTGATGCGTTGGTCGTGCCTCGATCGGCGGTCTTTCGAGGCGCCGACGGACAGTGGCAAGTCTTCGCAATCATCGATGGCCGGGTTCAGAAGATCGGAATTCAAACCGGCTTGATGAATGATGAGCGGGTGGAAGTGACTTCGGGACTTTCCAAAGACGCAGCTGTCGTGCTGGCTCCTGAGACGAGCCTCGTTGCGGGTGCCAAAGTTCTGCCGAACTTCCGCGAAATTCACTCAGTGCCGCCGCAGGCTTCTCGCGACGACTAGCTTCGGCTGTGCCTCGGTCACAGCGCTTGGGTGCCGCTTGCGGATTGCAGTGACGATCGCGAACCTCGCGCTTCGTTGGAGCGTTCGCAATCTTCTTCTCACAGAAAGGCATCTTCATGACGAGCCGCGCTGCTACGGAATATCGCTACGAGAAGCTCACATGGCCGGAGATCAATGAGGCGGTTGAGCTCGGCAAGGTTTGCATCGTCCCTTGCGGGGCTGTCGAGCAGCATGGACCTCACTTGCCGTTGGACGTCGACTTGGTGTGCCCCGGTGGGATCGCCAAAGGTGCTGGCGAACGATTGAGAGACAAGATCCTCGTCCTACCGACGTTGGCTTACGGCTACACCGGGCACGTCATGGATTTTCCGGGCACCATCAACACGCACTTTGAGACCTTCATCAAGCAAGTGCTGGATGTCACGAAGTCACTCGCGTTTCATGGCTTCAAGAAAATCATCCTGCTGAATGGGCATGGCTCGAACATGCCTAATCTCGACTTGGCCGCGCGGCGCACTAACTTGGAAACCGACGCCGAGGCTGTGGTGATGGCTTGGTGGAATCTACTGACCGTCGATAAGGACTTCTTGCCAAGCTGGCGCGAGAGCAAGTTTCCTGGCGGTTGCTCGCATGCGTGTGAGCTGGAGACTTCGCTGTATCTGTATCTCGACGAAGACAACGTGCGTAAGGACAAGATTCGCAGCGGCACCATTAAGTGCAACGACGAAAATAACCCGTTCAATTGGGTCGATCTCTTCGGAGCAGGTCCGGGCACGGTCATCTCTTGGACGAGCAGCTATTCGGAAACCGGTGTGCTGGGAGATGCCGAGAAGGCGACAAAAGAAAAGGGCGAGCGGGCCTACAACGAAGCCGTGAAGCAGCTCTGCGCGTTCGTGGAATACTTCCACGCTCGACCGTGCGACGTGCGTCATCGACACCAAGCTCGTCCGACGACGTTCCCCATTCCGTGGGATCAGCGTGACCTTGGCGAGTAAGTGTCGTGCTTGGCAATGGGATCCTTCGCATGACCTGTTGGGAGCCCGTTGCTGTAGCCGTGATTACATGCGAAGCAATGAAAACTTAGACCGGCTCTTGAGGGCTCTGAGCCAAGGGCAGGGTGAAGTGGAACTGAGCTCCGCCGCTGGCGGGAGCCGTGGTCCACAATTGCCCGCCCATCAGGTCAATCAAGCCTTTGCTGATCACGAGGCCCAATCCAAGTCCGTCTGGTCGCGTCGTAAAGAATGCTTCGAAGAGTTTGTCAGGCTCGACGTTCGGCAGTCCGGGGCCGTTGTCTCGCACGACTACTTCAACAAAACCTTCGGACTTTGTGGTGCTGATTTCGATGCGTCTCGATGCTCCTTCAACAGCATCAAGTGCCGCGCACGCGTTCGTCAGCAGGTTGACGACCGTTTGTTGGATCGCGACCGAGTCACCTTGGACGAGCAAGTTGGACTCAGTTGTTGCTAACTCAATCGAGATGCTTCTGGGAGATGCTGCGGGTTCGACGATCGCAATAGATTCGCGCAGTAATGGTTCGAGCAAGACGACTTCTGTTCGCGGTTCTGATTTACGAGCGAAGGAGATCATACGACGAATGATGTCCCCGGCGCGCGAGGCTTGTTGGGTGATGCAGCCCAGCCATTGGCTCACGCGAGCGACATCTCGCTGCGGATCTTCCAACGACGTCATGCAGGCGCTGGCAAAGTTGTTGATGGCCCATAGTGGTTGCTTCAACTCATGAACGATGCCCGCGACGATTTCGCCCATCGTTGTGAGTCTTGAAAGATGGGCTTTCTCAATGAGACAACGACGTTCGGATTCTTGGGCACGTCTTAGTTCCGTGACGTCGCGCACGACGAGCAGCACTGCTTCGACTCCGGCGTAATCGAACGGAGTCGCGCGAATGTCGGTAGACATCACCGTGCCATCGGCTTTGGTGGCGCAGCTATCGAACTGCCTCAATTGGCCGCTCACTAATTGAGATTGCAAAACGGCGACTTGATCTCGCAGCTCTGGTGGCACGAGTTCGCCGACATGCATACCGATCATTCGCTCGCGCGGGATGCCGTGCATGTCGCAGGCTGCAGGATTGGCGTCGAGCACAAACCCATTGAGGTCTTCGACAAAGACCCCGTCCGGGCAGCAGGCGAACAAGCTCCTGAATTGCGCTTCACTGCGAGCCAACGCTCGAATCAAACGTTGGCACTCTTGAAGTTGACTCGACGCGACATCCTCTTCTGTTCCCGCAGGAACCAATTTCTCCATAATTTCGGAGGGCATGTTGATACCCGATGAAGGCGGCAATTTGTCCTGGCCCGACAAATTCTCTCGCGCGTGCGGTCGGACTGTTTTCACCCGCGAGACTCGGACTGTAAGGCTCTCATTGAGCAGTTCTCCAGTCCCGCAAAGCGTGGAAAACCCGTGATTCCAAATGATTCCTTGGCTGCAAACAAAGGCTGACCAGTCTGGTCGATTACGCATAGGTCTGCAGAAGTTGTTACACGACCGGTTCGTTGGCTGCGGGAAAATTCAGCGAGCGAAGCTCTTCACATGAAACCTACTGGATCCCGTCCTGCGTTTTGGCGACCGGCTCGATTTCTCTGCAGAGCCAGAAGTGCAAATCGACAACTGCGTGTTGATATTCGAACGGCAATTTTTCCAAGAGTTTTACCGGCTTAACTCTTAGCTCGGTCTCTTCGAGGCATTCACGAACGGCGCACTGCTGAGGAGTCTCATCGCCCTCACACTTGCCACCTGGTAACTCCGCCGGGCCGGCGAGTCCCTGGTCGTCATGGAAAGTTCCGACCAAGTAGCTTCCCCGCAATTCGACGACTATGATGTCGATTGTTTTGGGTTCAATCGGTCGTTCACCCGGAATCGCGACAAGACAAGATTGCGTCGCGATTCCACAGCGAATCGTTCGAGGCGAACGAAGAGCCGCGCATCTCACTGCATGTCCGACATCTTGGGCGAGAATTTTCAATCACCCCATCGATGGCTCGGCTGATGATTCTTAAACATGCTCAGGAACGAACTCCGAGTCGACTCTGTGGTCGAAACATGTCGGCCTGGCATTCGGCTCGCCTAATTACGAAGTTCGATCTTGGTCCGCGAGTGAGGATCGGATTGTCGCTGCCAACTCGAACGTGATGTTCGAAGGGGCGGAGCGAAGTCCTACTGTTCAAGTCGCGGACGAGTCGCTTTAGTTACACGCAGCGGCTTCTGGCTGAACCATCATTTGGCGGATGTCACTGATATCGATCACCGCGCCGAGCAGACGCTTCGGTCGGCCATCGCTCGGAAGTGCTACCTTGGCTCGGAACAGAATCCAAGCATCGCTGCCGTCACGGCGAGTGACTCGATGCACGGCTTGGAAGCTCTTGGTCCCCTTCTCGACGGCGTCCGTGATCTGCTGCGAGATCTTGGCTCGGTCGTCCGAGTGGATGTGATTGAGCCATTCGGAGAAGGCATTGGGCAGCTCATGTTCGCGGTAGCCCAAGATCGACTTGAGGCACGGCGACATGTAGACCCGAGGACCGTTAACCGGCCAGTCCAGCACCCCGACCTTGGCCTGTGACAGGATCATCGCATGCCACTCATAGAGGGCTTCGAGGTCGGCGATCGTTTCTTCCAGAACTGCTTCGCGATCAAAGGGGGCGATCATGATGAGTTGCTCGATGAGTGCGTTCCCAATTCGTCGATCGTGCCGCCGCACGGCGAAGTGTGTTCGATCTGACGTGCTCAAGAACGACAGCCACATTAATCAGGGCTTCACTCAACCGCTTGTGCCTATTTCCCGAGCGGTCAAGTTTTTCGCTGAGGTGGTTGGGCATTTGCGTGTTGCCAAAGAAAGACATGCTCCACAAACCGAACGGGTCGTAACGATCCGGCAGGCTGCTAAAGCTTGGAATAGGGAGGGCTGCTCGGGTCACAACGATCGGGAAGAGTTGTCACACAGTTCGAAACTGTCGCGTGGCTCGGATCGCGCCGATCGGGTGGAGTGGTGACAGGCTCGCAACAGCCGAGACAACGAGA
Organism: Planctomycetaceae bacterium; assembly: GCA_900299185.1. Lineage (GTDB taxonomy): Bacteria > Planctomycetota > Planctomycetia > Planctomycetales > Planctomycetaceae > AM-0621. Next base: position 11,092 of record OMIV01000258.1, read on the forward strand.
TTGCCGCATGAGAATGTCTCGGGGCGAGCATTGTTCGCAAACATGCCGCCGTTGTTGATGACCTCGTCGACCATCAAGACCAAAGCCGTGTAAACGCAGAGGACGCGGAGGAGATTCCAGAGAGATTGGAATTGAAAGCTCGGTCTTCTCGCTGCGACCTCAGTGCTCTCCGCGTTTCAAACTCCATCAGGGCGCGCGATGGTTCTTTTTGATGAGGATTGGCCCCGAGAAACACAAGAAGGCACGAGAAGAAGACCGAGATCTTCGCGGCCGTTGATTAAAGGGCCGCTGCTCGGTGCTTTCTTCTCGTGCCTTGTCGTGTTCCTAGTCGCGATCTGGATCGGCACGAACGATCAATCGTTCGACGTGGCGAGATAGCGGTAGAAGAGCCGCTTCACGATCTCCATGCCGATGCCGTACAGCACCGTAATTCCGACACCGACTGCCACCAGGACAACCGGCGGTTTCATAAAGCCTAAGGCTCCGGCAAATGGTGAGAACGGGATACACAGCGTGACCAATGCGACGGAGAACTCGGCGAAAATGAAGAGCTTGCCGGGTCGGCTGAGGAAGAAGGGACGCTGTGTTCGAATTGCGGCCAAGATCATGAGGCCGGTCAATGTGGACTCAACGAACCAGCCAGTTTGGAACAGCTTCTCAAAGGCTTCGGGCGAGTCTGTCTTCGCGATCGAGCTGAAGAGGTAATACATCGCGCCGAAGGTCATGAAGTCGAACATAGAACTGGCAAAGCCGAACGACATCATGAAGCGGACGATGAACTTGGTGTCCCAGCGGCGAGGCCGTTGGATTTGTTCGGGGTCAACGCTGTCGGTGGCGAGCGACATGGCCGGGAAGTCTGCCAACAGATTCACGAGCAGAATCTGAGAAGCCAGCAGCGGTTCGAACGGCAAGAAGAGCCCCGCTACAGCCAAGCTAAACATGTAACCAAAGTTTGCCGCGATCGCGAAGAACACATACTTGAGGGTGTTGGAGAACGTGCGACGGCCTTCGCGGACGCCACGGACGAGGACTCCCAGGTCTTGCTTCAGAAGCACAACTTGAGCGGCCTCTTTCGCAACGTCGACAGCTTCAGAAACGGAGATTCCAACGTCTGCTGCGTGCAATGCCGAGGCGTCGTTGATGCCGTCTCCCAGGTAACCGACCACTTGGCCCGAGTGCTTCAGCGCCAGAATGATCTGCTCCTTCTGATTGGGTTCGACCTCGGCGAAGATGTCCGCTTCTTGAGCTCGCTGACGGATCGCGGCGTCGTCCAAGGTTCGCAGATCAGAGCCAGTCACAATCTTGGGAGACGTGATGCCTACTCGTTGGCTGATCGAGGCTGCCACCGCTCGATTATCGCCGGTGATGACTTTCAGTCCGACGCCCAGTTCACGGAGTTGAGCGATGGTCTCTTTGGCGTCGGCTTTTGGAGGATCGGCGAAGACCAGGAAGCCCAAGAAAGTCATGTCGCATTCGTCGGCCTTGCTGATGTGTGCGACTTCGTCGGACTTCACCGCCAAACCGAGGACTCGGAAACCTTCGCGGCTCATGTCTTCGAAGTGCCGATCGATGGTCGACTTCAATGAGTCCAACGGCACGATTTCGCCGGAAGCCAATTCTGCGCGGACGCAACATTCCAAGATGTGAGCCAGAGCGCCTTTCGTTACCAGCGTTCGTTTTCCACCGCGCTCGATCCGCACGCTCAAACGTTTTCGGATGAAGTCATAGGGGATCTCGTCGAGCTTCTTGACGTCGCTGATGTCGAACGTCTTATGGTCGCGAATGGCTCGATCGATCGGGTTGGCAAAGCCGGTCTGTAAAGCCGCGTTGTAGTAGGCGAACTGCATGACTCGTTCGCTGGGCTGACCCATGACGTCGGTCGTCTCATGCAACTTGATGACGCCTTCGGTCAGTGTTCCTGTCTTGTCCGAACAGAGCACCGTCATGCTGCCCAAATTCTCGATCGACAAGAGCTGCTTCACGATGACCTGGTGCTTAGACATCGCCTTCGCGCCAGCCGCCAGAACGACGCTCGTAACGGCCGGCAGCAGTTGAGGCGTCATGCCGACAGCCAGCGCGAGCGCCACCGTCAGTGACTCGACTAACGGCTTGTTTTGGAAGCCGACTTTGATCGCGAACACCAACACGGTGATGACCATCACGACCTTGATCAGCAACTGGCCGAACTGTCGGATGCCGCGTTCGAAGCCTGTCTCGGGAGCTTTGTGTTCGAGGCGTTCAGAGATCTTGCCGAACTCCGTGTCGCGGCCTGTGGAAACAACGACGGCGGTTCCGAAGCCGCTGATAACGTGAGTTCCCAAATGCACGGAGTTGGTGCGTTGACCGAGCGGGCAATCGATCGCCAACGGTGCTGTCGTTTTCTCGGATGGGAAGCTTTCGCCGGTGAGAGCCGCTTCGTTGACGTACAAGTCGCGAGCGGCCAGCAATCGACAGTCGCCAGAGATCACATCACCGGCTCGCAAACTTACGACGTCACCGGGAACAACTTCGTTCAGCGCGACAGCGACTTCCTTGCCGCCTCGAATCACCGTGGCTTTGGTTTCGATCATGCCCATCAGCCGAGCGACAGCGTCGGCGGCGCTGAGTTCCTGCCAGAAGCCCAGCAAGCCGCTGGCGATCAGAATGAAGACGATGATGCATCCGTCGGGCGAGTCCGTGATCGAAAACGGAGCCCCCTCTGACATCGCGTCGTAATACGCGAGTGAGAACATCAGCACGGCCGAGCAGAACAGTAGAATGATGGTCGGGCTTTTGAATTGATCGACGAGCAGTCCTAAAGCTGAGTGACGTTTGCCTTCCAACCGGCTGGCATTTGCCAATCGAACCTTAGCTTCGGCATCGCTGAGTCCTTGCTCGGCGGATTTCGTCTCTCGATAGAGCTGATCGGCGTCCCAAGTCCAAAACGGCTTACGATCGTTTTCTGCGGTCATTCCAGCGTTCTCGTGGGGTTTCGGGCAGAGCGATTGGGCTTGCGGCTGAATTCACCGGTGGCCCAAAAACAGGTTGGTTATCGCGTTCTGGCGGTCGGTCATGTCCATGCACGATCGACTTTTGTGTTCAATTTTCGAAGGTCGATTCGGACGCGAATGCGGTCAGAAACGCACTCATTTCGTCGACGCATTATGGCAGACATTTAGCGGGCAGAATGTTAGTGGCCTGCTTCCGTCTGGCTAGTTCTGTGACGGTTTCAACGAGCAGAGAAACTTTGCAGGCCAGACACACCGAAGGCTTGCATTACAGAGTTTTAGAAGTCATTCGCGTTTCCGAAGTTTGTCTCGTTCGTTTGCCAAGCAGTTCCATGAGGTTCTTCGAGATGTCATTGGCTCGCACTATTGCGGTCATCCAAAGCGCAATCGAACGCGGTATGCAGTTTGGGCTGCAGATCTACGTTTCGCGGCAGGGTGAAGTGTTGCTCGATACCGGTTTTGGGATCGCTCGGCCTGATGTCCCGATGACGCGCGACACGATCATGCCGTGGCTCTCGGCGGGTAAGCCACTGACGGCCGTTGCGGTTTTGATGCTCGTCGAACGTGGGCTGCTCACTCTTGAAACGCGAGTGACTGATGTAATTCCCGAGTTCGCAGCTGGCGGAAAACACGAGATCGAATTGCGGCATCTACTCACTCATACCTGCGGCTTTCGAAACGCGCCGTTGAGTTGGCCAAACGCGGAATGGAACGAGATGGTCGCAACGATCTGCTCGTTGCCATTGGAAGAAGGATGGGTGATCGGCGAGACATCCGGCTATCACGTGGCTTCGAGTTGGTACGTACTCGGCGAACTTGTCCGGCGAATTGATGGCCGCTTCCTAAGTGAGTTTCTCCGATCAGAAGTCTTCTTACCGCTGGGGATGAGCGACTCGTGGAACGGGATGCCGAGCGATGTCTGGCAGTCATACGGCGACCGGATTGGCCTCATGTGGAACCGTGATCGAGGTGAGACTCGCGAATTGGAATGGCACGACGCGCGGCACTGTCAGGCGTGTTCTCCCGGTGCCAATTCCCGAGGGCCCGTTCGCGAGTTGGGGAGGTTCTATGAGCACTTGCTCGCAGTCGATGGGTTTGCTGGACAGAGATTGCTTTCTCCAGCAATGGTCGCGGAGATGACTTCGCGACAGCGAGTCGGGCGTTTCGATCAGACCTTGCAGCACAGCATGGATTTTGGTTGGGGCTTCATGATTGATTCGAAGCACTACGGCCCCAAGACGGTGCCATATGGCTTCGGAGCGAGGTGCTCGTCTCGGGCGTTCGGGCATGGAGGATCGCAATCTTCAATTGCGTTTGCAGATCCACTTCATGGACTGGTTGTGGCTTACGTCGCCAATGTGAGACCGGGGGAAGCCTGGCATCAGCGCCGCCATCGCGAGCTGGTTGATGCGATTTGGGATGACTTGGAAGTGGCCTGTTAATTGACGCGACCGATACGACCTCTTTCAAATCGGCGCCAGCGTTGCCTGATGATCGACGTACCCAGAGTCACTTGCTGTGTTCGCAGTTTGAGCTTCCGAGCGGCTGAACGCGGTTGACTTCAACTCACCGCAGAGCTTGCATTTTCTTGAGAAGATTCCCGAGATGAACACTGAAAACTCGCTTCAGCATCGTCCCGCTTCGATGGGGCACAACCTTCTCCTCGCGGTGTTGCTGGCACTGATCGGGGTGCTGCTTTATCGCCAGCTTCATCCCGAATTTGGACCCAAGTACGACGCTGCTGCAGCGGCGAGAACGGTCACCCCGCGAGGCGACCTCGCGGCGGATGAACTCTCAACAATCGAGCTCTTCAAGCAGACTTCGCCATCGGTCGTTCACATCACGACGACCGCAGTGCAGCAAAACATCTTCACCCGCGACGTGATGGAGATTCCGGCAGGAACTGGCAGCGGATTCATTTGGGATGACGAAGGCCGCATCGTCACCAATCTGCACGTGATTCGAGAAGCCACTGGTGCGACAGTGACTTTGGCAGATAACTCTAGTTACGGAGCCGTGCTCGTCGGGTTTGATCCCGACCACGACATCGCGGTCCTGAAGATCAGTGCTCCGAAAGAGAAGCTGAAACCAATCGTCATTGGCTCATCTCGTGACCTGCAAGTCGGGCAAAAAGTGTTCGCGATCGGCAGCCCGTTCGAGTTCGATAAGACGCTAACGACCGGCATCATCAGTGGCCTCGATCGCACGATTAACACCGGCGACACGAGGCTGCATGGTGCCATCCAAACCGACGCGGCGATCAATCCCGGTAACTCCGGAGGACCACTCCTCGACAGTGCCGGCCGCTTAGTTGGTGTGAATACGGCGATCTTCAGCGAGTCCGGTGGATCGCACGGGATTGGGTTTGCGGTCCCGGTGGATCTCGTGAATTTGGTTGTGCCTGACATCATTCAAGACGGAACGATCGACCGACCTTGGCTGGGTGTCGTGGTGGTTGAGAATCTCTGGCTTGATGGCGCGCGACTCAAAGGTGTGGGCGTACGGTTCGTGATGCCCGACAGCCCAGCTGGGCGAGCTGGTTTGCAAGCTCTTGAAAGTGATGCCTCGTCCCCGGTGGGCTGGCGCGGCGATCGGATCGTTGCCATCAACGGGAAAGAGATTGATAGCCGCCGGGACATGCTGAGTTTGCTGAGTCAGCATCGGCCTGGTTCGACGATCGAACTCAAGATCGTCCGAGGTAACCAGATCATGGACGTCAAAGTGCTCCTTGAATCGCGTCCGAAGGGTGATCAGTAGCTCTGCCTTTGGAGCAAATCAGCGACCCCGAACACTAAAGCTCGTTTGTTGGGGATCGATGCTTTCGAAGATTCGCTAACGCCGTTTACTCTGCGGTGGCGTGTCGCAGTTCATTCACTGGCTGATTGGCGATTTGTTGCGACTTGGTACCGACAACTTCGAGGGGATCGTATGGCTTTGCTTTCATTGTCCCGGCAGCTTGGGCTTTTGGCGGTCATGTCCTGCTTTGTTTCTGTTGCCAATTCAGAAGACGCTCGAACACAGGCAAGTGAATTTGCAGCTTACCGTCATGATTCCTTGCGAACAGCAGATGCCGCCGTTTTGAGTTGGAGCACCGAGTCGAAAAAAACGGCTGGCGACTTCGTAAAGCGAAGCCTTACCCGTAGTGTCGGACGTCCTCGTGCGTTCCGAGTTGCAGTCGGAGACAAAATCCGCACCGTTGTCCGGTTTGATGGTCAATCGGCCTTATGGCAGACCTCGAACGAATGGGGCTCACTGGCAGAAAAACGAACCGTTTTGGCCGTTCTTCGCCTTCATCAAAATGCCGAAGGGTTTCTCTTTGATGGCAGTACAAACTCAGGGCTAACACGAGTTCAGGTGCGCGACGGCAAATGGCAAGTTGGGGTGCAAGCTCCACCCATTGGAAACGCTGCCAATCCAGACATAGCGACCCATCACGCGAAGTACGGTGAGTGGCAGGCTCATGCCTTTGTTTTTGAGAAATCTGGGACTCAAACCACTATTCGGCATCTAGTTGCAGCTTCGGACCTTGTGGAAACATCGAACGCGACTTCCGATGTGGCTCATCCTCTGAGCGGTTTTATCTTAGGGACAAACGCTGCCACGAAAATGGGCCTAAGATGCGATGTCGCAGATGTGACTGTTTTTGAGGGCTTGATTGCTGATACCGACTTGGACCAGAGGCTCAAGAGCCTTAGAGCTGAATGGCAGAATGCTCAAGATTTGCCGGCGGAAAAACAGCCTACCGAACCCGGAATCTACGACCCTCAAGTCTTTTCAAAAGTTCTCCGTAAAGGCGGCGATGACGGCTCTAAGGCGTACCGCATTCCAGGTTTAGCGACGACCCCAAAAGGGACGCTTTTGGCGGTCTTCGACATCCGATATAACGGCGGCGGCGACCTTCCAGCAAATATAGACGTTGGTCTCATGCGCAGTCTGGACTCTGGCGAGACGTGGAGTTCTATGCAGAAGATTCTGGATTTCGATCAAAATGAAGCGGGTTCGCGAGGTAATGGAGTCGGTGATCCAGCGATTTTGGTCGATCGCGAGAAGGGATCTGTTTTCGTTGCAGCGCTGTGGTCTAAAGGCAACCGAGCGTGGCATGGTTCCGGACCAGGTCTGGCTCCCGATGAAACGGGCCAGTTTGTTCTGACAAAAAGCACTGATGATGGCGTGACTTGGTCGCCGCCCATCAACATTACGAAGCAGATCAAACGTCCCGAGTGGCGGCTTTGCTTTCAAGGACCCGGTGCCGGCATTCAGACACGCAACGGAAAACTAATCTTTCCGGCTCAGTTCAAAGACGCCGCCAACGTACCCCATTCGTGCTTTATCGTCAGTTGCGACCACGGAGAAACATGGACGATTTCACCAGCGGCTTTGCCTGACAGACCGCCAACAAGTGAAGCTCAAATAGCCGAACTCGATGACGGATCGCTGCTGCTCTCGATGCGGGATGAATCTAGGAGCGGTAAACGTGCGTGGGCTCGCTGGGAATGGAACGAGAAGGAGCCGAACAGTATAGTGGGGAAATGGACTCGTACGTGGTCGACACTGCCAGATCCAACCTGTATGGCAAGCTTATTGCGTACTCCCAGCGGAGCTCTACTTTTTTCGAACCCCCAAAGCTCCACTCAACGAATCGCACTAACGATTCGAAAAAGTCACGACGGAGGTCAAACCTGGAATGCAGGGCGTCTAATCGATCCTCGAGGTTGCATGTACTCGTGCCTTACAATCCTAGCGGATGGCCGTGTAGCAGTGCTTTACGAAGTCGAAGGCACATTAACCTTCGCAAGGCTCGCACGAAATGCAGATCGGTGATTGAACCAAGTCCTTCTAAGCACAATACCATCAAAACACGCAATTCACGTCTGTGCTGAGAGTTACGACGCAGTCCTGTTTGCATCAAGTCGACGTGAAAAACTCAATTCAGCGGTGAATGTGCCATGTCGAGTGGCCTTTTTGGAAAACAATCCGATCATTGACGATGCAGCAATTACAAAAAGCTCGACCTAACGAAACGAGAACGGTCGGAACTGCATCGGCACACGCCAGAATTCAGGCAAAGGACTCTAAAAGAAAACCCACATGTAAACTGCAGAGGCTGCCTACATCTGAACTCAATCTCTTCCAGATTACGATCGATAGCGAATCAAACTCTTCACCAACAAATCAGTCCTGCCTGCGGCAATCATGCTTTAAAATACCGTCCTAGACTCAAGCGAACTCTTTTAGACGCCTGCCCTCTACGGATGCGTCGGTTGACACTGCGAAAAGCCAAAACTAACCTCTCCCCCCCCGAAAAAACGGCAAGCAAAGGAACCACCAAAAAATGAGCGACCGGATAAGAATTCGACTGGAAGCGTACGATAGTGGTACTCTTGATCAGTCAATCGTTGATATTGTTGGTACGGCAAAGCGGACTGGGGCAGATGTTCGCGGTCCAATTCCATTACCTACCAGCATTGAGCGATATACAGTGCTTCGTAGTCCGCACATCGATAAGAAGTCGCGAGAACAATTCGAGATACGTACTCACAAGCGACTTGTTGAAATTGTTCATCCGACAGGTAAGACGATTGATGCGTTGAATAAAATTGCGCTCCCAGCAGGTGTTGATGTGAGGATTTGTGCAGTTGCTCGCTAGGTGATGATTTGGAGTGAAAAGTGTTAAAGAAAACAGTGATCGCTAAAAAGATCGGGATGACTCAGGTTTATCACCAGGGTGAGATGGTTGCAGCGACAGTCTTGCATGTTGAACAGTGCAAAGTGCGCAGGATTCTTTCTGGTGGGATAGAAATTGCGACTGGCGATGTTGCGGGTCGGTGGGTGTCGAGAACTGTGGCCGGGGATGGAGTTGTTGGTGAGCTGCAGGACTTGGCATTCGTGAGTTCGGCCAAATGGCTCGATGTCATTGGGACATCAAAGGGTCGAGGGTATTCGGGTGTCATTCGAAAACACGGCTTCTCAGGTCTTGGTGCTTCTCATGGCGTCAAGAAGGTGCATCGAAGCGGTGGATCGGTTGGTCAAAATACAGAGCCGGGCCGGGTTCATCCCGGAACGAAAATGGCCGGTCGACATGGTGGACGACGTGTGACTGTGAGGAATTTGGCGGTAGTGTCATATTCGGCAGATACGTCGGTGCTCGTACTGGCGGGGGCTGTTCCGGGTGCTCGAAATTGTCGAGTTTTGGTGCGTGAGCAGGTAGAAGCTTAGTTTGGCGAGTGCGGAAGAAGATTAGGATTTTGTAAAGGCGAAAAATGTCTGCTCAGTTGTCTGAATCAGATCTGCGAACGATACGAGCGGTTGAGCTCATGTATCTTGCCAATCAACGGTTGGGTACGTGTAAGACTAAGACTCGCGCTGAGGTTGCTGGGGCGAGTAAAAAACTATACAAGCAAAAAGGTACAGGTCGAGCGCGGGCTGGTAATCGACGCACTCCTGTGCGGGTTGGTGGCGTCCATGCATTTGCAAAGGCGCCCCGGGATTGGCGACAAAGATTGCCAGCCAAGATGGTGAGGCGATCGCTTCAATTGGTGGTGGCGAACGCTGTGGCGAGCGGTTTGTTGTGTACGAAGCAGCTACCACGGCTTAATAAGCCGTCGACTGCTGGGCTTCATGGTTGGGTTGCTGAGGACGGCGATCTCAACAAGGTGCTCGTTGTGACTGCGGCGTACGAGAAAAACTTGGTCTTGTCCGCACGTAATAGTGTTCATGTTAAGGTTGTGTGTCGTAAGGACTTGTGTTCCCATGACTTGCTGCATTCACGCCGCATAATCGTGGATTCGGTGATTGCCGGTGAATTTGTGAAAGAGGCCACATGACAACGTCCAAAATGGTGAAGTCAAAGCTAATCACTGAAAAAACGGCGTGGCTCGCGACTCACAAGAATGCTTATTCGTTCTATGTCGAGATAAGGGCTACGAAGGCTGAGATTAAGGCGGAGATCGAAAGTGACTACGCTGTAGAGGTCGAAGAGGTTCGTACTCGGATGGAACAGCCGATCGCGAAGAGGTTCCGTCAACACGCATATATGACTCAATTCAAGAAGGTCGCAATTGTCAAATTGGCGGCTGGAAACTCTTTGCCAATTTTCGAATAGGTGAAACGTGGCGATTCGTGAGTATCGACCAACCAGTGCTGGCCGAAGAGCCGGCTCCGTCCAGGTTACCCGTGCCGAATTGGCGCCGTCTTCGGCGGTGGAAGATTCGCTCGTTGTCCGTCTTCGTAAGACCGGCGGCCGGAACCATCAAGGTAAGATCACATCGCGGCACAGAGGTGGTGGATCTCGCAGGTTATATCGCAAGATCGACTTTAAGCGGTCGGCGAGTGCAACCTTGACGGTGCAGAGCGTGCAGTATGATCCCAATAGAAATGCTCGGATATTACTGTGCGTTGCAGATACTGGAGCCAAGACGTACGTGTTGGCTCCAGATGGGATTGGGGTAGGAGCCAAAATCACAAATGCGGTGGCAAAGGCTGATCCGGTTGTCGGTGCAACTATGCGGCTTTCTGAGATGCCGCTCGGTATTCGGGTTCATAATATCGAGATGTATCCCGATGGTGGAGGGAAGCTCTGTAGGTCTGCTGGTTCATCAGCTACCTTAAATGCACGCGACGCTGGTTGGGCTCAAATTACTATTCCGTCCGGCGAAGTGCGGCGGGTATCAGCTGAATGTTTCGCTACTATTGGTGTGGTTGGTAATGCCGAGCATCAGAATGTTTCGATCGGAAAAGCTGGTAGAAATCGTTGGAAGGGAATTCGACCATATGTTCGTGGAGTTGCCATGAACCCGATAGCCCATCCAATGGGTGGCGGTGAAGGCCGTACCTCCGGTGGTCGACATCCATGTAGTCCTACGGGTAAGCTGGCGAAGGGTGGGCGTACTCGTCGAAGAAAGAATCCGACTAGTCAGGCTATCGTCAAGCGCAGGGTGAGTCGACGTAACGGTCAATTGAAAACATAGTAAGGGAAATATGGGGCGATCGGTAAAAAAGGGTCCGGTAGTAGATGAACGACTGGTCCGAAGAATTCAAGCCGGCGGAAACAATGTGAAGACTTGGTCGAGATCCTGCACCGTCGTCCCAGAGATGGTGGGATCTACCATCGGGGTCCATAACGGCCGTGTGCATGTTCCGGTTTATGTGACTGAGGATATGATAGGACATAAACTTGGCGAGTTCTCACCGACTCGAACATTCCGAGGCCACGGCGCAAGAGGAAAGAAATAGGTCATAACATGGTGCAGGTTGCGACGTGTAAATTACGTTACGCTCCAATTGCGGCGACGAAGGTGCAACGCTTAATGGGCGTACTGAGGGGGCTAAGTGTCGGTGAGGCGATATCGCTTCTCAGGGTTTTGCCGCAGCGCGGTGCGAGGATGTTGGAGGGGGTCATTCTATCTGCCGGGGCGAATGCCCTGAATAAGGGAAGTCGTAATGTCGAGTCGTTGCGGATTACGTCACTAACGGCCGACTTTGGGCCCATGCGTAAGCGAATTCGCGCGAAGTCGAGGGGCATGGCTTACGTTGAGAGGAATCGCACCACGCATATTACCTGTACTATCGGCGAATAGAGTAGTTTTTAAGGCATAATTATAGGAATATCATGGGGCAAAAAGTTCGGCCGACGGGTTTTCGTGTTGGGATAATGGAGCCCTGGCGAAGTCGATGGTTCGCGGATAAAAAGCACTTTCCTGAGCTGCTTATTGAGGATTTCAGAATTCGTAAGTTTATTGCTACGAATTATGAGTTCGCCGGTATTCCCCACGTAGAAATTGAGCGCACTAGAGACTTGCTGATCGTTCAGATTATGACGAGTCGCCCGGGCGTAGTAATTGGACGAAAAGGCCAAGAAGTTGATAGGCTAAAAGCTGCAATTGAGGGGTTAACAGGTCGGCGTGTCGATTTGCAGGTCAAAGAAATTTCAAGTCCAAATCGGTACGCGAGCCTGGTCGCGCAGGATGTCGCACAACAACTGGTTCGCCGCGGCGCGTTTCGGCGGACTATGAAGAAGGCCATGGATGCCGTGATGGAAGCCGGCGCTCATGGTGTCAAGTTGCAGTTAAGCGGTCGGCTTGGCGGTGCAGAGATGTCCCGTACTGAGATGGCGTCGCGAGGTAGTGTTCCGCTTGCTACGCTTCGAAGGCGTGTCGATTATGGGTTTGCGATAGCGCGGACTACGATGGGTGTGATCGGTGTAAAGGTTTGGATTGACTTAGGATTCTATAACTTCGGAGTTAACGATGGCGCTGATGCCAAAGCGAGTCAAGCATCGCAAAAGCCAAAGAGGACGCATAAAAGGTAACGCGACACGTGGCAACACGGTGGCTTTCGGTGAGTTTGCACTGCAGGCGACGATTGGTGGATGGGTTCCGGCCACTACAATAGAAGCATGTCGCGTTGCGATCATGCAGTATATTCGTGGAGAAGGTAAGCTTTATATTCGTATCTTTCCGCAGAAGTCGGTTACCGCGCGTCCGTTAGAAACGCGTATGGGTACGGGCAAGGGCGAGCCAGATCACTGGGTGGCCGTTGTTCGTACTGGAACGGTTTTGTTTGAGATTGGCGGTGTCGCTGAGGCTGTGGCTCGCGAGTGCTTCGCACGCGTCTCTCACAAGTTGCCGATTCGATGTCGAATGTTGAAGCGCCCGACGGCGAAATAGGATAAGGCGGGTTAGAGATGATACAAATGCAGACACTTGTAGATGTCGCGGATAACAGCGGTGCTAAGACCGCAAGGTGTATCAAAGTGCTTGGCAATACCGGGCGGAGATACGCAGGCGTGGGCGACGTCGTTGTCGTAAGTGTGCAACGCTCGATGCCGAATGGTCAGGTTAAAAAAGGCCAGGTCGTTCGAGCGGTTATAGTTCGCACTCGCAGGGCGATTCGACGTGCGGATGGGAGCTATGCGCGTTTTGACAAGAATGCGGTCGTAGTGGTCGACAAGGATGGCAACCCGCGTGGTACCCGTATCTTTGGAGCCATCTGTCGTGAGTTGCGCGAGAAGAAGTTCATGCGAATTGTAAGTTTGGCGACTGAAGTAGTGTAGGGGGTGAGGCGATGACTGATGAATCTCAAGCAGAGAAGAGGAACGCGTCAAACAACCCGCTTGCCAAGCCCCGGATAACGCACGTCGTTGTCAGCATGGGTGTCAAGGCTGCTGTTCAAGACAAGAAGAAATTGGATTCGGCGGTTTCGGATTTGGCTAAGATTACGGGGCAGAAGCCCGCGATAGCCAAGGCCAAGAAGAGTGTGAGCGGGTTTAGGCTGCGCGAGGGTATGGAGATCGGGTGCTTCGTGACGATGCGTGGGCGACGCATGAGGCAGTTTCTCGATAGGTTGTGTCGTATCGTTCTACCGCGGGTGCGAGATTTTCGCGGTTTGAAGTCTAATTCATTTGATGGACGAGGTAATTACTCGTTCGGACTTTCCGAGCAGAGCGTGTTTCCGGAAATGAGTTCGGATACTGTCAGTTCTGTTCAAGGGATGAATATTACAGTCGTTACGACCGCATCTGATAATCAAGGTGGGCTAGAGTTGTTGAAGTCGGTCGGCTTTCCGTTCGAGAAGCGTGTTGAAAAGGGTGGTTAACGATGTCAACAACGGCACAACAGGTTAAGTCGCAAAAAAAACCAAAATTCAGTAGTCGGCTTGTTCGGCGTTGCGGGTTGTGTGGTCGTCCACGCGCCGTGTACCGGAAGTTCGGCATCTGTCGGATTTGTTTTAGAAACCTCGCACTCGATGGGATGATTCCCGGTGTCGTTAAGGCAAGCTGGTAGGGAGCGATTTGATGAGCCTCAGTAATAGTATAACTAAGTTGCGAAATGCCAGTCGACGTCGTCTTCCGGTGGCGCGTTTGACGAACGATAAGGTGACTCGTTCGTTCGTGAGCGTGTTATGCGCAGAAGGGTACGTTTGGGGTTCGGAGATCTCGGACGGAGAGCTCGTCGTCTCACTCAAGTACGGAATTGCAGGCGAGCCCGTGCTAAGAGAGCTGAGAATTCGAAGCACGTCTAGTCGGAGAGTGTACTGCAATAAAGAGAGTGTTGAGCCGGTTCTCGGGGGAATCGGTACGTTGGTACTTTCAACCAGCGCAGGTATGCTGAGTGATCGGTCCGCTCGAAAGCTCGGTTTCGGTGGCGAGGTCATCGCGGTGGTCAGTTAGTTGATTTGTCAAAAGGTCCGTCAATGTCCCGTTTAGGAAAACAACCCATTTCATTGCCAAATGGCGTTGCAGCCACTGTATGCGATGGCAGGCTGAGCGTTAAGGGTCCATCTGGTTCACTGGAGTTAACCCTCCCGCCGACGGTCAGCGTTGCGATCAGCGGTCAGGTTTTAAGCGTTTCGTCGGCTGATAAAGCGATGCACGGTCTTGGTTGGGCATTAGTTCGGAATAGTGTTGTCGGAGTTTCGAAGCCCTACACTGTAGACTTGGAGCTTCAGGGCGTCGGATATCAGGCAGCGATTGATAAAGGCGAATTGGTACTTACGGTTGGATTCGCGAACCGAGTTCGTCTATTGCCGCCAAGAGGCGTTACTGTTACGTGTTCGGATGCAACTCACATCCGTGTTTCCGGATGTGATAAGCATGCTGTCGGTCAGTTTTCCGCGAACGTGCGGCGTGTTCGTCCACCAGAGCCGTACAAGGGCAAGGGGATTCGTTACGTGGGCGAGGTCGTGCGTAGGAAGGCCGGCAAGGCGTTTGGTGCCAAGTAGTAAGGTCTGGAATTGATATGAGAAGCAGTTTAGAGCGAAGTGACAAGCGTCGCCTTAGGTCGAATCGGTCGGCTATAGAATCAAGCCGTCGGTTCGTTGTCTATGTGGTTCGTAGCAATCGGCAATGTTGCTTGTCACTCTGGGACCGGACCGTCGGTCGCGTAGTGTGCGGCGCGGCTAGTGGGGCGCTCGATGTATCGGGGAATGTAGCCGGGGCGCTTGCGTTGGGTCGGTCTTTTGGGGCGAAGGTATCACGAATGGGCGTTCGAGAGGTCCATTTTAATCGTCGCCAATATGCTTACCATGGTCGAGTTAAAGCACTCGCTGACGGCATGCGAGAGAGTGGGCTGGTCTTCTAGGGGTTTATGTGATGGCAGATGGTATTGATCGGCGGGGCCAATATACAGAACACATCGTCCAAATTAGGCGGTGTGCCTGCGTTGTGAAAGGTGGCAGGAGATTTTCCTTCGCTGCACTGGTTGTTGTCGGTGATGGGAATGGTAAAATTGGTATGGGGTATGCGAAGGCCCCGGAGGTACCGATTGCCGTGGAAAAGGCGGTACGTGCGGCTGAGCGTTCTATAGTTCGTCTTCGATTTAGGGAGCGCGCCGCAAGCCGAAGTGTGTTTCATCGCGCCGAAGCAAAATTCGGTGCGAGCAGGGTTCTTCTGCTTCCGGCGGGGGCAGGGACCGGTCTTATCGCTGGGGGCGTGGTTCGCAGCGTACTAAATGCTGCTGGATATACGGATGTGCTTACTAAAGTTCGTGGTTCATCGAACCCACTAACGTTGGTGCGAGCAACTATAAGCGCGCTAGTTAACATGCGGAACCGCGAAGACGCAATGGCAATGCGAGGCGTTACGGTTTCTGATTTGGGGAGCAAGTGATGGCTGACATTTTAGCGCTAGCGCTAGCGTCGGATAAGTTCCGCGATCGCAAACGTGTGGGGCGTGGTATTGGTAGTGGGAGCGGCAAGACTGCTGGTCGCGGTTCGAAGGGTGCTGGTAGTCGCGCAGGATACCAGGCACGTCCGGCGTTTGAGGGCGGACAAAAACAGCTGTTTCGGCGTGTGGCAAAAAGAGGCTTTAACAATCGTGCGTTTGCGAGGAACAGGGTCGGCGTCCCGCTACATTTTGCGTTGCGAACAGTTGATGGGGGCATTTTGTCGGCTGAAGCTTACCGTGCCGTAATCGGTGCTGACGCTAAAACACGCTTGTTCCTGATTGGTCAGGCCGAATGCCCTTCTGGTGTGCTATTCCGTGGTTTTGATGCCACCCCTGGCGCTAGGGAATGTATTGAGCGCTGCGGCTCAAAACTGACGTAGGTGTTTCATGGAGTTCGCAGCGGCGTTCTTAAAGAATCGAGAGTTTCGTAACCGCATACTTGTAACAGCGGTTTTACTTTCAGTCTTTCGCGTGGGGTATTGGTTGGCGCTGCCGGGCGTGAGTAGTGCGGCCACTGTTGGTAGTTTTGGCGATTTCTTGGCAACTGTCGCTGCGAGCGACGTTTCCGCCGGGTCTGTGTTTGGCCTAGGAATAATGCCTTATATAAGTGCGTCGATTGTAGCGCAGCTGCTGACGCAGGTACTACCTAGTCTTCAACTCCTCCAAAGAGAGGGCGAGTCCGGACGAAGAAAGATCAATGAGTATGTTCGGTATGGCACGGTGTTAGTCTCGGTTGGCCAAAGTTTATTCTGGTCGGGACTGATTGTTCCTGAGGGTGGTCTAGGTACGAGGTTCGCGTTGGCGCTGGTCATGACCTCAGGGACCATGGTGCTTGTATGGCTCGGGGAGCAGATTGACGCGTTCGGAGTCGGTTCTGGCGTGAGTCTTCTCATCGTTGCGGGTATTTTGGCGCGCGCACCTTCCACGTTGTTGAGCGGTGTCCGTCCGGCGCTCGAGGAAGGCATACGAATCGGGACAGATACTGGTGTCGAACGTTATGCTGCGATCGTGATTGTGTTTTATGCAATTCTATGTGGGATCGTAGCGATCGGCGACACGTCTCGGCGCATTCCCTTGATCTCGGCCAAGGGTGGACGTCGGGGTCAGCAATTTTTGCCATTGAAGTTGAATCAGGCTGGAGTTATGCCTGTCATATTCGCGTCTAGTGTCTTGATGATACCTGCTTTGCTGTTTCAATACCTGGGTGGAATGACCGATTATGGTCCCGTAGGGTGGTTGGCGTATGTTTTCAGTGGCTCGGGGGCTGTGTATTTGGTCTTGTATAGTCTGACCATTGTGTTTTTTAGCTTCTTTTGGACGGCGGTCAGTTTTCGACCGGACGAGGTCGCGAACTCTCTTAAGGATGCTGGTGTTTTCGTGCCAGGCTTTAGACCGGGCGGTAGGACTGAGGAGCATATTGAACGGGTCATGGGAAGGATCACATTCGCTGGCGGTGTGATGTTGGCATTGTTAGCATGCCTACCGATGGTTGTGTCACGACTTGGTCTCGTCGGTTCGGGAGCGGCATTTTTCGGTGGCACTGGTCTAATGATTGTGGTTTCGGTCATGCTGGACGTACGTCAGCGGGCGCGAGCGTACCTGCCGGAGTAAGATTGGTTGGATTACTTTTAGATTTCGAATTGGGACGTCATGAAGGTCAGATCCAGTGTGCGGGTAATGTGTGAGAGTTGCAAGGTTGTTCGAAGGGGTGGCCGGGTGTATGTGATCTGTAAGGCTCAGCCAAAGCATAAACAAAGGCAGGGGTAGTATTATGCCGCGTGTATTGGGTGTTGATTTGCCTGGCGACAAGGTGCTTTATGTTTCTCTGAGTTATCTTTACGGACTCGGAAGGCGCAACTCTATCGATCTATGTCGTAACGCGGGGGTTGATCCGCTGCGGCGTGCCGCGGATGTTAGTGATGATGAGTTAGCGAAGATCTCTGGGCTTATCGATGACGGGTTTGTTGTCGAAGGTCAATTGCGTAGATCTATTTCCGCAGATATCGGTCGTTTACGTGATATTAAGTGTTATCGTGGTATTCGCCATCGGCGCGGTTTACCGGTGCGCGGGCAACGTACGAGGACGAACGCACGAACTCGCAAAGGCGTCAAAAAGACGGTTGCCGGTAAGAAGGGCGTTAAGGATATGAAGCATTAATTGGTTGCAAGCTTTGGGGGATGGCAGGTGCGAAAAAAGAAAATTAGACGCAGCATCGCTAAGGCGATAGCGCACGTATCGGCAAGTTTTAATAATACTATAATTAGTGTTACCGAGCCGAATGGTGACGTGATGTGCTGGGCGACCGCTGGTACTAGTGGGTTTAAGGGAAGTCGTAAAAGTACCCCGTTTGCTGCACAGCGGGCAGGCGAAATCTGTGCTGAGCGTGCTGCCAAGATGGGGGTGCGGGAGCTTGACGTTCGAGTCTGCGGGCCCGGTGCCGGGCGTGAGAGCGCGATTACCGGTCTGCAGGGGTTCGGGATCATCATCAAGTCTATTGAGGACGTCACCCCTCTACCGCATAATGGTTGTCGTCCACGTAAGCGGCGTCGTGTTTAAGCTTTCGTACTGTGTGTTTTGGGGAATGGTATGAGAATCCGTTGGCGTGGCTTCGAACTTCCTAGCAGTGTTGTAGTTGATCATTCTACGCTTAGTGGTACTTACGGCAGGTTTGTCGCAGAACCGTTCGAACGTGGGTTCGGCTCGACCGTCGGGAATTCTCTTCGGCGTATTCTTCTGTCTTCGCTTGAGGGGGCCGCGGCCTCAGGGGTCCGGTTTCATGGCGTTCAGCATGAGTTCAGTTCAATACCCGGCGTAGTTGAAGACGTTACGGAGATTTGTTTAAAGTTGAAGAGTATGGTTTTCAAGCACACGGGAAGCGGTCCGAAGGTTGCGCGATTAGATAAACACTCGCGGGGTGTCATTACGGCAAGTGATTTGATTTGCGATGATCAGCTTAGTGTAGTTAATGGGGACTTGGTAGTTGCTACGTTGACGGATGATGTGCCACTTAACTTCGAGTTGACCGTTCGGGTGGACCGGGGTTTCAAGCTGGCTGCGGAATTGCCGGAGTCCGAACTGGTTGGTGTTATTGGTTTAGATGCATGTTTTTCTCCAGTTCTTCGGGTTCGGCACAGTGTTGAGGAGACACGGGTTGGGCAGCGCACCAACTACGATCGCTTAGTTTTGGAGATATGGACTGACGGGACGGTAGATCCTGAAATGGCGTTGGTTGAAGCTGCGAAGATTCTAAGGAAGCACGTCAGTCCGTTTGTGTCGTTGCGGGAACCTGCAGCGGTCGCCCTTCCGGAAGGTGGACTCAGAGGACTGGCAGATGCCACTGGATATGCGCCTGTTGACCTCGAGTTGGAAGAACGTTTAGGGATGAGTCTCGCCGAGTTGAATTTGTCGGTGCGGGCTACGAATTGTCTGGAGTCTGAAGGGATTACGTGTGTTCGTGACTTAGTGAACCGAAGTGAGGATCAGTTACTCCAAGTTCGTAATTTCGGGGAGACTACGCTCGCGGAAGTTCGAGAGCGGTTGACCAGCGTAGGTTTGCGGCTTGGGATGCGAGTTGGTCGCGGTGGGAAGACAGAGCGGCCGCGTTAGGAAACTTCGTGTTTAATTTTGGTTCGTAGAGGTGTGTAATGCGGCATCGTGTAGCAGGCAAGCGACTTGGCCGAAACGGTTCGGCTCGTAGAGCTCTTGGTCGGAGTTTGGTTGTAGGTCTTTTGACGAGCCCGGCATTACGGATCGTTACGACGGTTTCGAAGGCTAAATGGGTTCGTGGCTTCGCTGATTCTGTGTGCAGTTCATTGGCGCGAGCTGTAACTGAGGATGTTTCGCTGAATGTGCATCGGAGCTTAGCGCGTCGTCTAGGCGGACGGTGTCGGCATGGTATGGTCGTTCGCGCTGTTCGGGGCGTATCGTTTAAGATCGGTGGTGGAAATATACGTATCAGCAAGTTGCCTTCGCGTCGCTTGGGAGATGCTGGGCGGCTGGCTTTGGTTGAGGTGGTTAGGTAGGCGCGGGTGCGGGTAGCCGAGGTTGGCTTCACTGCTTACGCGGGCGGCAGGTTAGCGTTCTCGGGCTAGAGCGTGCTGCGCGTAGTTCCGGGCTCCTTTTGGATGTTTAGCTTGTACAGATGCAGCGATGTTGGTTGCGCATAATGCGTATTCGAAGTAGTGTCATTAGGACGGGTTGGCCTGGCGTTATCCTGGATGCGTGACGTTGCAAGTAGGTCAAGAAGTTGGAGTCAGTGCGTCGTGGGCGCGGATGATCAAGTAGGATCAGTCACCGGCAAAGTCGCTCTGGGAACACGGGTGTACGGCGGTCGCGTTGGACGCTTTGAAGGGATGGTTGGTCGGAGAAATTGCGGATCGACCTGACGTCTATCTCTGCGAGTTGCAATTCTAATTGCAAGAATAACTAGGTGTGTGTTATGGTCGCTGGGCGAGCGTGTCGCGACCTGATGCCAGTCGTAAAACGAAAACTCTCGGCAGAACCGGGTCGCGGGGACTTCCAGAGGATAAGCGTAGAATGGCGTCAAACTTAAGCCGAGTTTTCGCCTGTCAGAGTCGCTTTTATCGATGAAACATTGGCGAAGACCAACATGACGTGGATCAACGGTCGGGCTTCGATGGGAACTCGTGTGGTCGAAAGAAATCCGCCAGTCGCTGGCAAACCACGACGTTCACGGGAACTCTGAGAGTGACCGGATTCGTGGCTCCACTAACGGGCGATGGCTCATTGTTCGTAGCCCGGGTCGTGCAATATCTGGCGCCAACTCTTTCTTCTTGTGGGTCGTTATGGAGAACTTGTCGATCCATAAAGTTGCGGGAGTGAGTTCCGCCATCGAAGGGAGTTGTGCCCGGCTGATTTAATTGCCACAATCTTCGGATCTGAATCCGATTGAGCTGGCTTTTGCGAAACTAAAGAAACTGCTCGGCGATGGAGCTGGTCGTAGCGTCGACAAGCTCTGGGAACTCTGCGCGATAGTGCTCGACGATTTCTCCGAAGGTGAATGCCGCAAGTACCTGAAACACTGCGGATAGCCCCACACTTAAAACTCGGCTCATCGCAAAACCGTGGGGGTAACTGGTATCAGCCGACGAGTCTGACTTTGGTGGTGTGAAGTGTTTCGATTCTCAGGATGAAGTGATTGCGGTTGCGGTAGCCGTAAGCTCGGCG
>OMIV01000259.1 GCA_900299185.1 Planctomycetaceae bacterium
ACGTTTTTGTCGCAGTTCACTTTAACCATCTTGGATCACTCCAAGATTAGGCTGAATCAATAACAGGGTCTTCAACTTCGGTTTTCAAAGATCGATGTCTGCCAGGCGACCCTTCGATCGGACTGCGACGGGCGGGATCTTAGGAATCGCCTTCAAGTTGTCAAATCACTCCGCACGCCATTCTTCATCACGCAATAACGCCGCTTATAACACGGCCTTTAACATCGGTTAACCGGAAATCTCGACCCGCATAACGATAGGTGAGACGTTCATGATCAAGGCCCAGTAAGTGCAAAATGGTCGCATGAAAGTCATGAAGATGAACTTC
This sequence comes from Planctomycetaceae bacterium, assembly GCA_900299185.1. Classification (GTDB taxonomy): domain Bacteria; phylum Planctomycetota; class Planctomycetia; order Planctomycetales; family Planctomycetaceae; genus AM-0621. The sequence goes on from OMIV01000259.1 coordinate 329, forward strand.
GTTTGTTGCCACAGCACATCCGTGGTCGTCGCTTTCGCCATAGCTGAATCCAGCCCTTGCCCCGCCTCCAGCAATCCAAGACGAAAAAACCTCGGCGTGATGCTCTCTTCCTTTCGCGTCTTTAGCAGTATTGAAGGGTGTCCTGCCGAACTCGGTGGTCCAGACGACCAACGTTTCACCTAGCAGTCCTCTCAGCTTGAGATCCTTTAGCAAGCCTGCAATTGGCTGGTCGACATTTTTGGCAAGCGACCCGTGAGCAGCCATATCGCCGTGCGAATCCCAGTTATTTGAAGCCCCAGTATCGATTAGTTCAACAAATCGAACCCCGCGTTCAATGAGACGTCGAGCTATCAAACACTGCCATGCAAACCCCTTAGCGCTGTTCCGTGAGAGTCCATAGAGTTGGTGCGTTGCGTCTGTTTCCTTAGATAAATCAAACGCCTCTGGAGCTGCTATCTGCATCCCGAACGCCGTTTCGAAAGACTTAACCCTAGACGATAAGTCGGGGACATTTTTTCGAAGCGAAAGGTGTCGCTTGTTGAAAGACTGAGTTAGACCAATTTCGATTTCCTGTAATTCCGATGTTGGCTGAATCCTCTTGATGTTCGGCATAGGCTCAGGCCCTGGCACAACATGAGAACCCTGATGGCAACCGGGCAAAAAGTCGGAAGCCCAAACTTGAGCACCTGCGTAAGGCATTTGAGGAGCTAGCACGATAAACGAGGGAAGATTTTGATTGATCGTCCCCAGGCCATAACTGACCCAAGCCCCGATACTCGGCCTAGCGAAGGAAACAGAACCGGTGTGGATTCCGAGAGTTGCCTGAAAATGGTCTGCGTGATCGTTTCGCATCGAGCGAATCAAACAGATATCGTCGGCACACTCAGCAATGTGGGGGAAGAGATCGCTGATCCATAAACCAGACTGGCCGCGCTGCCTAAAATCCCATTGCGGCCGTTTAAAGTATTTATCAACTGAGCGGTTATTGAGTGCAAACGCTTCGAGCATTCGGTCCGAAACTCGATACGTCTTGTTGTGGTCTGCAAAAAGTTTGGGGCGATAATCGAACGAGTCCACATGCGACACGCCACCGCTCATATTGAGGAAGATAACTTGCTTAGCGCTAGGACAATGGTGCGATTGCTTGGGCTGCAATGAACTAGCTTCCATGTCATTGCGAGAATCATTAGCGAGCAACTCTTGAAGGATACCCGGCAACAACAACGAGCCACCAACCAACGAACGTATCAACTCGCGACGCTGGTAAGTCATAGTTCATTCATACCTTCGCAGTATTGCGAACGTCTTTCTGGACGTTCCAAATCACAAAAAAGGACGCAATGCGTCTGCCTGGCACCTTGGCTTGGCGAAATGCATTTGGACCGTTCCGACGACGCGTTCATCGAAAGCCGCTTCGCAGTAGGACAAATAGAATTCCCACAGCCGAATAAAAGTCTCAGGAAAACCAAGAGTTCGAACATCTGCAATCCGCTCGAAGAAGCGAGCACGCCACAAACGAAGCGTTTGGGCGTAGTGAGGAGCCAGATCTTCCAAATGCAACAAACGCAGATCAGTTGTCCGAGCAACGGATTCGCAAATAGTCGCTGGTGTTACGAGACAACCACCTGGAAACACATAACGCTGAATAAAATCGACTGACTTCAAATAGCGAGCATACCGCTGCTCACTCATCGTAATTCCTTGCAAGACCATCTGGCCGTCTTGCTTCAAGAGTTCCCCACACTTGCGAAAAAATGTATCGAAGTACTCATAGCCAACCGCCTCGATCATCTCGACAGAAACCAGCTTATCGTACTGCCCGGAGAGCGTTCGATAGTCCTGAAGAAGCAGCGTTATTCGATCACCCAATCCAGCCTCATCAACGCGACGCTTTGCGAACTCATACTGTTCGCGAGAGATCGTCGTTGTGGTTACCCGGCAGCCATAATACTTAGCCGCATGAATTGCGAAGTACCCCCAACCCGTCCCTATTTCGACAAGATGATCTGAAGGCTTTAAATTCAGCTTTCGGCAAAGGCGGTCGACTTTCGCAACGCTTGCGTCTTTCAGCGATGACTCAGGTGTCTCAAAAACTCCACATGAGTAAGTCATCGTCTCATCGAGGAAGAGCGCGTAAAAATCATTTCCCAAGTCATAGTGAGCGTGAATGTTCTTCGCGCTCCCATCCTCAGAGTTCGAATGGCGTTGATGCCATCGTCGAGCCAACCACTTAAGAATTGTTGCCAGTCCGCCCTCAGCTCGATCAGCGACATCAAGATTGCGAGTAAAGATTCGCAGCATCGCAGTGAGGTCATCGCAGTTCCACTCGCCAAGGATGTAAGACTCTGCGAAGCCGATGCTGCCTCCAAACGCCACACGGCGAAAAAAATCCGGCGACAGAATTCGCATTTGCCCCACAAGTCCAGGAGCAGAAGTCTTCCCAAAGTGATGCTCTTGACTGCCCTCGACCACGCTCAACGAACCCGAATGCAGCGACTCAAAATGCTTCATGACGCCGCCACGGATGAAGTGATCAAGCCATGAAAGAGATCTCATTTGAGATAAGGCTGAAGCCCCTGGAACGATCGTTTCCGTCAGACGAGTAGCTCGTGATGACGCATCATGCGAAGTCAATTGGGACATGTCGGGAATAGGCCCCAGAGAACGGTTGTGTGAGTGAGTTGCAAACTTCGCCCGGAATCTGAATCAACGACGAATGATTGCCGCGAGTGGTTTAGAGACATCAAGCCCGTTCGAGCACATAAAACGCGCTTTCAGCTCGCAAATTAGCCGCCCATGCTCGTTCATGAGCATGTCCATTAATGATAGGAATCTCACGAACGACGCGAAACTGGAGCAACTCGACCAGATCTCGGAAGTCATGCATCGACATGAAGTGCAAGTTCGGAGTGTTGTACCACTTGTAGGGCAACGACTCCGTAACCGGGGCTCGGCCGTGCAAAACAACCTGTTGGCGAATCTTCCAATGACCAAAATTCGGAACAACGACAAGAGCTCGACGAGAGACTCTCAGCATTTCGGTAAGCACTGTCGTTGGATGTCGAACCTGCTGTAGTGTCTGACTTAAGACCGCGCAGTCGAATGCCGCATCAGGAACGCCAATGAGGCCCTTGTCGAGATCCGCGCGAACAACCGGTACACCATGTCCAATCGCAGCGACAATGGCATCGAGCGCGAGTTCCATCCCTTGGACGGAACAGCCATGTTCATCCCTAAGGCGACACAGCAAACGACCATCTCCGCACCCCAAGTCGACAACGCGGCTTCCACGATCGATGTGCCTCATCAATAGTTCGTCGAGCAAATCAGCCGACGGATCCGGTAAAGAGAAGCGTTTCTTTCCCATTCACAAAGCATCCTGAAGCAGCGTGTGAGCAACAGACTCTACTCCCGCGAAACTGTCCCGTATTCTAACGAAGCTGCAAACAACTCGCGATTGACCGCAACAGGTTAGTTGTCGCGATAGGAACAAATGCCCCATGCTTACGGAACCGTTCCCTATAAAGTCGGCTCATCGCAAGACACCGGGGGCTAGCACACGATAAAACGCTTGAGAGGACATTCTGAGACTCCGTTGAAGTTGCGACTTTGGAACTCACAACCCCAACAGATCTAGTTTGTCCACGCTTTACCAGTTTCCCGCACTGATTGCGATGAGCCGTCATTCTGACAGCCTCCTATTTGCATCGCCGACAACTGATTCACGTCAATATCAAATGCTGGAGTTCTAAATCACGTCGATCCAACTGGGGATCGATGCCAGCACGTTGGCGAGGACCGAGTCGAAGCCGTCGGTGACTCGGGTGTCGGCGGCGTCATCGTCGAACTTGTCGGCTCCGCCGTTGCCGACGAGCGAGTCAGTGCCGGACGCCGGGGTTGCTCGCGAGCCTCCGATTAAGACGTCGTCGAGAGCACCGCCGAGCAACGTGTCGTTGCCCTCTTTACCCAGCAGGATGACAGGAACTACGGCCGCGCTGGCATCAAGGCGATTCGCACCGACGCCGCCGACGAGGGCCACTCGTTCGATGTTCGTCAGCGTCTCGGTGCCGGTTCCTGCGGAGACCAGTTGTGTCGCACTGAGCGTGAAGTTCGTGTCGGCGGATTCGTAGAGGAAGTCGGTGCCATTGCCGCCGTCGATGACGTCGTTGCTCGCTCCACCCGAGAGCACGTCGTCACCTTCTCCACCGACAAGGCTGTCGACCTTCGTGCCACCCAGCAGAGTGTCATTGCCGTCGTTGCCAAACAGTCGCACGATGATCGTGGCCGTGCGAGCGTCGAACTTGTTGGCCCCCTTACCGCCGGTCAAATGGATGCGTTCGACGTTGGTCGCAATGTCGGTCCCGAAGAACACCGAACTCATATTCGTGCCGCTCACGGTGACGTTGGCATCACCAGTTTCCGTCGGATCCGTTTCGGTGATGAAGTCCGTGCCGGTACCGCCATCGAAGCTGTCGTTGCCAGCCAAACCAGAAAGGCGGTCATCGCCCAGTCCTCCGATCACGGTGTCGTTGCCGTACTCGCCGTTGACGGTGTCATTGTCATCGCCGCCGTTGAGCGAATCGTTATCGGCTCCGCCCACGAGACTGTGCGCTCCAGCTCCGCCAAGCAGAGTGTCAGCATTCGCATCGCCACGCAGCACGTCAGCACCGATACCACCATCGAGCACATCTAAGCCATCACCACCTTGCAGCGAGTCGATGCCGTCCTCTCCGAACAGCGAATCGTTACCGGCGTCAGCTTTCAATGTGTCGTCACCGAGTCCGCCACGCAGGGTGTCGTTGCCGAGATCCCCAGTTAGTCGATCATTACCATCTCCGCCGAGCACCAAGTCATCGTCGCTCTGACCATTGATCGAATCGTTGCCGGAACCGCCGTCGATGATGTCGTTGCCTGTGCCACCAAATATCGTGTCGATGCCATCACCGCCGAGAATGTTGTCCGCACCTGCAGCGGCGAGAATCGAGTCGCGACCGTTGCCGCCGTTGATGATGTCATTTCCGCTACCTGCGTTGATCGTGTCGTCGCCATTACCTCCGACGATGCTGTCGCGACCGATGCCTCCAATGATTGAGTCTGCGAGACTTGTGC
>OMIV01000260.1 GCA_900299185.1 Planctomycetaceae bacterium
GCTCCGTTGGCTGCAATGCGTCTTCGGGGCGAAGCAGTAACGCGAGTAATTCGTCTGACAGTTCGGAAGCGGCGGGTTCGTTCGCTGCGGTGGTGACCGACAGACGGAAGCGACCAAGTGAGCTGGCGAAGTGCCGACCGAAAGTCATCTTGAGAGTCAGTGACTCGGTGGTCTCAACAGGCTTTTCAAATTGGAAAACAGCAACGTGTCGTTCGCCTTGGCGACCATCGACGGCCCAGCCAGTTTGAGGATCGCCGTCGATGGCGAGCTTCGCCGTCACGGGGTTCGAGCCGAAGCGGTTCTTGGAATAGTTCTCGACGGCTGACCTAATTCGAACCGGTTGGCCGTTCGCTGCGATGATGAACTCGCTTAGGAAGAAGTCGCCCTTCGTGCCCTCGTAATAAGTCATGCCGGGACCGTGCGCTGGCAAACGATCGTCAGGCAACGCTTCGAGTCGCATGGCCGTGATGCCGCTAGGCAGAGGGCCGAAGGTCAATTCGTAGGTGTCGTACTTCGAGGTATCACCCGACGCGAAGATCGATCCATCGGGTTGCAGCGTGAGCAACGGCAGGTTGGCGACGGCTTTGGTGGGCCGAATGGTTTGCCATGTCGCCGCGCGTTCGCGTTGTTGTTGCAGCCACTCTTTGAACTTCGCAGAGAGGGCTTCGCGACGCACAGTTTCGAGGTCTTGGCCTTTCTCGGCTTTGGCGGGCCAATGCTGGGGCAATTGCTTTTGGAGTTCGTCGGCTTGTGCGAGTTGTCGCCGGTAGGCTTGTTCGCGACCGGCTTCTGGTAGGTCGAAATCGGGTTCGTCAGCGTTATTGAGGCAAGCCATCAGTTGGTAGTACTCGCGCTGCGTGAGCGGGTCGTACTTGTGGGTATGGCATTGAGCGCAGCCGACAGTCAGCCCCAGCCAGGTGGTGCCAGTTGTCGCCACTCGATCGGTCATGGCATAGAAGCGGAACTCCAACGGGTCGATTCCACCTTCCTCGTTCAGCATCGTGTTGCGATGAAAGCCGGTCGCAATGCGTTGCTCGGGAGTCGAGTTCGGCAGCATGTCGCCGGCGAGTTGCTCGATCGTGAATTGGTCAAAGGGCAGATCGGCGTTGAGGGCATTGATGACCCAGTCGCGATACGGCCAAATGGTTCGCGGTCGGTCTTTCTCATAGCCGTTCGTGTCGGCGTATCGCGCGAGATCCAACCAACGTCGCGCCCAGCGTTCTCCGTAGTTCTTAGATGCGAGTAAGCGATCCACGTGTCGCTCGTAGGCCGCATTCGCTTGAGCGGGATCGAGCTTGGAGAGCGGCGTCTGAATGGGGTTAGTCGGATCCGCACCGCAATCTTTGAGGAAGCTGGTGATCTCTGTAACCGTCGGTGGCAGGCCGATGAGATCTAGCGAGACTCGCCGGAGCAGCGTCAGCGGGTCAGCTTCGACAGACGGCTGAATCCGGGCAGCTTCGAGCTTGGCGAGCAAGAAGTTGTCGATGGGATTGCGAGCCCAGTTCGGCATCTTGGGAGTAGGAACATCGCGCGCTTCCGGCGCGACGAACGCCCAGTGCTGCTGGTACTCGGCGCCATCAGTAATCCATTGCTTGAGCACACGACGATGTTCGGCAGTCAGAGATTTCTTGGACGATGGCGGTGGCATGATTTCGTCGTTGTCCGAAGACTCGATGCGACGAACCAGTTCGCTCGCATCGAGCTTTCCGGGGACGATGGCGGCTTTACCGGATTCACCTGGCTGGAGTGCAGCGGATCGCGAATCGAGCCGGAGTTTGCCTTCGCGCGAACCTTCATCGGGACCGTGGCAGCGGAAGCAATTGGCCGAAAGGATCGGACGGACATCGCGGGCGTAGTCGATGGTGCGACTGGGTTGCTCTTGGCCCCAGCTACACGTTGTGACGAAGAGCGTCGAAGCCAGTAGTGCGATGACATTGAAATGCATGATCGAGATCTCTCGTTGAACCGAGTGACTTGAGGGGGTGAGTACGTTTTATCCAATTCATTGGTTGTCGCGACTGTCGGCAGGTTAAGAACGAGGCGGCAATTGCTTCCCGATTTGGCGGCGCGTTGGTTGGCCGCCAACCTCGGACGGCAACGCAACTAACGCTTCAATAGCTTCCGATTCTCGCTCATTTGATTCGCTGGGCTTGATGCCGTCGGTGCATTCGTGTGAGAAGTCTTCCAGCCCGATTGGCCTTCGCGGGCGGCAGGCACGCGTGAACCGGAGATGGATTGAGACGCGACTCATTCCTACTCGAATCGCATTCGACTGATCCAATCGCTTCTTCGAGAACTTCGCCTTCCGCCAATTTGGGCGACCAGTACCATCCGCCGCCTCTGCGAACCCCGTTGGTGGAGTTCGTTTCTCAACTCGCATCTTGCTTACAAACTCATGTCGAAAACAATTCGCGTCGCTGTTCTGGGACTGGGCACCGTTGGCTCGGGAATCATTCGCATTCTGCAAGACGATCCTGAGATGATCGCGCGCCGCGCCGGATGCCAGTTTGATATTCGCTATGTCGTGGTTCGCGACCTGCAAAAGAAACGTACCGTGTCGCTACCGAGTGGAACGGTCATGACCAGTGATTGGCATCAGGCTGTCACTGACCCGAATGTTGATGTGGTTGTGGAAGTCATCGGCGGCATCACAACAGCGAAAGACGCGGTGCTCGCGGCATTGAAGGCTCGCAAGCATGTGGTGACGGCGAACAAAGCATTGTTGGCGACGTTCGGTGACGAAGTCTTCGATGCGGCGAAAGCATCTGGTGTCAGCATCGCTTTCGAGGCGGCTGTGGCGGGCGGCATTCCGATCATCGCGACGGTTGGTAACTCGCTGACGGGCAATCGAGTCGAGTCGATCGAAGCGATCCTGAACGGGACCAGCAACTTCATTCTCAGCGAGATGGCCAACAAGAAGCGGGCTTACTCGGACGTGCTCGCTGAGGCTCAGCGATTGGGCTACGCGGAAGCCGATCCCGCGATGGATAGCGATGGGACAGATGCCGCTCAGAAGCTGACGCTGCTGACTCGCTTGGCTTACGGCAAGAAAGTGGAAGTCAAAGAGTTCCTTCGCCAGGGCATCAACACGCTTGAGTTGGCGGACATGCTCTATGCCGATGAACTTGGCTATCGAGTCAAGCTGTTGGCGATGACTCGTTTGGTGGGCAAGCAATTGGAGATGCACGTTGAGCCGACTTTGATTCGTCGTAGCCGAGCGATCGCGCGAACGGACGGAGCAATCAACATCGTTGAATTGCACGGCAACGCAGTCGGGCGATTGATCGTGTCTGGTCCTGGAGCCGGAGAGATGCCGACAGCCTCAGCGGTTGTGGCGGACCTCATTGATATGGCCATTGGCCGCGCTCAACTGACCTTCCCGCGTTTGGAGCTGTGGAACTCGGACAGCGGCTTGAGTGTGATGCCAGCGGAAGAAATCGAACGTCGGTACTACCTGCGATTCACGGTCGAGGATCGTCCGCACGTGATTGCTGACATCACCGACATCTTGGGACGCCAAGAAATCAGCTTGTCGTCGGTCATTCAGCATGAGTCGCCCGAGCGGGATGCGAGTGGTGCATCGGCCGCCGTGCCGCTGGTGATCATGACTCATCGCACGAGCGAAGGCCGAATTCGAGCGGCTGAGGCTGAGCTTGCCAAACTCGGCTCGGTGCGTCGGCCACATATTCGGATGCCTGTGGCTGATTAGCGTTCTCGTTCATTGCGCGAACTTCTTGGCTGAGCTTTGGAAAAGTTGCTGTAACCGAACAGCAAACAATCGCACCTTCTGCGGACTTTGTGTTGATCGCGATGGCGTTCCGCCGCGCGAAAACCTCGGCGTATTTGTCAGCTTCGAGACAGCGTCTCCACCGCTTATCGGAGCTGGCAGGTAGGGCCGCCGCAGGGGCAGTGAGTGGTCATTGCGGCGATCCGGTGCCCTCTTCTCTGTTCGTCAGAGAAGAGGGCTACTTTTTTATGTGTCAGCGAGTGGCGGAGCGACTCGCCTACGTAGCTCAGTCGCTTCGTGACTGAGACTGGTAGACCCAAGAGTTAGCCGTCGTCGTTGCTACTCGCGATTTTCGATTCGATACAGATGAGACTTCGATCGCAGGATCAATGACTTACCCGCGACAGCCGGAGAGGCATTGAAGCCATCTCCGAACTTGTTTTCGGCCACGAGTTCGAACTTCTTGTCGGCTTTGAAAATTTGAACGTGACCTTCTTGCGAGCAGCAATAGATCAACCCGTCAGCGGCGATCGGAGACGACCAATAAGCTCCCGGTAATCGCTCGCTCCAAATCACTTCGCCGGTCTTTGCATTCAGGCAAGTCGCGACGCCGCCGTCGTTCATCATGAAGTAGAGATCGCCAATTAGAATCTGCGACGCGCGTTTGGGAGTCTGCTTGCTGGTCTTCCAAACGATGTTGTTGGTGATGTCTCCTGAGCCCGAGGGCGTGACCGCGACGAGAGCGTTCGAAGCATCTCCAGCATTGATGTAGACCAGACCGTTTCCGTAGAGCGGTCGAGCGGCTGCGTTCATGCCTCCGTGTCGAACCATCCAGACGCGATCACCGCTAAGCGGTTCGTAAGCGATCGTCGCAGCGGCGAAGGGACTGACGAGTAGATCTCGTCCTTCGACAGTGATGATCTGCGGCGTGCAATAGGCTTTCTTGGCGTCGCCATTGTCGGTGCCAAAGTCGATGTCTCGATCCTTTTGCCAAACCGTTTTGCCGGACTTCTTGACGAGAGCCACGATGTACTGCTTGTCGTAACCGTCGAAGCACAGAAACACGAGATCCTTGTAGACGACCGGTGAAGAGCCAGCGCCGCGGAAGTGGTCACACACGAAGTCCGTTCGCTCCCAAAGCTTCTTGCCCGTCGCAGTATCGACGCAGGCCGTGCCGTACGAGCCGAAGTGAGCATAAAGCCGACCAGCTTCAATGAATGGCGTGCTCGACGCATAGCTGTTCGTCACGTGAGTGAACTGCGGCTTCTCAACTTCGAAGAGCTTGACGTCGTGCAACACCTTGCCGGTGTCGAGATCCACGCAAACTGCCGACAGCACAATGGGCTTTTCGGGCTTAGGCTTGTCGTTGGTTGGATTCTGAATTTCGGGAGCGTTGGTGACCCAGATTTGATTGCCCAGGACGACTGGCGAGGACCATGCACGTCCCGGAATAGGAGTCTTCCAGACCACCGACTTGGAATCGTCGCTGAACTTCACTGGCAGACCCTTGGCGGAAGAAATGCCATCGCCGTGTGGGCCACGGAATTGGTTCCAAGATCCGTCGTCACCGTAGGCAAAAGAACTGAGTGCCAAGGTGAGAGCAAAGACGAAGCGACGCATGCGGGGCCTCATGAGTGTTGGTTGGCGAGTGGGAAGGGACAGTTGCGGGTCGGGAACATATCGCGATGGCAAGGACGATGAGTAGGCAGTGAGCGATGCGTTGTGGTCGGAGTGATTTGATGGAGCTGGAAACCTATCGTGCGGCGTCGAGCGGCTGATTGACTTGCCGCTGGCAGTCACATCCGACGGAAAGCTCTCAGCCATGACCGAGGCCACTACATCGTCCCCCGCATCAAGTCCCCAACGTCGTTCGCTGCGAGGCATCTTGCTGAAGCTGATGGTGGTGTTTGCGGCTGCATTAGGCTTGCTGGTGCTAATTGTCTCCACTCGACCGAATGAGCTTCGCATTTCACGCTCTGTCGTGATCAAGGCTGATTCGACTTCGGTGTTTGCTCATGTCAATGACTTCCATCTGTGGGATGAGTGGTCGCCGTGGGCGAAGCTCGATCCCCAGGCGAAGACTGAGTTCGAAGGGCCCAGCTCAGGCAAAGATGCTGTCTTCAAGTGGTCGGGCAACGCCGAAGTTGGGATCGGTAGCATGACGATCGTCGAAAGCTCTCCGGCTGAGAGGATTCGCATTCGGCTGGACTTTGTCAGTCCTCAGCAGGATTCGAGTGATGTTGAATTCACTTTCGTGCCCGATGGCGATTCAACGCGGGTCACGTGGACGATGACCGGTCAGCACACCTTCGTGAGCAAGGCGATTTGCTTCTTGTTGAACATGGAAAAGATGTTGGGCGGCCAGTTTGAAACTGGACTCGCGAAGATGAAGGCTGCGGTTGAAAAAGAGGCCGCGTCGAAGGCCGCTACTCCCAATAAGCCCCTAAATTAGAACTGGCTCGATTGAGCGGATCTTCCGAGTCGCTCGCTCCCACACCGGCGATGGCGATCTCGACTGGTGGCTGCGTGATCTCAGACATTCCCTGTGCAACCGGCATAATCGTCTCAATGCCTGCGGTTGTGGTGTCGAGCAGCGAAGTTCTCCGGCGTGTCAGGGATCTGCAACCTAGGTTTCACTTGAGCCAATCTGCCGTAGAGGGCGGATTTTGTGGGCTGAAACCTGTTTGCAGTCACCGTCCGGCGAGACTGATTCAACTGCCACAGACGGTAAAGGCTGAAGAGTCCGCCAGACTGCTGCCGATCTTCGAATGATGAAGACGCACTGCCATGAGAATGCGCTCGGTGTTGTTGCTCGCGATAGCCGCTGGTTGCGGTTTGGTGGCCATGTTCCTGTTCCAACAGGTTGCTAACCGCCAGACCCATGCTGTCGAAGAGCAAAAAGTCACGGTCTTGGTCGCACTCACGGAAGTTACTCCGGGATCAAAGCTCGACGAGAAGAACACAGTCTTCACAGAGTTTCCCGTCCGCAACGTTCCGCCAAATGCCATCACGACCAAAGAAGACTTTGCCGAGCGTTGCATCAAGGTCAGAGCCTTCCCCGGTGACGTCATCACGGCGGACAAGCTGAGTCGTAAAGGTCAGCAAGGTCTGTCAAACGAGATTCCGCCAGGGATGGTTGCGCTGGCCATTGGTGTCGACAACACGATGACCAACAGCGGTCTGTTGGGGCCCGGTGATCGCGTCGATGTCATGGTGACTTACAGGTCCGTCAACAATCGCGGTCTGGGGAAAGAGATCAAGACCGTGTTGGAGTACATCGAAGTCTTTGCTGTCGATGAAAAGCGTGAGCAGTCCAGTGGCACAGATGTCAAAGCCAAGACCATCACGTTGATCATGACATCAGAGCAGGGCAAGTTGCTGAAGCTGGCGGAAGATGTTGGCAAGCTGCACTTGGCGATGAGATCTCGTGAAGATTCCAAGCCGCGTGCCAAGGACGCTGACAAGTTCATGCCAGAGGAAGCTGAGGCTGCGAAGGCCTTGGCCAGTTTGGAATCAGGCGAAGTCCCTGAATCGGAGAAGGCTCAGGCAAAGGACGCTCTTAAGGCGTTCTTGGATGCTCAAGCTGCGATGGCGGCCAATAAGGCCGCTGGTCAACCGCAAGAGAATCTGCCGCCACCGCCTGCTCCGAAGTGGTCGATTGAGATTTATGCCGGAGATCAAAAGCGAGTTGAAGAAGTTGACTATCCGGAAGGTGAATTACCGCCGAACCCACAGTCTGCTTCTTCGAATCCGTTGGTCAAAGGTTTGAAGTCGCTCTTCGGCGCGGGAGCTGAGGCTCAGCCAGTTGTTCCTCCAGCACATGCAGGGGCAGTGGCTGGTCCAGACTTAGTTACTCCACCAACGTCCTCAACGGGCGGTGGTGGTGCGACGACGAATAGTCCCAACAACAAGCGACCCACTGTAGCTACATCAAAGCGGAATGCAGTGATTCGCAAGTAGTGCAGACGAGGCTGCCTCGGTTGGTCCGGTTGGATTGACCGAGGAATGTCGGAGTCGAGAAGAGATACCTGAGCGGTCGCGACGGCTGGCTCATGGCGATGAAGGTGATTGCGAAGGCTATGGCTTAAGCACCGCAAGGACTGCGGGAAGAACGAGGTGCAGGGATGCGACACATGGGCTTGCTGTGGCGATTGCGAATGACGCTCTCTCAGACGGAGCGTGCGGCAGCAGCGTCGAACCGATGTGAGTCCGCACCACACGGCCTGCGATGGGCTCGCACACTCTTGGTGGCTCTGGCCTGCATGTTGGTCGCGACCGAGTTCACTCGTCCCGTCGTTGCTGAAGAACGAGGCGGCGAGCAAACCGCATTGGCCGAGCACACGGTCGTTATCAGCGGTCGCAAAACGTCGATCGAATTGGTCGAGCGACTCGCGAAGCAAATCGAAGCGCCAGCCAAGCTGAAGCGAGTGGATGGCTTTGATCCAGAAGTGCTCGATGTCAAAGCGCTCGCGCCGAATCGGCTGCGTCTGTCGGCTCTCGCTCAGGGCTACACCACGTTGCTGCTGACCGACGAGAAGGACCGTCAGTATGTCGTGGAAGTATTCGTTAAGGGCGACGCGCGGCACTTGCAGGCCATCATCAGCAATCGCTTCCCGAATTCATCGGTGGAAGCTTTCAAGATCAACGATGGAGTCATGCTGACGGGCTGGGTCAGCCAGCCCGATCACATCACGCAGATCTCTGAGATCGCTGACCAGTTCTACCCGAAGGTTCTTAATCAGATGCGGGTCGGCGGAGTTCAGCAGGTCAAGCTGAAGTGCAAAGTGATGGAAGTCCAACGATCGACGCTGCGACAGATGGGCTTCAACTGGTTGGGGAACTGGGGCGATGGTTATGTAGCAAGTACTCCAGGTGCGCTGACCACGGTCAATGACATTTCGTTGGCTCCTGGTGCGAGCACTGTCAGCTTTACGCCGTCGAGTTTGGGTGCTTCGTCAACTGCATTTGGCTTTGTGAACGATGCTTTCGCGGTGCAAGCCTTCTTCGACGCGTTGAAGGATGAAGATCTCGCCAAGGTGCTCGCTGAACCTGTCTTGGTCACCACGAATGGCCACCCCGCGATGATGCTCTCTGGTGGTGAATTTCCCGTGATCGTGCCTCAGTCATTGGGGACAGCGACGATCGAATGGAAGAAGTTCGGCGTCAGTATGGAAGCTGTTCCAATTGTTTTGGGTGAAGGTCGTGTTCGTCTCGAAGTGAAGCCGGAAGTCAGCGAACGCGACTTTGCTAACGCGATCACTTTGGCCGGTACGACGGTGCCCGGAATCACCACTCGCCGAGTCAATACACAGGTCGAATTGAAGTTCGGTCAGACACTGATGCTGGCTGGTTTGTTGTCGTGGCGTCAGGTGGCACATTCTCAGAAGGTGCCTCTGCTTGGGGAACTCCCATACGCCGGTGCCTTGTTCCGGCGCATCAGTCATGACGACGTCGAAACCGAGTTGGTCATCCTGCTGACTCCAGAGCTGGTTGCACCGCTCGATGCGAGCCAGTTCCCATCAGGTGGTCCTGGTCGTAATACGATTGCTCCGACCGACCGCGAATTGTTCGGGATGGGCTTGCTCGAAATTCCAAATTACGGCGACGGTTGCACTCACTGTCAGAACCGAGGCTGCCCGCAGTGCCAGCACCAGCCGTCGGTGCAGAAGTTCTCGTTCCCGGTGCAAGAAGTTCGTCAAAGCCCACAGGAAGCCGCCGGGGCCGCGATCGCAACGCCGACTCCAAGTCTGCCGCCGCTTCGCGAGTCCGCACAAAAGTCAGGAAGCATCAATCGCGGAGGCGGGCAACAAGTTGGTTATCAAGAGTCTCGTCCCGGTTCGACGTCTCGTTCCGGTCCTAGCCTCAATCCGCCTGGAGCATCAAACAGCTCCAGTTCTTCTCCAGCCGGCAAGGCTTCACTCCGAGAACCGACAAAACGCAGGCCGAGTCTGATCGAACCGCGCAACTGAAAATCATCGGGCCAAGCGGCGGGGTGTTTTGCCCGCGTCGTTTGAAAGTAAAGCGTCCTCAATTAGCTAAGTCCGATCCATGAAACACGTCATCCGTCTCGCCATCGTCGACCCTAAAGACTCGAGCCGCAGTTCGTTGAAGAACATGCTGCTGGGGATCGACACGGTTTGGCTCGATGCCGAATGTTCGAGTTACGAGTACTTCGCTGACGTCGCTATGCAAACGCAGCCCGACATTGCGCTGATCTCGCTCGACTCGAATGCTGACATCGCTTTGGACTTGGTTGGGCGACTCTCTCGTGATCTGCCGACTTGCAGTGTGTTAGTGGTGAGCAGTTCCACTGAAGGGGCCTTGATCCTGCGAGCAATGCGAGCAGGCGCCAAAGAGTTTCTGAACTTCCCGCTCAATATCGAAGACTTCCTGGCGGCTCTCGATCGGATTCGCGTCACGGTTGGTGGTCGCTCTGGTGACGGGCACTCTAAGTCCAGTCAGGTCATCACCATTGCCGGGGTGAGTGGTGGAGTTGGCTGTACTTCGCTGGCCATCAATTTGGCCTGCGTGTTGCTCAACAGCCTCGCAACAACGTCGCCATCATCGACCTCGATCTCTCACTGGGCGATGCCGACGTGTGGCTCGACATCATTCCCGACTACACGATCCAAGACGTTGCCGAGAACATTAACCGTCTCTACTACGCATTGTTGAAGAGGTCATTGACGAAGCATGATTGCGGAGCCTTCTTGCTGCCGCGGCCCGTTCACATGGAGGTCCGCCCGCCGTTTACGCCCGACGAATTGCGGCGAGTCATCGCTCTGTTGAAGGCGACGTTCACTCATCTCGTGATCGACGTGAGCAAGTCGTTCAACGCTCTCGACATCGCGGCGATGGAAGCTTCGGACTCGATCCTGCTCGTCACTCAACTGGACCTGCCGTGCCTCCGAAATGTCGTGCGAGTGCTGCAGTTCTTTGATCAGCAAGAAACGCTGGCCGAGAAGATCAAAGTCGTCGTGAATCGGCTCGGCTTGCAGGACACTCAGATCAGCTTGAGCAAGGCGTTGGAGACCATTGGCCGCCAAGTCTATTGGCAGATCCCCAACGACTACGGGACGATGGTCGAATCTCGCAACAACGGCGTGCCGCTCCTGACGTATGCGCCTAAGGCTCGGCTTACCAAAGAGATCGAACGCTTGGCGACTGCTCTCGACACAGGTGCGGCCGCAGATAAGCCCATATCCGTTGACGAACAAAAGCCAAAGAAGAGGCTCTTTAGCTTCCTGGGTTCGAAATAGTTGATCAGCTACTTGAGCTACCGCTTCGTGTTGTTTGTAGTGGAGTTCTTTCAAGGCAGACGCTTGCGTTGGCCATTCGTTCGCTGGCAGCGAGCTTGAAGCGTTCGTCTGATTGAGGCGTTGGTTCATCCCGTAGGGCTTTAGCTCTCAGACCTGCATTCATAATCGTGATTGACACTCTTTCCTAACCACGAAGCGCTTTCGCGGCATCCCACTGCTTACCGCACGTGGCGTCGCAGAGCGGTGCACGTTGTTCCGATTTGACCCTTACCACTAGGGGCGAATCCGGCCTTGATTCCCACGTTTCTTCTCAGGACAAACGCGTCGCTCGGCTCGCATCAGTTTGTCAATTCGGGCTTACGCCAACTTTGCAGCACATAAACATCGGCCCCTGACTTCTTGCTGATTGCCTACTAAGCTCTGCCAGGCTATTCCCACCTCAATTGGCTACCCCAAGCCCGCATCGGACGCGGGTTCCTGCCTTCATTCCACGCACGGTGATTTCCGATGAAACGACTGAATTCGAAACGCGCGGCGTCAGCCGCGTGCCCGCTGGGTCGTCGCGCCGGTTGGTCCAGTTGGGCGACTGTTCTAATTCTTACAAGTGTCAGTGTGAGCGTTCCGGTTGCCGCCTGGAATTTCCTGCCCAGCTTCATGAGTGGTGAAGCCACTCCGACTTATCTGACTGCCGAAGTCACAATTGGGCCGTTTCTCAATCGAGTCCTCGAACAAGGCGAAGTCGAAAGTTCGAGTAGCGTTGAAGTCCGCTGCGAAGTGCGGTCTCGTAATTCATCCGGCACGAACATTCTTGAGATCGTCCCCGAGGGCACTCGGGTTAAGCAGGGCGACTTTCTGATTGAGCTTGATGACTCGGCGTTGCGACAAGAACTCATTCAGCAACAGATCGTCGTGAGCGGCAGCGAGTCCATGTTGATCGAAGCTCGCACGGCCTTCACGGCGGCGAATCTCGCGCTCGAAGAGTACGAAGGCGGCACTTTGAAAGAGCAACGTGAGACGCTGCTCGGGGCATTGTTCGTCGCCGATGAAAACAAACGCCGGGCTGATGAATACCTCGAATACAGCCGGAAACTCGCGGAACGCGGCTACGTATCGCAGGTCCAATTGGACGCTGACAAGTTCGCCGTGAAGAAGGCCGAGAAGGAGCAGGAGGTCGCTCAGACCAAACTCGAGTCGCTCGATAAGTACACGCGCCGCAAGATGACCAACCAATTGCAGGCCGACATTCAAACGGCGAAGGCCAAGTTGAATGCTCGCGAAAAGACCTTCGAACTCGACAAGTTAAAGCTCGAAGAGATCGAGACGCAGATTGCCAAGTGCAAAATCGTGGCGCCGGTTGCCGGGCAGGTCGTCTATGCGAATGACCCGCGTCGCAGCACTAACGGCGAGTTATTGATTGCCGAAGGACTGCCCGTTCGCGAACGACAGATCTTGGTGCGGCTACCGGATCCAACTCGCATGCGAGTCCTCGCCAAAGTGCATGAGTCACGCATCAGCCTGGTCAAAAAGGGCATCACCGCCGAGATCGTGACCGACGCTCTCGCTGACCGAACTCTGACGGGCACCGTGGCGTCGGTCAGCGAATACCCATTGCCCAGCACCAGCGTCTACACGTCGCACATCAAAGAGTACGCGGTGGAGATCGAGATCCATTCGCCGCCGGACGAACTACGACCTGGTATGTCGTCTCAGGTCAATCTCTTGGTCGAGCACATGGACTCCGCCATTCAGATTCCGATTGGTGCAGCGATCGCGCGGGGCGAGCAGTTTTTCTGCGCTCTTCCCAAAGAGGATGGCACTTTCGAGACCCGCGAAATCAAAGTGGGTAGTTCCAATGACACCAGCATCATCGTCACCGAGCATCTGCAAGTTGGTGAGAAGGTCGTTCTCAATCCGTCTGAGGAGATCCTGAAGAAGCTCGATCTGCCTGCGATCGCTCCCGTTAACACACTCTCTCCCGAAGCGTTGGCGGCTGAGCAAGCTGCCCTGAAGGCGAAGGACGCTCCCAAAGAGCCCGAGAAGGCGGCTGCCAAAAAGAAGTCTAAGTCCAAGTAGAAGTCTCGGGATTCTGGCCGTCTCCTCAACGATCTGACCTTCAAGAGAATTCGCCGCTGATGACCACTTCGCTCCTCGAATCTCCATCGACATCGCCAGCGAGCGCAACGCATTCCGCGGCGCTTAGCATTCGAGAATTGTGTAAGGATTATTTCCTCGGCGGCGAAACGGTCGCGGTGCTGAAGGGCGTTACGTTTGAAGTTCCTGAAGGCGATTATGTCGCGATCATGGGGCCGTCAGGCTCGGGCAAGAGCACGTTGCTGAACTTGTTGGGGTGTCTCGATAAGCCCACCGGTGGCGAGTACTTCATCGGCCATGACGATGTCGCGAAGCTAAGTGACGATGAGCTGGCGACCATTCGTGCCGAGCGCATTGGGTTCGTCTTTCAGGCTTACAATCTCATTCAGCAACTGACGGTCATTGAGAACATCGAGGCTCCTTTGGCTTATCGCGGCGGCGCGACGGCCGCTGATCGAGCCTACTGCCGCGAGCTCTCAAACTTGGTGGGACTCGGGCATCGTGCTGACCATCGACCTAATCAACTCTCGGGCGGTCAGCAGCAACGAGCGGGTATCGCTCGAAGCCTCGTCAATCGCCCGGCATTCATTCTCGCCGACGAAGCGACGGGAAATTTGGACTCGGTCACGACGCTCGAAATCTTGGAAGTCTTCGACAAGTTGAACAACGCGGGCACAACCATTGTGATGGTGACCCACGAAGAAGACGTGGCGAAACGAGCGCGACGCATCGTCAGGCTTCGCGATGGTAAGCTCGAATCCGATGTCCGAGTTCGTGCGCCGGCAGAGCCCAATTCCGAATCGCATCAGATCGTCCCCAAACGAGTTCGACGGCGATCCGGGGCACTCGTGCGATGGCGCGATCTAAAGGTCGGTGTGAAGAGCCTGCTGATGCACCCGCTGCGATCGTTGCTGACAGTGCTAGGTATCTTCATCGGTGTGGCCAGCGTGATCTGGCTGCTCGCGATTGGCGAAGGTATTGCCGAGAAGGCGCAGCATCAGATTCAGGAACTCGGTGCCAGAAACATCATCGTGACAACTTCACGCCCTCCGTCAGAACAGACAAAGGGCAAGGTCTACACCTATGGAGTTACCGAAGAAGATCTTGATCCGCTGAAGTCCATACCGTCAGTGGATTCGGTGGTGCCGTTTGCTCGACGCAACGGCCAAGACTTCCGGTACATGGATCGGCTGACTCGCGGCGAGATCAATGCCGTCACGCCGCCTTATCGAGAGATCTTCAATCTCCGCGTCGTGCGTGGACGCTTCTTGAGCGATGCCGATGTCGAGAACAAAGCCAAGGTATGCGTGCTGGCCAAAGAGGTCTCCGACTCACTGTTTCGCCACGAAGACCCGATTGGTCGTTCCGTTCGAGTTAACGAGGGCTACTACCGTGTGGTCGGAGTTGTCGCTCCGCGTTCCGAATTGGAAAGCGTCAATAAGAAGGTCCGCAGCCAGGACTTCTCTGACAATCTCTATGTGCCGCTCGACACCTTTTGGGCTCGTTATGGCGATAGCTTCATCACTGGTAACAACGGTGGCCGAGGCTTGTCGCAGATCACGTTGAGGTTGAAGGATCAGAAGGACGCGATTGCCACGGGCGAGGCCGTGAAGGGCACGCTGGATCGGACGCACTTCTACGAGGACTACACCATCACCGTTCCGATGGAGTTGTTGGAGCAAGCTCGCAACACCCGTTTGATGTTCATGGGCATGATGGGTTTGATCGCCGCGATCTCGTTGTTAGTGGGTGGCATCGGGATCATGAACATCATGCTGGCGACGGTGACTGAGCGAACTCGCGAGATCGGTATTCGACGAGCGCTTGGTGCCCGGCGTCGCGACATCACACGTCAGTTCGTCGTTGAGACGATCTTGTTATCCGTAGCCGGCGGCGCGACGGGCATCATTGGTGGTTTTGCGTGTGGGCCGTTCGTCGATGGCGTGCGTTGGACGATCAAGCAAATCTTTCCTGATGTCATGAAGACGTTGCCGGAGACAGTGCAGACCGTTGAGCCGATCGTGCTGCCTTGGTCGGTCCCTTTGGCATTTGGGATCTCGGTCGTCGTGGGCGTTGTGTTCGGTCTGTATCCCGCCCGCCGAGCAGCCGCGATGAATCCGATCGATGCTTTGCGCCACGTCGCCTAAACTGACTGTTGCGCCGGCGGCTTTGAACGCGACCTCAAGCAGACTCGGAGACGCTCAAAACGACTATCGCCGTGCGCTTGCTGTCGCGCCATGTCTGTCGGTTATGCGAGTCGTGCGGAACTGGGATGAGACTTCATGACGCTCAGCAGTGCGGGGCCTTGAGAGGCTCGTCTGTGAGATTCACCTCATCCGATCTTTTTCGCTGCGATCGAGGCGAATGACCGACAATGCTCGCTGCGTTTGTTTCCGGTCGTGCCGGTCACGAAAGACGTGACGGCTCTGCAGACGCTTCAACAATGCGACGCGAATTGAACGGATCGCGGTCTTTGAGGTCGCCCTTCGCAAAAGACCTCTCGCGGTTTGCGAGTCGACCACTTTGAAGCGCTTCAGTTACTGATTTGTCGAATGGCCTTCATGGACGAGGAGCCCGTCTTTGAAAGGCTTGCTCGCGTGACAGTGCATCGCTCCTTTCGTTTTCCACTGCCGATCCGAAGGCACAAGCACTTCACTCGTCGTCGTACGAACTCTGCAAATAGTTCTGTCGCGCATTGCGTTGAGTGCATCGAGCCTCGCGTTGTTCCGGTTTCGACGAGTCTCGTGAGCGGGCTATGGACGCTGTCGTTGAATGAAGCGGCTTCATTGAGTGTGCGTCCGAAAGCGGATGCTTCGCAGACTCTTGAAGTGGTCGTGAATGGCGTCGCAAATCCGACAGACGAAGTCATCGCGAGCGATGTGCAACGCATCTCCGTTGTTGGCAGCAGCGGCTCTGACACGATCAATCTTTCGGCACTGAGTCGTGATCTCTTCGGTTGCGTCGTCCCGATTCAAATCTCGGGACTCGGCGACAATGACTCCATTGTCGGTGCGACGGGATTGCCGAACGCAATAGATGGCGGCGAAGGCAACGACACTCTGACTGCATCCTTTGCGAGCGACACGCTCGATGGAGGTAATGGAAACGACATCCTCGACGCCGCAGGCGGCAGCGACATCCTGCGCGGTGGTGCCGGGAACGATTCACTCAATGGAGGCAGCGGAAACGACGCGTTGCTCGGCGGAGCCGGACGCGATTCGTTGCTGGGCGGCACCGGTGATGACGTCGCGAACGGGCAGGGCGGATCGGGCGATCTCGTCGACGGCGGTGCTGGTAACGATGTGCTTTACGGCGGAGACGGCAATGACCTCGTCCGCGGTTCGGCGGGGGATGATGTCGTCGACGGGCAGCAAGGCGATGACGTTCTGACGGGTGATGCGGGCAATGATGTGGTACTCGGCGGCGATGGAGCGGACTCAATCTCGGGCTCGCTCGGACGTGATGTGCTCATTGGCGGAGTGGGGCTCGATTCCATTTCCGGCGGCGATGACGAAGACATTCTGGTCGGGGCTGCCAGCAACCTTTCGATCGCAAGTCTGCTCGCGATGCGCGCGTCATGGGTTGAAGGCAGTGCCTATCGACTGCGAGTCGCGGCGCTCTCTGATCGCAACGCCGCGCGGGCATTTGTGATGGGCTCGACCGTGACGGAAGACGGCGTTTCCGATGTCCTCAATGGCGAAGCCGGACGCGACTGGTTCTTGCGGTCCGTTGATGCGACGGAAGTCGAAGGCTCGTTCGTTGTGAAGGATGTCGGTGATCGCACTCGGTCCTAAGCGTCGAATGCCGAGATCCCAATTGCTAAGTCCGAAGTGAGTAGTGCCAGTCACAGTCATGCTGCTCTCGATGAGTTGCTGGGCGCAGCGACTCGCTCGGTCATCGCGAGCGGCAATTGGTCCGATCCGGCCATTTGGGATGGCGGTGTCTTGCCGGTTGAGAACGATGTCGTCGAAGTCCCCGCTGGATTCTCGGTGACGATTGATGGTCTCTTTACCGCGCGGCTTGCCGGAGTGATGGTGGAAGGCGAGTTACACTTTGCAACTGACCGCAACACTCAACTGACGGTCGATACGCTCATCGTGCATCGCGGCGGACTCTTTGAAATGGGTTCGGCAGCTCAACCGATTGCCTCAGATGTGACGGCGACGGTGCTCATTGCTGATCGCGGCACGATTGATCGCGAGCACGATGTCTTTGCTTTGGGACGCGGAGTGTTGGCCGAGTCGACGTTCTCGATACATGGCGCAGCGAAGACTTCATTCGCGACTCTACGCGGCGCTGCACGACTCGCATTCGACTCAATGGCGGAGTGCCGACCGATTGGCGAATCGGCGATCAGCTCGTGCTGGCAGGGACAAACTTAAATGCCTCGGAAGACGAGCAACTCACACTGCTTGGCGTCGATGGCGATGCCGTCATCGTGAGGCCGCTGGCCTACTATCACTCATTCCCGACGACGACGCAACCGCTCGATCGGCCGCTCAATATTCATTTGGCGAACCTCACGCGGAACGCAGTCATTCGTTCTGAGAGTACAGCTCTCGATCGTCGCGGGCACGTGATGATGATGCATATGGACGACGTCGAGATCGACTATGCGGCGTTCCTTGATCTCGGTCGCACGGACAAAAAGGAGCGGATCAACGACGTGCTGTTTGATGAGCAAGGGCATGTCATCGCGGGCACGGGGACGAATCCACGCGGAAGGTACGCGTTGCATTTTCATCGAGGCGGTGTCGTCAATGACGGGCATGCGGCGACCGTGCATGGGTCGGTTGTCGCTCGCAGTCCCGGATGGGGTTTCACCAATCACAGCAGCTTCGTGAACTTCACGGACAACGTGAGCTACGACCTCGACGGTGCGGGCTTTGTGACGGAAGCCGGGAACGAAATTGGATCGTTCGTCGGCAATCTCGCCATTCGCGGGCACGGTTCGGGAGCCGACTACAAGAGCCGAATGGACATTCAAGACTTCGGTCACTCGGGCGACGGCTTCTGGATTCAAGGGCCGGGAGTCACGGTCGCGAACAATGCAGCGTCTGGCATGACGGGCAACGGGATCGTGCTCTATACGCGGGCTCTCACCGAGTGGGAGCTGCAAGACGACAACGCACCGTTCGATCAAGGCACGCTCTTCTTGGCTTCAAATCTTGAGTTCCCTGAGGTCGCGAAGGACGCGAACTACGCCGAAGTCTACGACCTCCCCGTGCGGCACTTTTACGACAACGAGGCGTATGGCTCCGAGATCGGGATCAATCTCGACTACTTCAGCTATCGCCCTGATGTCGACTTCGTGCGTCCTCGGCATGCGGTACAAAGCATTGTAGAGAATCTTACAAGCTGGAATTCACGCACGGGTCTCGCGGTGGCTTATGTCTCGCAGACGGATATTCGCAACGCGACGGTGATTGGCCGCATCGCAAGACCGGCGGGCTATGGAGTGAAAGCTCACATCAAGAGTGTCGGAGTGAACTTTGAGAACTTGCACGTCGAAGGTTTTCTATATGGCGTGACGATGCCTCGACGCGGAGTGAACTCAGTTGTCGGCGGGTACTTCAACAACATCGACAACATCACGAACATGTCGATTCAGCAAACCTTGTCTGACGGCACGCCGGTAGGATTTCCGACACTCGAAAACACGATTCGCGATGTCACGTTCGGCACACTCTCACCGCTCGTGCTTAAAGGTGTCCCGCAACGCAACGTCGTGCTGACGAGCTACAACGTCGCCAACAAAGGCTCGTTCGAAAACGTGTTCGAGCCAATGTCGGTGATTCTCGACTTCGGCTCTTTCCACAATCAACGAGCGTACTTCGCGTTGCAGTCACCGAACGCGATCGTCTTCCCACTCATCGATCCACTGCTAAACCTCGATTGGATCGGCAAGACGAATCAGCAACTCGCCAACGAGTTCGGCCTCGCGTTCGGAGGAGCGGTTGCTCCCGATCTCTTCGCGACGTCAGATCAAGTCTTTGCCGACATCGGTCCCTTAACCGATCGACTCGTCCGTTTGGCCACATCTGCTGCGGCACGCATCGAGCTGCCGTAAGCGAGAAGTGAGACTGCTGACGCGCGGATGCGATGAGTTCTGCATCGCACCTGCTGGCGATGA
Organism: Planctomycetaceae bacterium; assembly: GCA_900299185.1. Classification (GTDB taxonomy): domain Bacteria; phylum Planctomycetota; class Planctomycetia; order Planctomycetales; family Planctomycetaceae; genus AM-0621. The sequence goes on from OMIV01000260.1 coordinate 19,211, forward strand.
GAGTGAAGTCAGCTTCTACCGCTTCTTGATGGGTGGCGGAGTCTTTGCATTGGGACGCAGCGGAGGCGGGCCGGACTTAGAGTTCTTGGATCCCGGCAGTGGCGGTGGCTGACGCTTTTCGGTCAGGTAGTCATCCCAATCTTGAATGGCTTCGTCCGTAAGTCCCGAAGCGCGTTCGATGGCCAGCGTGGCTTCGATGTTGAGTCGAGGGACGCGAGCCTTCACGGTAAGACGACCGTTCGAGCGATACCGGAAAATAACTTCCACCGGCGTGCCTTGTGGTAAGCCGTCAGGCAAGTCGCGAATGACACAGCGGCCAATCGGCGTCGAGTTGTTACCGCTCGCATCGCCACCTTGGACCACATTCACAACGACGCTGTACTGGTTGGGCTTCTGTGTTTGAAAGACAGACTTGGCATTCACGGGCAAGGGCGTGTTGCGCGGGATCATCACCTGCGCTCGCGGACGCCCCGTCGCGGCTTCGACACCCAGGACACTCAAGGCGTGCGAGTTGACGTTCTGAATGGTCGGCTGAGGAGTGTTGGACGACGTGCCTTGAGCGAGCTTCACTCCCGCGTAGATCGCGGCTCCATGCGCGACGGCTTCATCGAGTGACAGCGACGCATCGGGGGCTCGGCCACTGAGCTTGGTGAGCATGTTCGCGACCATCGGCATCCGACTTGATCCGCCCACCAACAGCAGTCGGGTGACATCGCTCCATTCCCATCCGGCTTCACGCAACACAGTTTGAGTAGTGAATCGCGTTCGCTCCAGCAAATCTGCCGAGAGATGTTCGAAGGCTTGTCGAGTCAGCGTGGCGCGAATGCCCTCGCCTTTGTGCTCGAAGATGATGCTGACGCTCTCGCGTTGAGAGAGGGAACGCTTCGCATCTTCGGCTTCGCGGAGAAGTCGTTGCATGCCCACAGGATCTTCGCGCGGATCAAGGTCCGAGTGCTTCTCCATGAACTTCTGAGCGATCAATTCCACGAGCCGATAGTCCCAATCAATGCCGCCTAAGTAGACGTCTCCGCCGGTGGCTTTCACGCGGTACTCTTGGCCGGTGATCTCCATGATCGTCACGTCGAACGTACCACCGCCGAGATCGTAAATCACAACACGCTCGGTCTTGGCGGACTCACCTTTCTCGTTGAGAAAGCCGCTTTCAACTCCAAACGCAATCGCCGCTGCGGTGGGTTCGTTGATGATGTCGATGACATCTAAACCCGCGAGCTTGCCGGCATCTTGAGTCGCTTTTCGCCGTGGTTCATTGAAGTAGGCCGGGACCGTGATGACCGCTTGAGTAAACGGTCCGATCTTCGTTTCGGCATCGGCCTTCAGCTTGGCGAGCACGAACGACTGAATGACTTCGGGCGGATAAAGCTCACCAGCGAGTGGCTTGGAGAAAGCGGCTTCACCCATATCACGCTTGGCAAACTGAGCGAGTCGGTCTGGCTCAAGGGCCCCGGCCTTGATGGCTTCTTTCCCCACCAGCACGCCGTCTTCTTCGAGAAAGACCACGCTGGGTGTGATGAAATCGCCTTCCGAGTTTGGCAGAGACTTCGGTTTGCCGTTTGCATCGAGGTATGCGATCACGGAGAAGGTCGTACCAAGATCAATGCCGATGGCTTTGGAAGTTGGAGTGCTCATGACGGGCAGGGTAGTGGAGATGACGTTGGTGGTAGAGCCAGGGTGAAATCACGGGCGTTTGTCGCTCATCGAGATGTTAGACTGGCCGAGTCCCACGCTGGAATTGTTGCGACAGTTGGCCAACAGTCGGGGCGAAACGAACGACATGCAACTCGCGAGGCCGCGTTAGTTTTCGTCGCCCCACTCGACAGCGAAGTGCAGCGTGTCTGTGAGATAGTCATGCCACAGGCCGTCTCGAAAAATGGCCGCATAGGATTCACGCGGACCTCCACTGGGTTGGCCCGGAGCCCAGTTCTTATAGACCTGCTTTTGACCTAACGAGTTGGTCCAGCGTCCGGCAATCTTCGCGCAGCCAATCAACGTCGGCCCGTGAATGTTTGACGCCACAAAGTCGTTTTCTGCGGCTGAAGAGATCGCGACCAGTCTGCCCTTACGACTGGTCGCTGCGGCGAGAGCTTGCTTGAACGGCACCTTGTCGGTGGGGAACCAATACCAATTCGTGGACCAGTAAATGGCATCTTCAGGCACGTAGTTCGGTCGGGGCGGAGTCTTCTTCGTCGGTTTGGTTTCGGTCGTTGTTGTCAGTGGCGTTGATGATGTAGTCAGCGGGGATGTGGTCGTCGACGTACTGGGTTCGACGGGTTGCGGGAGCAACACACTGAAGGGCGCGATCTCCGAGTTCTTAAGCGGGTCGCCGAGTTGATCGGCTTCCATCACGACGCGAAACCCGATGCGCGGACTCGATGCATTGGGGGACTGAGCTGCTCGATAGGCACTGCGCGCCGAGTTGGCCGGACTATCCCAGCTACCGCCGCGATAGACGCGAGTTGACGTCGCCTGGCCTTCGGGACCGATGGGGTTTTCGAGCCGCGAGTACTCGTAGAACTTCATTGAATACACGTCGTAGCACCACTCCGCAGCATTGCCGTGCATGTCATACAAGCCCCACGCATTGGGCTTACGAGTGCCGACAGGATGCAGATGCCGCTCGGCGTTGGACTCAATCCAGCCAGAATCGATCAGGTCTGATTCTGCATCGCCGCAGTTCCATTGGCTTCGAGTACCAGCACGGCAGGCGTATTCCCATTCGGCCTCAGTCGGCAGTCGGCAATGGGCTCGCTCTTTTTGTCCCAGGTTGCGGCAGAAGGTGACTGCATCGTTCCAATTGATGTCGGTAACCGGCTGCGACGGTAAGGAGATCCCATTGCTGCGACTGACTCCCATCACCGCGTCGTAGGTTGCGTTGGTGACTTCAAATTTTGACATGAAGAATTGGCGCGGCAGCACGACTCGATGCCGAGGTCGCTCGTCTGTGTTCATCGAGCCGTCTTCGGGGGAGCCCATGGAGAGTTCGCCCTTCGGCAGCAGCACAAAGGTCATGCCAAACTGATTGGTGAGTTCTTTGAAGCCGGCTGGATTGGGTTGAGTCGACGAGGTCGCTGTGCGGGAAGAATTACTACCTGTCTTACTGGCGGCGTTGTTGGTCGATTGGACGGAGGCCGTCGGTTTGCTGTTAGAGTCCGCGGCGTCCACTGAGTCATCATCGCGACGCTTCATGCCGGGACGCTTACGGTTTGATTCGTCGAGATCGTTGTCGGCGTCGCTTGGCTGCGAGTCCGGCTCGTCGTTTGAGGCCATCTCGTTGGGGATCGGCGGCGGAGTGCGATCGCTAAAGATGCGATAACCGACGATGCCGCAGCAGCCCAAGATAACCAGCAATCCGAACGCGACCGCCCAGCCAGGAATGCCGGCGCCCGATGCCATTTGCATCGGACTTGTGCGGCTTGGGGTGTTGGTGATCGCATCCAGATCAACGTCTGGAACGTCTTGATTGAGGAACGACAGTGGGTCGGGTTCAGCTTCGGCAAACTCCACCACAGGAGCTTCGGCGGCTTTTCGCTGAGCATCCAATTGTGCCTGGAGCTTGGCGTCGTACTTGGCCTTCTTGGCTGGATTGAGCAACACCACTCGAGCTTGGGCGACTTCATTCAGTAACTTTTGCGACAGAGCGACATGCTTGCCTGTGGCGCATTGTTGGAGAAACGTCATGACGCGATTGGCGGCGACATCAATCACGTCGGGGTCATCTTCGAAAACGTCGAGCCCCAGCAAGCGATAGTGGTGCGCAGGCTGATCCTTCTTGGGGATGCCGAGCCACTTGTGATAGGGATCAAAGTCAGCCATGTTCGTGAATCTGAAGGCGGAGATGGTCCAATGCTGCGAGGCGAGAAGATAATGCCCATGCAGACTTCGGGCATCCGACTCTGTGTTTTGAATGATTAAACCAACGGACGCTTCGACGTGATGAGTGATCGTCAACGCTAAGCCGTGTTACCAACGCTCAACCAACAACTCTGATTCCGATGACCGATCAAACTGAATGGTTCTACGCTCAAGACGACGAGCAACGCGGGCCGGTGAGCTTTCAAGAATTGGCTCAAATGGCAGCCGATGGAGTCTTGGCTCCCGATCAATTGGTGTGGGCCGAGCATCTCGATGATTGGCAACCGGCTGAGACCGTCGACGAACTCTGGGGCGTGCCGAATTGGCATTACGCACAGAACGACGAGCAACAAGGCCCGGTCACTTGGGTGACGCTCAGGCGGATGGCTCGTGATGGGACATTAAGTCGAGACGATCTGGTGTGGCATGAATCTCTGCCGGATTGGATTGAGGCTGCTCGAGTGGCGGATCTCTTTCCCAAGAAGAAGTCTGCACCGCCCGTCATCAAGCGAACGGAATCGTCGAAGTCCGATGCTGACGATCTCGAGCCGATGGAGATCTTTGAGTCGGCTGACGACGCGAAATCTAAGTCTCCGTCGAAGAAGCCCAATGCGGACATCGAAGCCTTCAAGAGTCTTGGTGCGAGCTTACTGAAGAAGGCCAAAGAAGCCGGCAAGAAGGCGGCGGAAGTGGCCGTCGAACACGGTTCGATCGCGGCGAAGAAGGCTGCTGAGGTCGCTGCCGAACAAGGCGCGAAGGCCGCGAAGAAAGCCGGTGAGGCAGCGAAGGTCGCCGGACAAAAGGCCGGTGAAGCTGCTCAAGCGGCGAAGAAGAAAGCCGAAGAGAAGCTCGCCGAGCGACGCAGCAAGAAGGGGCTCGCGGCTACTGCGGATGATGTTGATGCGGACTCGGCACCGAAGGGATCTTCGTTGTTGAAGAAGCTCATGGTAGGCGGCGGAGTGTTCCTCGCGGGCTGCTTATTGCTGGGGCTCATCGGCAAGATGTTTGGCGGACGCGGCGGAAGCGACGGCGTCTCTGATGTGACTGAAGCGGTCTCAGAAGAGGGAGCGAACGAAGCGCAGCCGATCGCTGAAAAGGACATTCCCGGCGGCAAGCAAGTGGTCGATGCCAATCAGTTCGCAAAGGCCGATGGTACCGATGTAAAAGCCGCGCGCGAGCACTTGCGAAGTCTCGAAAAGAGGCAGCGTGAACTGGCGGGTGAGTTCACTGAATGCCGCGTCTATGGCGAAATTAAAGATCGCGATAACGGCGTCTTGCAGCTTTATGGGCAGGCCATTCCGACGAACGGCGATATCCGCGCTCCGGGCACACTGCTGGAGAACGGCAACATCGTGATCGTGGACCCGGATCTGAATGCGATCGCGGGTCAGTACTATCGACCGTCGATCCACTTCTACGCCCAACGCACATTCGGCAAGAACCTCTTCGGTGCCGACGTGCCCATCCTGCATTACGGCCCCGCTCCGGCGCCGGTCAAAGCGATCGTCGCCGAGATCAAGCAAGCTCGGCAGGACTATGGCAAGGCTCGCAAGGCGGCAGTCGCGGCGTCGCTCAAGAACGTGAGTAAGAAATACTCCACTGAGCAGGGCAAGCCGTTGCTGACCGCGCTGCTTAAGCAATTGAGGACGATCGAGGACGTCGACGGCGCGGGACTCGGTGATCTGAGGCCGGTCGCCGAGCAACTCGGGATCGCTCCGATGTCGGTCGGCAAAGGCGGCTTCGTCTTCGCGAAGCCCGAGTCGGGAGTGGTCGTCGCGACGTCGCTCAATCAAGTCGTCGGCCTGACGTTCGTGGTGCAACCAGAATTACTCGCGAAGTACTACCCGTGGGTCGAACAGATGAAGTTTCAAAAGACGGAGCTCGCTCTGCCGCTCGATGTGCCCGCGACTGAGGAAGTCGCGAAGGCGGTCGGTTGGAACGGATCGTCGTCATGGCCAATTCGCTCGCCTGAGATCGTCGATATCAACCTCTCGGTGCAAAGTGGGAACCCGGAGATCAATGACTATCACTTGCTCTGTCTGACCGATGGCGAGCGGTACTCGTTGCTGGCCGTGACCGCCTTCAACAGCAAGGTCGCGTCGCCGTTGCTCGTCTTTGGAGCGGGCAACGCCGTGCATGATCCGCTGCTCGATGATTCGTTCTCGCCCGAGCTGGGAAGTCCGCGCGCCTATGAAGGCAGCTTGCCGGAGATGAGCATGGAGTTCGTCACCGGAGCGAAGCCGATGCAGGCTCATTCGAAGCCGGTGCGTGCATTGGCGAGTTCAGCCAAAGGCACGCGCATGGTCTCGGTGGCGGAGGACGGCAAGCTCGTGCTGTGGCATGCGAAGACTGGGCGGAAGATCGAGGAATGGGATGTCGGCAGTGGGGCCTTTCACGCGGTCGCCTATCACCCGAACGGCAAGTCGGTCCTGATCGGTACCGAGCAAGGCGACCTCGTGCATTGGGACATCGACAACGGCAAGAAGATCGCGAGCCTCAAAGGTCATTCGAGCCCTGTGCTTTCCGTTACCTTTAACGAAGACGGCAAGAAGGCGGCCTCGGGAAGCAAAGACAAAACCGTACGTGTGTGGGACGTTGATGGCGCGGCTGAGCTGAAGTCGTTGACGGGCTCGACGGATGGCATTGCTCGCGTCGCACTCTCGAAAGACGGCGGTCAGGTTGTCGGAGGAGGTCGCGACGGAATCGTGCGTGTGTGGGATACAAAGACAGGAGCGGAGGTCTCGAAGTTTGATTCTCACACCGCCGGCATTTCAGGAGTCGCGATCTCGCCCGATCAGAAGTCTGTCGTGAGCGGTGATGAGAATGGCGAACTCCATGTGTGGGGCTTGGCCGACGGGCAGTCGATCCGTCGCCCGTCAGCACCGCGCCGCGCGAGTTCTTCGCCATCAGAACGGAAGAAAGCGAACCCCATTGAGGGGGTCTCATGGCCCTCTGAGTTGCCGCACTACCTCGTGGTGTATGGCGATGAAACCGTCGCCCTGTTTCCGAGCACGACCGGCACGGCGTCGTTCGTTTTGCAGGAGCTCGGCAACAAGGATCGCCCGACATGCAGCCTGCTCGCGAATAGCGGCAAGTATGCGTTTGCTGGGAACGAGAGTGGCCTCATCAATCGTTGGCACATGCCGGCTCGGGCGGCGAAGAACAAACCGCAGCTCACTCCGATCTACAACGACGACAAACACATCGACAACGCGGACCTCGCGATTAGCTCGTTGGTGCAAATGCCGAATGGAGTGCGTTTGAGCGACGGTCGTGCGATGTCACCCGATGGGAAGGTTTTATTACAGGTCCGAGATAAAGCATTTCGGCTGCTCGACATCGACAGCGCGAAAGAGCTGGGCAAGGTGACGATCTACGAAGGCGACACCGTCATGTTCTCGGATGACCTGCGATTCTTCATCGTGCATCACAGTCATCGAGCCCCGAATCGCGAGGCAATCGAACTATGGGACTTCGCTGAGAGCAAGTTGGTGCAGTCGCTCGGCAAGGCGCAGTTTGCGCCGCGAATGGCCGTTTCCAGCGGCGGCAAGTTCACATCGGCGGTCGACAGCATGACCGGCAAACTGATCATCGCCGACCGCGCCGGTAAGACGCTGAACCTGCCGGGCCAACAAGTTGACCGTGTCACATTTCTTCCAAACGGTGAATTGTTGGTGGATCAGAACGGCAATCAGCCGCATCTCATCATCAACCCTCAGAACCCGAACGCCGTGGTTCCACTGCAGATCGAAAAGAATCGTCGCGGTGGCCTGATCCCGACGCGCGATGGGAAGCGGCTCTATCAGTCCGAGCGTGAGTTTCATTTGTTCGACATCGCCACGGGCCAAGAGATTGGCAAGGCCGAGCTGTCATCCAAGCCCGGCTCGGGCGGCATGAAACTGGCACTCGCTCCCGACGGTAGTCGAGTCATGCATCTCGGTCGTGACGATGTGACGATCATCGACACAAACACGGGCCGCACCTTCCGCACGCTCAAGCCCCTCGTGCCCAAGGGCGCGAGGAACAGCGACTCGTACAAGTTCCAATACGACGACGGAGTCTTCCTCTCGAATGACGTCGTCTTGCTGACCACCCTCAGCGGCTCGGCGCATGTGTGGAACATCGACAGCGAGAAGGAATTGTTCTCACAGCCCTCCGTCGGCAAAGACATCATCGGCATCAGCAACGACTCGCGCCGGTTGATCACTCAGACCTCGCAATACGGCATCACGATCTGGGACGTGCCGGAGTTCAAGTAGCGAACGACGATGGACCGACTGGGCGGCAACACGCTCGGTGCTGGTTTTTGAATTGGCAGAATCCGAGCAGCATGCGAAGCTGTCGGCATCACTGGTTGGGACGTTTCGGCCTGCCGTCGAAGGTTACTGCGACATTCGTTTCGCATTTCTCGGGCAAAAGTGGCCAGCCCAACGATCACGTCAACGTGAAATACATTGTGCCTAAGTCATCGCGTCACGGTTTTACTCTGATTGAGCTGTTGGTGGTGATTGCCATCATCGCGCTGCTGGTGGCATTGCTACTTCCAGCGGTTCAGCAAGCTCGCGAAGCGGCTCGCAGGACATCATGCCGGAATCAGCTCAAGCAACTGGGAATCGCTCTGCACGACTACCATGGCACCGATGGTACTTTTCCGCCCGGCTGGATTGGTGTCGGCGATACTTCAACGAATGACACTTACGTGACCGGTTCTTACAGCGCATACAGTTGGGTCGTCAGCCTTCTGGACCGCATCGATCAACCGGCATTGGCGACGCATTTACGGCGAGACGTTCAGCACAGTCACTGGAGTAACGACGATGCCGTTAAGACGGTCATTCGACCTCTGCGTTGTCCGTCTGATATCGGCGAAGATTTGTTGCATAACCGGTTAGGCAGAGTGCAAGCCACGTCGAACTATCCGGGCAACTTCGGTCCTGGAATCCCGGCGAATCAACCAGCGACGGATCCTTCGCGCACTCAAGGAATCTTTGGCCCGAACACGCGAGTCAGGATTGAGGATATCTCGGACGGGTCATCGAATGTGTTTGCCATCGGCGAGCGAAAGATGACCAGCAACGCGGGGGGCTTTTGGGCGAATCAGTTTTCGTATCATTCATCCGGGGTGTTCATGACCAACGGCGGCAGCCTCGGGACGTTTTGGTCGGGATCGGATCAACTCACAATCTGTATCAATTCACCAGTCGAGATTGTCGGCTCGACCACAATTGGTGATCCGTATTTGACTCCCAACATTTTGCCGGCAACCGGCAGCTTGCCGACAGCAGCAGGTACAAGGCCTCTGCGGATCAATCACACGGCTCCCAATCATTCGGGGACGACACCCGCCGGCATTGCCATTCAGCCGGACCGATCGCTGGGCGGTGCTTATCAAGACATCAACACCGCAGGCTTTAGTAGCTGGCACAGCGGCGGCGCGTTCTTCTTGTTTGCCGACGGCTCCGTGCGATTCTTGAACGACACGGTGGATGACACGCTCTACGTGAATCTCAGCCGACGCTCGGACGGAGAAACAAGCATCGAAGGTTTGCCGTGACTCCGCGCTGAGAGCGACTGGGGGGCTCTCGAAGATGCGCGATGAAGTTCGCGGGGCTCTCGACCGAAGTCTGCTAGGCGTCTGTCCGAGTGAGCCGTAGCATCGGCATTCACCCTGTCAGAATTGTTGCAGCTCCGATTCCCTTAGCAGACGAGCAAGATGCCGATCTCACTTTTCGAACGAACTCTTGGTCGCCTTCGCCGCGTTTAATCAACTGGGGTAACAGGTTGGCTGTCGAATTGAGCATTAGCGGGGTTTAGATCCGAGACAAAGGAGCTGGCCGTCGCTGGTGGTGGCGTAGATTCGGCTGGGCACTGCGGCGAGTGAGTCCCAGGCCAGCTTGGGGAGTTTCTTCCTCTGTAGCTCCAGACCGTCTTTGATATCTCGAAGAGAAAGGTCGCCGGTTGGGGCGGCATAAAGCAGTGAGTCGCCGACGATCAGCATGGCTCGCGGGTAAGAGTCCGTTTCTCCCGAGAGCGGTTGGCTCCAGCGAAAACCACTTTCGTAGATCTTCGAAGAGGCGTGACTTACTCCGGCCTTGAATTGCTCATGAGGCACGTTGACCCAGTCGGTGTTGAACTTGTCGATCGCACCTTTCGCAAAGTCTGCTCGAAAGAGAACAGCTTTCCGTGGCGAGGTACTGACGACGGTCGGTCCTCGATTAACGGCGAGCGGAGATCGAGCTTGCACGTCGGTGTAGCGCCACGAGGTACGTGGCATTTTCGCTCCACTGGGACTGACTTCGTAGTAGCCGCTGGCCTTCCGAAGTTCGACTCTGCCTGTGAGCGCATCGAAGGCACATCGTGAAACGGCGATCGAGTTGCCATCGCGCACTGGCATATCGAAGTGGCGGTACTCTTGAGGCCGGATCGTTCGCCACGGATCGCTAACGATGCCCGGCTTGTCCTTGGTGCGCGGGTCATGCTCGTCGGGCCAGGCACTATCAAAACCAAGATCATCGAACTTGTTGATCCACAGCAACTCGCCATCGAGCGGTCGTAAACAAGCCACTCGGATACCGCCGTCCGCATTGGGGTGGAACCCGGCGCTGACATACGCCAGTCCTCGACTGACGAGAACGCTAGCCGCGCATGGCCACGCGCTTTCGAGTTGGCCATAGCTGCTGATGCGACTTTCAAACGGTGCGATTCGTCGGCGCCACGCGAGGACTCCATCGGAGGCTCGCAGTGCCGTGACCCATCCATCTCGGCAGCCAATTAGGGCGAGTCCTTGTTCGATGGTCGGCGGTCCGTCGAGCCGACCGCTGAAGTCTGCGTGCCAGCGAACACGTCCCGTGGCGGCGTCGAACGCCCACAATCGCTGAGCATCGCACTGCGAGACGTAGACCAATCCTCCTGCAATCACCGGGGCACTCAATGAGCCCGCCGTCCAGGGATTGTCAGACCACTCGGCCGTCAATGAGTGGTCCGCATTGTTCTTGTCGGCTTTCTTGGGTGTGGCCGCTGATTTGGGAGCTGTAACCGTTCCCACATTTGCTGACCACACGATATCGAGAGACGAAGGCGCTGCTGCATCAGTTCCTCCAGATCGGAATTCGTCGTGTCGGAACATGGGCCAGTCGGAGCTTGAAGTCGTTGTCTGGCTGGTGTCGGCAGGAGCGCGGGTCGCGACCTTAAAGGCCGGCCCCTTCTCCAACGGATGTTCGTCACGTTGCGGAGTGCTCGCTGTCAATTTCGCTTCTGGTGCGAGGCAAGTCGTGCCATTCAGCATCGGGAAGCAGACGCAATGTTTGGGAAAGGTGTAGATCATGCCGTTGGCCGGGATGTAGCCGGCTCGCAAAACGTGGCAGGCACCGCGTGTGATCGCGTTAGAGGTCTGCTGTTTTGCCGTGAGGTCAGTGAAGTGCATCTGACCGTTGATGTAGAACCGCTCGGTCAACACCGGTGGGTAACAGTGTCCCCAGCCTCGATCGCCAGCAAAGTTGGCTTGGAAGATTTCTGTCGGCTTTGAGAAATCGCTGGGGCTATAGCGAGCGATGCCGAGTCCCTTGGATGTTCGGGCCTCAGTCAGCAATTGACCCTGATGCCAAAAGGCCGTGCAGAACTCACCGTGCCGAGCGGACGAAGCCACGCCGAAGAGTTTCTGATCTTCTTGTCCCGTCTTGGCGTCGATGACGGCCAGTTGAAACTTATCGGCTTTCTCACGGTCCTTGTCGGTCCAGAGGTCACGCCATTGAGCAGGGCGTCGCACTTCAAACACGATCTTGCCCATGCCATAGCTTGCGAGATCCGAGCGTCGAGCCCACTCGTAACTGCGTTTCCATTGCAGCTCGCCGGTCTTCAAGTCGCGAGACAACACATCTCCGCTGCCTGCGCCTTTCTTGTCGTTGCCTTCCAGGTAGAAGACCGAACCGCCACCTGCCGTGACCGTATGCGGCTCATTTGCCGAGTGTTCCCAGAGCAACTTGGCCGTGCGACTTTCGAAGGCTCGAAGTCCGTCTTCAGTCGCAAGCACGAGAGTTTGGTCATCGAGCAACAGCACTGCATTCGGAAGTCCGGCACCGGCAAACTCTTGGAGAGGTGCTCCTGTCGCGGCATCGAGCGACTTGAATTTGCCATCGTGCATCAAGGCGAAGACACAATCGTCTCGGGCCACGATGAGAGCTGGCGGCTTTTCGATGCCGAGCTTCTTGTGGGGATAAAGATTCGCATGCCACAGCGGCAAACCATTGAAGGCGTCTCGCGCGAGCAGCGTGTCTCGGTCTTGGATGAAGACTCGCCCGCGAGCGGTGACCATGTCGGCGGCTTCTTGCACGATGCTCGAAGAGAACAGCCACTGCACTCGCTGAGGTACGTCGACAATCCGATCCTTCGACACGGCATTGCGGTCAGGGCCGTGCCGCCACTGAGACCACTCATCCATCTCAGTTGGTCGCGGTTTCACCGTTCGCTGCCAGCGATCGCGATCTCGAACGAGCATTTCGCCATCAGGACGCAGGACTCGTAAGAGTTCAGGGACCGCGTCCGGTTGAGGTTGATCATTTACCAGCAGCAGCGAGACCAAATTCTCGACATAGGGAAGGCGCGACTGATCCTGCCGTTCGACAGTCACTCTGCCCGCATGCCGACGTTAATAAAGCGTTTCACGGGCGGTCTTGATCTGGTCTCTCGTCGCATTGTTCGACAACACCTGCACGACAAAGTGCGGGTCATCAATCACCGGTAAGTTCATGGCCCAATCGAGCGGGCCAACAATCACACACAGCCCGCCTCGAATCTGAGATGCGTCGATCTTGGTGACTTCATCTGCGCTGCACGTCGATGACACCAACGCTGCAATTAGAGCTTGAATGCAGATGACAAAGGCAGGGAACTTCATCAAGAACCTCGGCGCTGGTTCGCAGGGTTGAGTTCGATCAGTCTCTCGATCTGGGATCGTTGATCATCAACTCGGGCTGCTCAACTCTCTTTGAGGTTCGTTCAAAAAAGAAGAACCCGGCTCTCTTTCGAAAGCCGGGTTCCATGACTCGTAAGTGTGTTACGAGGAGGTGGAGTTGAACCACCCGCCGGTGATTCAGAGGCTCTCACCTCTTGGGCTACGTTCGGGATATTGCACTGACCACCTCCTTTCTTGTTTGTAGAGAACGCGAATCGAGCGATTGCCAGTCGCCAATTCGACTGATGCGTCTCTCGTGCCGCGTAAGCACGAACAACGAAACGCATGATGTCAGCGAATGCCGCAACCGCAAGAAGAATTTTGGAAGGACTCGATTTCCTCGACTCACTTGAACCGGATTGCGATGCACGCGACACCAACCTCGCGACGACTTAGGTGGCTCGTACGCCGCTTGGCGAAATCAGACTGTTTGCATTTCAAAAGGAAGACTCATGCGACTGACAGTATGGATGTTGTTATTGGCGCTGGTGCCGATGTTCGAGGTCCAGGCTCAAGAGAAGGCGGCTCCGCCTAAAGGCGACGTGACTCAATACACGTTCGATAAGAGCAAGGTGTTCCCCGGAACGACTCGCAGCTTTTGGGTCTATGTGCCCAAGCAATACGACCCCAGCAAACCGGCTTGCGTGCATGTCAATCAGGACGGCATCCAGTTCAACGCGCCGGCAGTTTTCGATCAGCTCATTCACAACAAAGAGATGCCAGTCACGATTGGCGTTTTTATTACTCCTGGCGTGGTGAAGGCGGCGAATGATCAAGCTTTGCCACGATTCAATCGCAGCTATGAGTACGACGGACTTGGCGATGGCTATGCGAAGTTCTTGCTGGATGAGTTGCTGCCGGAAGTCGAGACAAAGACGGCGCCGGACGGTCGAGCCATCAAGCTTTCCAAAGATGGCAACGATCGCAGTGTCGGTGGTTCGAGCAGTGGTGCAATTTGTGCCTTCACGGCTGCATGGGAACGACCTGATGCCTTTCGACGAGTCTTCAGCGCTATCGGCACGTATGTGGGACTGCGTGGCGGTCAAAACTACTCGACGATCATTCGAAAGTATGAGCCCAAGCCACTGCGCGTGTTTTTGGAAGATGGCTCGAACGACAACAACATCTATGGCGGCGACTGGTGGATCGCGCATCAAGCGATGGAGCGATCGCTGACTTTCATGGGTTACGAGGTCGCTCATAACTGGGGCGACGGCGGACACAATGGCAAGCACGCTACCGAACTCTTCCCAGATGCGATGCGTTGGCTGTGGAAGGATTGGCCGGCTGGCATCAAGGTTGGAAAGGGCTCGCCTCAATTCCAAGAGATCCTGTTACCTGGCGAGGACTGGCAGCTCGTGGCCGACGGCTACAAGTTCACGGAAGGTCCATGCGAAAACTCAAAGGGCGAGGTCTTCTACAACGATGTGCCCAACAGCAAGACCTACAAGATTGGTCTCGACGGCAAGGTGTCGGTGTTCTTGGAAGACTCGAAGAAGGGCGACGGTCAGCGCTTCGCACCTGATGGGCGGTTGGTGGCTGTGGCTGGCGGTGCCGAGCAGATCGTGGCTTACGACGCTCAGGGAAAGTCGTCGGTGCTCGCGGATGGATTTCGCGGCAACGATCTCGTGGTGCGACATGATGGCGGCGTCTATGTGACGAACCCCGGATGGAACGGCTCAGACCCGAGCAAGGTTTGGTTTGTCAGCGCGAAGGGCGAGAAGTCCGTTGTCGACACTGGTTTGAAGTTCTCGAACGGCCTGACGTTCTCTCCCGATCAATCGTTGTTGTATGTCGCCGATAGCCGCTCGCATTGGGTCTATAGCTACCACGTGCATGCCGACGGTTCGCTGACCAACAAGCAGAAGTACTATCACTTACATATGCCGGACAGTGCCGATGACTCTGGAGCCGACGGCATGCGGACCGATCGAGATGGCCGCTTGTGGGTCGCGACGCGCTTGGGATTGCAGGTCTGTGACCAAGCGGGACGAGTGCTTTGCATCATCCCGACTCCGAATGGCAAGGTCTCAAACCTGTGCTTCGGCGGGCCAGACTTCGACACGATCTATGCCACGTGCGGCGATCGCGTTCTGAAGCGAAAGGTGAAAGTCAAAGGGGCTCAGCACTACGCCGCGCCCGTGAAGCCTGCCGCTCCACGACTGTAAGTCTGGGATTTGTCATTCGTCTTCGAAGCCATGCGATCGCTGCTTGATGTGGTCGCGATGGCTCTGAAGGCTAACTCGTTCGCGCTCCGTTCTATTCGCGCGGCACATTCTGTTTCCGCACGAAGACGACGGAGCGCGAATGATAGGATCCAGCGAGGCTCGCCATCAGACCAATGTTGCCATCATCGCTCCGCGTGATGAGCCTTCCTCGTGGCGGCCCCACCTGCCAAGGCCGATCGCCACTTGTTCGAACTCAGCTCTGGAAGGCTCGTCACGCGGAGCGATGACGGCGACTTTGACTGTGGAAAAGTTGACTCATCTGCAACCGGTTTTGGTTTTGATGAGTCGATGCTCTGTTTGCCCTCGCTCTGTTATCTGCTGTTCCAGGTCTTGAAGAAGACGATTTGGGCCACAGATCGAACACCGATAATTCGCCGGTTCGGCAATCGCTCCTTCGTTTTATGCCACCTCGTAAGTGCTTCTGATTAGTGAGTTGATCTCGAATGAAGCACTATCTCGGACGAGTCTTGGATTCCTCTGCGTTCTCAGCTCCTTTGCGGTGAATCCATTTCTAACTGCCGAGCTTGCGAGCCAAGCTCACATAGATTGCGCCCATGACGATTACGATGGGGCCTTCGCTGAGTGACCACCATGCCGGCAAGCCTTCGTAGAAGTCGATACCCAGAAACGCGACTCCCATGACGATGGTCAGCCAGCCGAGGAGTTTGATCATCGGCAAATATCGGAGCACATCTCCGGCCAACGCAATCACCAGCACGCCATGCACGGCCCACAACAAAGACGCCGATCGGGCCAAGTATCCGAACAACGCCACGTCGGGCATCTCTCCGAGTCGCAAGCTCTGGTAGGCGATGCTCATCACATCCCGCGGCAAGCACACGGCGATCGAAGCGAGTGCTTCCACGGTGCCGCAAACCAACATGACGGTTCGCAAGTTGCGAGTGCACGATGCGGGCAGAGCAGGGCGGTCATCAGTCATTTGGTGAGCACTGTTGGAAGGCCGTTTGTGAAACCAATTCTAAGAAACGCTGGCAAAGAACTCGTTGAGTACGTGGTACCAGTCGGGATCACTTTTTACGGACGCAAAAGCGTTGCGGACTTTCTCTTCGTGGGGATGCAGCCGAGCGAACTTGATTGAGAACTTTCGGATCGTCGCCAGTGCAGGATGGTCGTCGTAGATCTCGCGACAGAGGTCGTACTGCTGCTCCAAAACCGAACGTATCTCCGCGAGAGACGGTTGCGGTTCAGGGTCTCCCGCCAGCAAGGCTTTCGCTTGAGCGAAGATCCACGGATTGCCGATCGCTCCTCGCGCGGCTGAGACTCCGTCGACTCCGGTGTAGCTCAACATGTCGACGCAAGCTTGGGCGGTGAAGGCGTCGCCGCTGCCGATGATCGTGCGGTTGCCGACGTGCTGCTTCACTCGCCGCAAGAAGTCCCAATTGCTCGGGCCGACATACTTCTGTTCGACCGTGCGACCATGCACTGTGATAGCTGCTACACCTCGAGCGAACGCGCCGTCCAAGATGCGGAAGAACGAGTCTTCGCTGTCGGTGGAATCATCGATGCCGCGCCGCATCTTCAGCGTGACTGGGATTTGCGGTGGCACTGCCGAACGCACTCGATCGACAATCTCCAGTGCGGTTTGTGGTTGGCCTAAGTGGTAACCGCCGCGACAGCCGCCGACTGCGGATCTCACCGGGCAGCCAAAGTTAATGTCGATGACATCAAATCCCGCCGCGACCAGCTTCCGCGCAGCAGGTTCGAAGTCGCTGGGATTCGAGCCCATCAATTGGCCGCCAACAGGATGCTCTTCATCGGTCACGTGCAGCCAATGCCGTGTCTTCTGACGGTCACGCAGATCGTTGACGAAGCGATCGATCAAGACTTCGGCGAGCGTGTACGGCGCTCCGAGTCGTCGAGCGATGACCCGCATGGGCCAGTCGCTGTAACCACTCAAGGCCGCTTGCACGACGGGAAATCCGATCTTCACCGGACCGATAGCCAGAGGCTTCAACTGTGGAATGCACGGCGACCAATCGGGCCGAGTTCGAATCGGTGCTGGAAGCGCAGCGATGAGAGTTGTGACATTCGTCATAGAAGTGAATGGCTCTCAATCGTTAACGCAGCTTGGCTCCGACTTGCGATTCACAGGATTGAATCACAGCTTGCTGAGCTGCCTCGACTTCTTCGTGAGTCAGAGTGCGATCAGCGGCTCGGTAGTGCAGAGTCAGCAAGTACGACTTCTTGTCCGCACCCAACTGCGGGCCTCGGTACTGGCCGCTGAAGGTCAACGACTGCAAGTTCGGTCCAGCGGCAGAGAGCACGATGTTTTCGAGCTGCTCCCAAGTCACCGCATCATCGAGCACGAAGTTGAGGTCTCGACTTACGGTCGGATGAGTGGGCAGGTCTTCAAACTTCGGACGCAGATTGGCGGTGCTTTCGAGCACCGGCAGTAAGAACTCGGCCTGTCTCTTATACACATCTCCGAGCCC
>OMIV01000261.1 GCA_900299185.1 Planctomycetaceae bacterium
ACAGCCCGAGAGGTCAGCCAACGTGGCCTTGGCTGCTTGCGAAACTGCAGCGTCATCTTCGACGGCAGCATCGAACAAGGTTTGCAGGCACGTCTCATTTCCAATGCGAGCCAATGCTCCAAGAGCAGAGACTCGGATGTCCTTCGCTCCGCTTCCGGCAGCCTTCAATACAACGGCGAGATCCACTGTAGCCGGTCGGTCGGCCATCGCTTGAATGATGAGTGCGGCTCGTTGCGGAATGGTCTTCGCCAGCTCCTCGGCCAAGGCTTTATCGATGCCTTTGCCGGGGAACTCGCGAGCCACTCCCAACGCCAACTGGAACATCTTGCGATCGGTCGACTCCAGTTGTTCGACAAGCAACGGCAGTCCTTCTTCGCCTCGCACAAGAATGGCTCCGCGCGTGGCTTCGATGGCTCGTTGCTTTGGGACGTCGGCCTTACGAACGTCGTCATACAGAGCGATCGCTTCCTTCTTCTTGCCGTCGGCATTCAATCGCTCGGCGCATAAGACACAGCCTTCAGCAACGGCCGAGCGGACATTGTTCGGAGCAGAGGCGAGAGCGGCTCGCAGCGCTTTCTCGGCATCAGCGTTGCCAATGCGACCGAGAGCGACCGCCGCAGCGCTCGCGACTTCAGCGTCTTTGTCGCCGAGCTTTGCAACAAGAGCCGTGACCGATGTCACATCTCGACGGACACCAATGGAATTGAGCGTGCCCACGAGCAATTGCCCGTTAAGAGTCTCGCTGGCCTTTCGCAGAGCTTCAGCGGATTCAGCACCGGGGATGTTTTCCAAGGCGATGCGAGCCCAGGACGACAATTGAGGATCAGGCAAGAGCTTGGCCAGCTCTCCAACCGCAGCCTCGGTGCCATCGACTGCCAGTCGCTTACAGGCAATCGCTTTGTCGGCTGATTGCGCATCCGACTGGAGCACGGCAATGAGTTCTTTTTCTTTTTCAGGCGACAGCTTCTGAGCCCAAGCCGGTGTCGAAGCGGATGTCGCTAATAACAACGCTGCTATCAAACATGAGCGCGTGAAAGGACGCGTGAGACGCATGATTTCGGTCCTAAGTTCAAAGACGAAAATGTTGGTTTGAGAATGAAGTCGATGTGGAGTCTAAATTACAGACGCCACGGCTCACGCAACGCTTCGGAACGCAGCCGATTGGCTTGATCGTCGTCGATAAACATGTGCGTCTTGTTGTCGTACTTCACTTGTCGGCCCAAGAAGAGCGCCACGTTGGCGGCATGGCAGGCGATGTGTGCGTTGCAGGCCGCTTGAGCATTGCCCTTGGGCTGGCTGCGAGTCTTCACACAATCGAGGAAGTCGCGGACGTGGAACGTTGCTGGGTAGCCACCGATTTCGGCGACCGTGCGACCAGCCATCAGAGCAGGGCTGCTCAACACGATCTTCCCGCTGTCACCTGCCTCAACCCACCCGGTCTCGCCTTCGAAGCGTACCGGGCACGAGCCCAGTGGAATCCAACCCTTCTCGCGGAAGATCAGCTCGCAACCGCTTTCGTAACGAGCCACCAACTCACCGTCTTTCGGAGCGTTGTATTCGATCGGAGGCGGGCAATCGTCAACGGCCCACTGACAGAGATCGACGCAGTGCGAGCCCCATTCGAGCACTCCGCCGCCAACCAGTCCGCCGCCTTTTTCAAAGTTGAAGCCATCGAGCAGCTTGGGATTGAAGGGACGCCAAGCGGCCGGACCCAAATACATGTTCCAATCTACGACGGCTGGATCCGGCTCTGGTTGAGCAGGCAACCAGCCGCTCATCAGAGCCTGCATGCCAGCCGGGTGCGCGTAGACCTTCTTGAGCTTGCCGAGCTTGCCGGTTCGAGCCAACTCACACGCAAACGCAAAGTGCGGAAGGTTGCGGCGTTGAGTTCCCGCTTGGAATACGCGAGCGGTTCGACGCATCGTGTCGGCCAGGATCAAGCTCTGCTCGATGTTCTTGGTGACGGGCTTTTCGCAGTAGATGTCCTTGCCAGCTTTGGCGGCGTGCATGGCCATCGTGCAGTGCCAGTTCGGGCCGGTAGCGATCAACACCGCGTCGATGTCTTGACGATCCAGGATCTCGCGGAAGTCGCGATAAGTGCCGCAGTTCGTGTTGCCGTACTTGGTGTCGGCGATCCGCTTCACGGTGTTGCGACGAGCTTCTTTGACATCGCAAACAGCAGCGAACTGCACGTCTTTTTGTTCGAGGAAGCAGCCGAGGTCGTAGGTGCCGCGATTACCAATTCCGATGCCACCGAGGATGACTCGTTCGCTTGGTGGTACAGAGTCATCTAATCCCAACGCTGAACTTGGAATGATGGTCGGTGCCGCAAACGCGGCTCCAGCCGCTGACAATGCCGTCTTCAAAAAACGACGCCGAGGAATCTGCATCCCCTGATTCGACATGACTGCTCTCCGAATCGAGTTAAACGACGAACCACCAACGCATCATCACATTCAAAGATGCCTTTGGTCCGCACCGGACCATAGTCCTGCCGCGATTGACATGCCACGCGCTTGGAGTGAGTCAACGGCATAGCTCAAACCTGCCTTCGCTCCGCATCAACGAGTTGGTCTACGCCTCTCATGTAGTACCGATTTGATTTTGCATTGTGAGTTCTTGGATTTGGCCAACTCATTGTTGTGCAACGAACTTAGAGGTTGCTCGAAGTCCGAAAGGATGCAACTCCACCAGTGAAGAATGCCAAACTCCGGAACCCAGACTGGGCTTACTGCTGTGGCGTTGCCACGCAGAGGTCGTGGACGAGTCCGCCTCGTGCAGCCTGCTCACAGATTCTGCGTGGGCTCAGTGCAGTCACTTGACGTGATGTCACTTTACGGATGCTGGCCGACGACGTTCCGACTGCGCATTTTTGGATGTTTGCGTTGACTTTGATGACGTAGCACCGATTTGAGACGTTCCGGTCACAGCAGCGCGCGAAACTTTGCCGTCTATGCTCAACGAATTGATTGTGGGCTGCGGCATTTACCTGTCACAGGCTCATCGATGTGGCCAATTGCTCACGACCTTTGATGTCAACATCAAGCAGCCGTCTCAGATCCGATCGTTTCCGAGTTTCGGGTGAAACGGGCAGCGTATTGAGGCATCGACATTCTGCTTCGACGTGATTCGACCGTTCTCCCAGAGCCTGTCCTCTCGGTCAAATCGCGGGTCACATTGTGGGGACGGCCACTAGGTCGTGTGGACGCTGTGTTGCATCGCCTGTGTATTTTCTATTTGAGCAGGATTATGATGGAATCCAGTTGGACGAAGGCGAGGAAGTTTTGA
>OMIV01000262.1 GCA_900299185.1 Planctomycetaceae bacterium
GGGTTGGGGGTGAGGGGCAACAAAGGACACGCTCCGATCGCGGCAGTCTTTCGAAAAGACGCCCCCCACAGCACGTCCCGTTACCACCCCGAAGCGTCAGCGAGTACGCGCCATGTCGCGTCAAGAAATGCGAAAACTCGCTGCCCCTTCGGACTGATCGCAGAACCTGAAAGTCGCTTCTCGACTGTTCCTAAGCCAACAAGTCCGAAACAACGTCGCCCTTCGGCACCAGGCGATGCGGACGCTCGATCGGGTCGTAGATCAGTCGATCGGGTCGTAAGCCAAGGCAGTGATAGATCGTCGAAACGATGTCGGACGGTGTGAGTGGACTCAGAGCCGGGAACGCTCCGGTCTTGTCGCTGCTGCCGTAGATCAAGCCTTGCTTCATGCCTCCGCCGACCAGCATCAAGCTGTAGCAAAAATTCCAATGGTCTCGCCCGGCGTTGTTGCCATTGATCTTCGGAGTACGTCCAAAGTCACCCATGATCGCGATCAAAGTTCGATCGAGCAGGCCACGCTGCGCAAAGTCCTCAATAAGACTGGAACAAGCGGCATCGAGCTGCGGCAACAGCGGATCCTTCAGCTTCTGAAAGTTGCTGCCGTGAGTGTCCCACGTGGCGTTCGCATCCGGTGCCCACGAGATCGTGACCAGTCGCGTACCGGCTTCGACCAAACGTCGGGCAAGCAACACACTCTGACCATAGATGTTGCGCCCATAAGCATCTCGCACCTTGTCAGACTCAGCACTCAGTCGAAGCGCGTCTTGAGCGGATCTCGAAGTCAGCAAATCAAACGCTCGATGCTGCAAGCCCGTCATGCCGCCAGCTCTCGCTTGCTGCGCCATGCGTTGATCCAGCGAACTCATGAGCGAACGCCGCGCGTCGAGTCGTTGATCGCTCACGCCGACTTGCAAACTAAGTTCCGGCACAGCGAAGTCCGGAGCGTTGGGATCTTTGAGCACAAACAACGGATCGTGCTGTTGTCCCAAGAACCCGGCGAAGAAACCCGGCTGCGGCGGTCCTCCGGCTCCTTCTTTGGTGATGTAAGGCAAGCACACATGCGAGACCGCGTTGACGGTCGGCGGACGCAACTTGTCGAGCACAGCTCCCGGAGTGGGATAGTCCGTTGGTCGAGTCCCGCCACCAATCTCGCCTCGATCATGCCCCGTCATCGCCGCATAGACGGCTGCCGCATGCGCGTTGTTGACGCCGTGATGCATTGATCGCACGACAGTCGAACGGTGCATCTGCTGCGCGAGCTTCGGCATGTGCTCGCCGACGAAGTAACCTGGCACGGAAGTCGGAATGGCTTGGAACTCACCACGGATACCATCGGGTGCATCAGTTTTTACATCCCACATGTCTAAGTGAGATGGTCCTCCATTTAAAAACACGATGACCGCCGAGTCCGCCGTCGGCTTCACATCGAGCGAGGACGCTGCTTCTTGTGCCGCCAACAGTCGCGGCAGCGTGACTCCCATCAGCCCAAGTCCGCCGACCTGCAACAACCTGCGACGCGACAAAGACGAGTGAGTTTGAAAATCAGTGCGAGTCGCCGTCATGAGTCTTCGTCCTTAGGGGGCCTAGTGAGGATCGCAATCTGATGTCGTCGTCCCGGTCGTCGCAAGGTCCAAGTGCGTGTATTTCACGCCGGTGCCGGTGTTGAACAGCACCCCTCGTTCGTCAGGACTGATCCAGCCACTCGCCGACAGTTTCTTAGCAGCCCACCAGACCGCACCCGCCTCAGGACATGCAAAAACACCTTGCTCCCGAGCCAACTCCAAAACACCTGCTCGCAATTCGTCATCTGTAACAGTCAGCGCCGTGCCGCCGCTGGCTCGGATGGCTCGCAACATTAGGAAGTCGCCCACCGCGACTGGCACGCGCAGCCCCGAGGCAATCGTTGCTGCGTTGGGGAATAGGGGCGCGAACTCCACGCCATCCTGAAATGCCTTCACGATGGGAGCACAGCCCTCGGCTTGTACGGACACCATTCGAGGTCGGCGCGAGTCGATCCAACCGAGCTGCTCCATCTCGTCGAACGCCTTCCACATTCCGATCAAGCCAGTGCCGCCACCCGTGGGATAGAGCACGACATCGGGTAGCACGAGCTCGCGTTGTCCCAGTGCGTCGGCCATGTCGAAGGCCAGCTCGTAGCCCATCGTCTTCTTGCCTTCGACGCGAAACGGCTCCTTGAGTGTCGAGAGATCGAACCAGCCGAATTGCTCTTTGCCATCGCGAACGAGCTTGCCGCAATCGCTAATCAAGCCATCGACCAACGTCACCGCCGCGCCTCCCACTTGGCATTCAATGATGTTGGCAGGGGGAGTGTCTTTAGGCATGAAGATCGAACACTTCATCCCCGCGCAAGCGGCATACGACGTCGCGGCTCCGGCTGCATTTCCAGCAGAAGGCAACGCAACGTGATCAATCCCCAACGCCTTCGCTAGCGTGATCGCAGCTGACATGCCGCGTGCTTTGAAGCTGCCCGTCGGATTGAACGATTCATCCTTGATGTAGAGCTGACTGAACTTCCGAAACGAGCCACGTTGTTGGCACTTCAAAAATGGAGTCAGCCCTTCACCCAACGAGACTGCTTCTGACGGACGATCAACGGGCATGACTTCCCAGAACCGCCACATCGATCGCTCGGTCCGCTGACGGACGACATCAGGAGTAAACCGACCTCGCAAGCTCGCCAAGTCGTACTGAGCGAGCAACGGCTTCTGACATTGCACGCACAAGTTCTGAGGCGAGTCGATGGCATGACTCAAACCACAAGCACCACAAACAAGCGACGTATGCACGAAGCGTCTTCCTTATTAGCTGCAGATAGGACTCAGAGGACCAATTAGAAGAATAGGACTGATAAGAGCCATCATGACTCTCATCAGTCCTATTTGTCTTATGCGTCCTAATGATAAGCCGAGGGGTAACTTTTGTGATTCGCTGTTTTCAGCCGCGAAGCGGCGATCGCAGCATTCGTGCTGACGCCGCTTCGCGGCTAACACGAGTTGATGCGACCTTTTCTGCGGGCTAAGGCCCGCAGCTATTGGCTGCCGTCGCTAACGCGACAAAGAACTTGCGCAACTTCAAATGGTATGACTCCACCAACACCAATCCGTAGACCACTTTGCCGCCGTTGACGACTTTCACGGGGCGGAATTCTCAAGATAAAGACGCCAAAGAGTTCGCCGTCCGAACTCTATTGGCCTTCGTCGAGGAGCTGACATTGATAAAACTGTCGGGAGTATTCGCGATGTACGATGAACTGAAACTGCCCTTCAAAAAATTCCGCCGAGTGCGCCTCGATGTCTGAGGCACGAGCGCAGCGACGACACTGAGTCATTCTGAGATCGACACCCACTTCCCCCACCCGAATCGAATCATCGGTCGATGCCAATGACTGGTAGAGCGAGCGTCGACTGACAACCCTGAGAAGTACGTCAATGAGAAACTGCCATAAGAATTTTCTGGTCGCGTTTATCTCACTCGTGCCGTCTCGATAAATCGTGACCGTGACCCTGCGAGTTGAATGTTCCCCACAAGAGCAACACACATCAGGTATTGGATCGCCAACCTGAATCGGCAGCAGTACCCGATTCAATTCCTCTTCACTGACCTTGGCCATATCTCGCGAGCACGCCGGACAAGTTCCATCAGGCCGTTGTAGGACTTGCGTGAAACAATGCAGGCAGTTTCTCATGACGATTTAATCGGACGATATAGCGGAAACAAAAGTGGCCAACCTTCCCCATGTAACGCCACCTACACCAAGCCATAAACCACTTTGCCGCCGTTGACGACTTTCACGGGGCGGCCTTCGGGGGTGTAGAACTCTTCGTTCGGGTCGATGCCTAGCAAGTAGTGCATTGTCGCCGCGAGATCTTCGGGGCTCGTTGGGTCTCCGTCAGGGCGTTCGCCGCGAGCGTTTGTCTTGCCGATCGCGAGGCCGTGTTTGATGCCGCCGCCGGCGAGCAGGATGCAGTTCGATGGACCCCAGTGGTCGCGGCCCGCGTATTGATTCACGCGCGGCGTGCGTCCGAACTCTCCCATCACGATCACGAGCGTGCGGTCGAGCAGGCCTCGATCATCCAGATCCGTCAGCAGCAGCGGCAACGCCATATCGAGATGCGGTAGCAGGTCGTTCTTCAAGACCTTGAAGTTGTCGTAGTGCGTGTCCCAGTTCTGATGGTCGATGGTCACGCAGCGAACTCCCGCTTGCACCAGTCGCCGCGCGAGCAAACAACTCTGCCCGAGCGTATGTCGGCCATACGCATCGCGGAGCTTGTCGCTCTCTTCGGCGATATCGAAGGCCTTGCGAGTCTCGGTCGAGGTCACGAGTTCGAACGCCTTCTGCTGGAAGGTCGAGAGTTGCTTCGCGGACTTGTTGATCTCGTTCTCACCGTCTTTGGCGAAGCGATCAACGACCGCCGACAACGCGCGGCGATCATTCAGTCGCGACGAGTCGACCGTCAGCGGCGGCATCAGATCGGGCACCGAGAAGTTCGGTTGATTGGGATCAGCCTCGACGACGAACGGCGCATTGAGCGAGCCGAGATACGCCGAGCCCGCCGACGCATGCGCCTTGGGCACGCAGACATAAGCCGGCACTCCACCGCGCGGGCCGAGCTGCCGACTGATCATCGAACCGTGAGCCGGGCGTTGATTGTTCGGCTTGAGTCCCGGATTGAAACCCGGAGCCGGGGCATAGCCCGTCAGCATGTAATGGTCCGCACCACCATGATCCGAGTTCTGATGCGTCATCGACCGCAGCAGCGAGAAGCGATTGGCCGTCTGAGCGAGCTTCGGCAAGTGCGAGCAGATCTCGATACCGGGCACGTTAGTGGCGATCGGATCGAACTCGCCGCGAAACTCGGACGGAGCCTTCGGCTTCAAATCCAGCGTGTCGATCGTGCTTAATCCACCTTTTAAAAACAGGATGATGACCGAGTCGGCCTTCGCCGTAGCCCCGCCCGTCGCCTTGCCGCTCGCCGCCAGCAACTGCGGCAGCGAGACCGCTCCGCCCAAAGAGCCAGCCAGTCCAATCCGCAGCAAGTCGCGGCGATTGATACCGTCGCAGAAGGCACGATTTGTGGTCATCGGGTTGTCCTCAAGTAAGGTGGAGTTGTTTCGGTGGTGCGATGGGACTGATGAGAAGAATGGGAAATGGGACGTAGGAGACCGATGGGTCGAATGTGTTTTGAATCGGCAATTCTCATTCGTCCCATGCGTCCTATTCGTCCCATTGCCTTTGAGTCAGACGCGCTTACTCAAGAGCGGCGTGACTCCGCTAATGGTTAAACAAGAACTCCGTTGTATTCATCAAGCTCCAAGCAATGTCTTCGGCGGCGCGGCGTCTTTGGCCGTTGTGATTCTTTAAGTAACTCAGCGTTGCGGTCTTCTCGGCGGCGGTGGGGTAGCGCGAATAGAAGCTCAAGTAAAACTCGTCGGTCAGGGCTTCGTCGCTGAGATTGCTTGTCGCCAGCTTCGTGATGCGGCTGCCTTCGTGAGCCAGTTTGTTTTGCAGCTCGGGCGAGTTCATCACGTGCAGCACTTGAGCGACGCTCGGCTCGGCCACCCGCTCGCATTCGCAGGCGGTCGCTCGCACCGGACGTCCGAACGTTCTCAGGAAGTAGTGCGGGACGAGACTGTCCCAGAGCTGAATCGCGCGCGAGCCTGCCGGGACTCCGTCGAACTTCTCGGGCATGCCCGTTGTTTGGCAGATCGCGTCGAACACCACTTCTGCTTCCAGCGAGCGGATCAAGGCGCGGGAGTAATTCTGCTCGTCAATGACGTTCGTCGGATTGGAAGTCGTCGCGAGCTGATAAGTCCGCGAGGCGGTGATGTGCTTGATGAGTGCGTGCATGTCGAAGCCGCTCGCGACGAAGGTCCGCGCGAGTTCGTCGAGCAGTTCCGGATTCGACGGCGGGTTCGTGAGCCGCATGTCGTCGACCGGCACGACAAGGCCGCGTCCGGTGAAGTAGGCCCACAGTCGGTTCGCGACGTTCCGCGCGAAGAATGCGTTGTCTTTCGAAGTCACCCAGTCAGCGAGTGCGACTCGGCGATCGCCTTCTGGTGAGGCCTCGCCCATCTTCTCTCCGAGGGCATAAGCATGAATCGCAGCACCGGTGCGAGGATGCTTCGACGGCCCGGCGGTCGGCGTCGCAAACAGCATCTCGCCGCGCGGCGTCTTCTTCACACTGGCCTGCACGAAGAACGCTTCCATGCCGACGTAATCGTCCTGTCCCCAGCGGTCGAAGGGATGATGATGGCACTGAGCACACTCGATCCTCACGCCGAGCAACGCCTGCGAGAACGTGCTGGCTCGCTCGCCATTCTTCGTCACCGCTTTGAAGAAGTGACCGGCGGGCGCATCGACGAGCGGACCTTCCGACGTCAGCAGTTCGCGGACGAACTGATCCATCCGCTTGTTGGCCGCGAAGCTGTCGCGAATCCATTGGTAGTAGAGATACGCCCCGCGATGCCCGAGCGTCGCACGATCGACGCGCATGAGATCTGACCACTTCAACGCCCAGTAGTCCGCGTACTCGGGCCGCTGTAACAGAGATTCCACAAGCAACGCGCGTTTGTTGGGCCGCTTGTCATTGAGGAAGGCTCGCGCTTCGTCCGCAGTGGGCAGCGTGCCGATGATGTCGAGCGACACGCGCCGCAAATAATCGCTGTCCGAGCACAGTCCCGATGGAGTGATGTTGAGCTTCTTCAGCTTCGCGTCGACGAGTTCATCGACTCGATTCAACGACTGCGGCCATTGCAGTCCGTCGCCTTTGACCGGCTGGGGAACGAGCGTCCGAAACACATCCACGCTGCCCATGAAGCTGGCCATGATCGCGACATCGCCCGGCTTCTTACCGGCGGTGACGAAGCCTCGGTCATCAACCGCCGCGAGCCCGTCGTTGTTCGACTGAAACTTCGCGAGCGTCGTCACATCGGCCTTGCGCCCGTCGGTGTAAGTCGCGATGACGCGCAGTTGCTGAGTCGCTCCAAACTTGAGTTGTCGCTCGCGCGGAGCGACCTCGATCGACTTCACTTGCGGGTCATCGTCCTTACCGAACGGCATGCCCGCCGCGACCCAATCGCGCAGCAAGCCGTACTCGATCGAGTCCTTCTTTAGCCGAGCCCCGCCGCCATGCGGGACCGATCCGACAGCCTTGAGGAGCAGCAAACTCTGCTCGGGAATCTGCGTCATCGTGCGGCGTCCGCGCGACTCGCGCGCGAGCGTCGCGTGATCGAACTTCGGATCGAAACCAAACACCGACAACTTAAAGCCGTTCTGTCCCTCAGCCTTCGCATGACACGCCGAAGCATTGCAGCCATAGCGACTGAAGATCGGCACGATGTCGCGCTCAAAGTTAAACGGCGGTCGGACCGCAGCGTCCTTCACACTGACTGCAACTTTGACGGTACTGCCGCCGATCGAAACTTCGACAACGCTCTGCCCGTCCTTCACTCCGGCGACAAGGCCGCCACTCGAAACCGAGCACGCGTCGCCCGATACCACTTTGTAAGTCGCGGTCGGAGTGAGATCGCGTTGCTCCCCGTCCTGCTGTCCCGAGACGAGCAACTGAAACACTTGCCCGCCGCCTTTGAGATCGACTTGCGGCGGATCGACAGTCACATTCGCCGGATCAGCCGCGAACGCGAGGATGCTCTGCGCGAGTAAGGAAAACCACACGTTGGAACCTCGGCAGGAGAATTAGGAGGGCAGCAAAGAAGCGGGCAGAAAGCCATAAATCGGAGAAGGCCGATGTTAGGGTGACCCCCAGGGGGGATCAACGCCGAGGTCTTACGCAGCGACGATTCAAGAGGCCACACTCGCTTCGATGTGAGGAGGCTCGATCGAGGACGCCGCGGCTATTGCTTAGGCCGCAATCGAGCATGGACCAGTCGCTGTTCGATCAGCCCAAACTCCAGTTGCTCATACATCGCGATGGCTGGCTGATTGCGTTTGTCGACCCCCAGCACGATCTCCCACGCACCATGCCCAAGCACGTAATACAGCGAGTCGACCAGTATCGCTCGCCCCAACCCGCGACCTCGCGCGGACGGAATGATCCCGATGTAGACGACTTCCCAAACGGGGTCAGGAAAGTGTTGCGTCAGCAATGAGATGCCGACGTCTTCGCCGTCAACTTGGAAGATGCGCCAGCCTTGCGGGTCGAACAAACCGGCGATCTTGTGACCAGCCAACGCGTTCGCGCCGGTTCGCTCTCCAGCATTGAGTTCCGGACAATCGAGCGTGTCGACATAAGTAGCTTCGAGCACTCTCGCAAACCGCTCGCCGTTGACGGGTTCGTCGAACGCGACCGACGTGAATGCCGTGGGGCGATCGGGCAACGGATCTGCTCCCGCAAATGACCGCCCCATGAACAGCAAGTCGGTCAGATAGGGAAACCCATGTCGGGTCATCTCGGCAGATTGCTTCTTGCGATCAAGCTCCAGTAGCGATTGAGCGATCCAAAACTGGCTGTCGCGAAAGCGTTGATCGGCGAGTTCGTAAAGCTGTCGCAATGCTTCCACTGCGACTGTCGTTTGAGCGAACTGCTTCTCGAGTTCGGCAGGCCAGACATAGAACGTATCGTCGCGCTGCCGAATCAAGAGCTGAGCCCCGACGACTCGATCATCTTGAAGTGCGATCAAACATTCGAACGTCGACTCGTTCCGCTCACGAGCATCAAGTAACGCCTGCAGTCGTTCGGTGCGTTCTTCCGTGGTGTAGCGGCGGAACTGCAGCATCAACCCGTCAGCAATTTCGGTCGCGATGGCAATTCGAACGGTGAGCATGTCCGAGTCCGTATGAGCGAATCCAACGGAGACTCGCATGCCATGAAGATCGCCGAAGACGCGAAGTCAACGCGAGAAAGCTCACCTCGGAGTTTGGACCTCTTGACTAGCCAGTGAGATCTCACCGACTTCGGACCAAGACTGGAATGGGTGGCACGCCGTGACCAACGGAAAGGACGCGGTGGCAATTGCCACCACACGCCCTTCGAGTACTAAGGGCGCGCCACCCTCTTTGAGAGAAGCTTCGCCCGACGATTCGTTAGTGATGACGGCAGCAACCCGGACCACAGGAATGCGCGGACGGAGGCGGGCATGAGCCGACCGTTGGAAGACTCATTCCGGCCGGTGCTGCTGGAGCGCTGATGAGCTTCTCGACTTTCTTCTGACCGCACTTTGGACACTCAGGCTTTTCTTGCCCGAGAATGAGTTCTTCAAACTCGTGATGACAAGACTCACAACGGAAGTCGAACAGCGGCATGCTTCCACTCTCTCCAACAAGAACCAAGCAAACTCAACACAACCCTGGATACATTGGGCACCAATCAACTGCCGGTCGCGGGTTTGGGCTTAACGGCTTCGACCAAGATGCCACCCAACCGCATGGCTCGATGAAACCGGCTGAGAAACAGAGGCCGATGCCATTCCAATCCAGCCGCCTCGCAGGCTCCCTTCAGCTCCAGCCGATTGAAGGTGCGGCACTTCCAAGTGCGACTGGAGAGTGCTCCGGTGATGGTGTCTTCTGTCGCCATCAAAAGCAGGCTGCCTCCGGGCTTGAGGACGCGAGCCATCTCTTTCAAGCCGGGTGACGGCTCGGGCAAATGCTCGATCACCCAGCCACAGGTGATGCAGTCGAAAGAGTTATCTGCGAACGGCAGATGAGTCATGTCGGCAGCGACAAAGTCGACGCGTTCGGTCTGCAAGCGTTCGCACGCACGTCGCAACATTTGTGGCGACAGGTCGCAAGCAACGATCGTGGTGTCTTTAGTCGTGTGTCGCAGGATGTGCTTGAGAATCTGCCCTGAGCCCGAGCCGACATCCAAAATCGTTTGGAAGCGAGCGATATCAAATTGCCCGGAGCTCAACATGCGTCCGACGAGCGGATCGTGTAGCGACAGCACGCTGCTGAACTTGATCGCCGCACCTTGCGGGCCGTCGTACAATCGACGCACATGATTGCGGTACTGGGCGGCAGAGGTTTTTTCCATGCCTTTGAATTGAACCAGTCTTCGCAGCGACTTGGCGACGCGAGCACGCGTGCTCGATGGAGGTCGCGAAACCGACATGTTCGTCCCTCAGCTCTCTCAAAAGGAGTGTTTATGACAGGCGCGCAAGCGCGGGCGGAGTGTGGCGCGGCGCGTGTCCCCCAGCAATGAAGCAGACACCGTCAAAAGCTGCCGCTTAGTGGCGTGTCCGCATGGCTCGACTTGAACGCCCGGCCCATTCATCACTCGTCGGTTCGAAACGTGATCGCTGGCAAACCTTCTTTATTGAAGAGGTTGACCTTCGGATTCCAAGCCCAGCCATAGCGCACGTATTTGGGCAACGGCACATCGGGCGACGAGACCACAATCGTGTCGCCTTCGATCACGGCATCGGCCCAGACCCACTGCTTGTCGGCTCCGGCGATGATGAACCCCGTCAGCTTCTCGTCGCCGGGCTTGATCATCAGGCCGCCGTGTACGTGTTTGAAATAGAGCCGGATTTTGTCTCCCTTGGGAAGTTCCACCTGCATCTCAGAGAACTCGGGACCGGAGTAGATGACGTCCTTCTCGCCATAGACCAAGTTGCGAGCGACCAACGACAGGCGACGCCCCGCTTCTTGTTTGTTGCGCGGATGGATGTCTTTGGGATCGCCGATGTCGATCGTCATCGCGAGCCCCGTGTTGGGAACCGTCCGAGCTGTTCGCCATTGCGACTCGCGAATCTCTGCCCAGCCTGGCTCCACAGGCTGAGTTTGCAACGCGTTCAAGTTGGCCAGCGACACGATCAAGAATGGGAAGTCACCGACCTCGAAGCGTGCTCGCCAATCCGAGATCAACGTCGGCAGCAAGCGACGGTACTGCATCCAGAAAGGTCCATTCGCCTCGCCCTGATACCACAGCGCTCCCTTGATTCCATACGGCAGCAGCGGCGCGATCATCCCGTTGTATTGAGCGCTGATCATCTTGTAGTGCGAGAGAGCCGGAGCTGGGACAGGCTGCTTTAGGTTGGTGATCGTTGTCACCAGCTTGGCTTTCCAAGTACCAGCCAACTTGATGCGCTCACTGCTCGGACTCTTTGCGACCTTGATGGCCATGTTGCTGGGACCAGAGCAGAACCCACCCGGCCCTTTCTGGTTGAGAATGGCGGCGACCAACAGATTCTTCCCCGGCTTGATCAGCTTCGCGTCGACGGCATAACTGCGGATGCCGGGCATTTGCTTCGAGCCGATCAGCGTTCCATTCAACCAGACAACATCGACGTCGTTGATAATTGACAGATCGAAAACGAGATCCTTGCCCAGCCACGCGGAAGGGACTTCAAACGTGTGTCGAAACCACACGAAGCCGTCGAAGTCTTTCAGCGACTCAATGCCCGTCTCTTCCCACGGTTTGGGCACCGTGATGTCGAGCCAGTCATCGGTCTTTAGATCGAGATCCGAGACGTACTTCTTGGTCGCGCTGTCGGGATCAACAGCCGCCGTCCATTGTTCCATCGCGCGGAAGAACTCGAAGTCAGAACCAAAGCTCGACAGCAGTTGTTCGCGTTCATCGAGTCGCTCGTTGAAGTCATAAGGCATGACCTTTCGCAACGATTCGGGACTGACCCAAGACTCGGCGGCCGTCGCTCCCGCCGACGAATGGATGATGCCCACTGGCACCTTCTGAGTCTTTTGAATCTCTCGCGCGAAGAAGTAACCCACGCCACTGAAGTTGCGAGCGAACTCGGGAGTACACGGCTCCCACTTCGCTGGCGGCGGCAGCTTCTCAGGCAACAGCGACGGAAAATGACTGACCGTGAACGACCTGATCTCGGGGTTGTTGGCTTGCTTAGCTTCCTCTTCGCCATTCGTTGAAAGACGCACGGGCCAATTCATGTTCGACTGCCCGGTGCAGAGCCAGACATCGCCGAAGAGCACGTTGCGCAGCGTCATCGTTTGCTTCGGTCGCCCCGACTCAGCCGGGACACATTCGACCGTCAGCGTATGTGGCCCACCGGCGCGTTGAGGAACCAACTTCGTCATCCATTTGCCGTCAGCACCAGCGATCGCAGTTCCAATCTGCCGCCCGTCGGATTTCTCGACATCAATCGAAACCGTGATCGCATCACCGGGCACGCTCCAGCCCCACATGGGAGCTTTGATGTCGCGCTGCAACACCATGTCATCCGAGAACAGGGGATGCACCAACGGCAGCGGCCTCGGCTGAATCGGCCACCAAGCCTGCGGCCCCGACGGTTGAGCCCACGCGGTGCCAATTGTCACCAGAATCCCCAACCCCACGAGCAGCACCAAGCGAATCGACTGAAGCATGAGCGAGCATCCTGAAAGGCGAAGTGACGATAGTCCCAAGGGCAGGGATAGTGCGGCTTTCAGATGCGGCTGCAAAGGATGCGATGCGACCAACAAACTTCTTCATCGCAGGATTGAGCTAACGAACGAAGCGTCGAAGATTCTTGAAACGCAGAGAACGCGGTGATCGCAGAGGGCAAAGCCGAACTCGAACTAAGTCTCTCGGCGCATTCCGCTGCGTTCTTCGCGACCTCATCGTTTCAATGTCTGGCTGATGAGCTTGTCGACAATTGGAACCTGGATGGTTCACGACTGCGATTGTCTTTCAGATCACAAGCCCAAGTGAATTGCTCGCACTATTCCGGCGCGGAGGGCAGTGCGGCGTCGGGCAAGCTTTGTAGCAACTCTAACACGCGAGGGGGCTCGGGGCGGAAAGCTCCGACTACGGAGGCCAGTGCTTGCCTCACGTTACGATCGGTCGCCTTATCGAGTGCCTGCTTCACTTGGAGTGCCTTGTCCTTGCCAATCAGCACGCCGTGATTTTGCACGTGTACTGATAATTGCAACGCGGCGGCCTCACGAATCGCAGGCTCGCGAGCTTCAGCCA
Source organism: Planctomycetaceae bacterium (assembly GCA_900299185.1). Classification (GTDB taxonomy): domain Bacteria; phylum Planctomycetota; class Planctomycetia; order Planctomycetales; family Planctomycetaceae; genus AM-0621. Next base: position 12,902 of record OMIV01000262.1, read on the forward strand.
CTGCGATCTCTTGCAGTCGCAGTTGGGAACTCGGAGTCGCAATCGCTCCGAGTCCGATCACGCCGTTGACTCCCACTGTGGCAAAGTTCGTGGCTTCGAAGAGCGCCTCTTCTGCCGACGAGATATCGAACACATTGGTGCGACGACCATTCGCGATATGAGCGAACCAGAAGCCCGCTGCGCGAATGCGTTCGTTTCGATGTTCGGCAGCCGGCGGCGGGGTATCGAGCTTCGCGAGGAACGTCTCGATACCGCGTTTGAAACTGGCTTCGCCTTCGGTCGCGAAATCAACCAGCGGATAGTCAGCGATCAACCGAGCCAACTTCGCGTCGAAGCCTTCCGGTCCATAGATGACGATCGGAATGCCAGCCGTTCGTGCGTCTGCTCGGAAGTTGGCAATGGTTTGAGTCAGCCCCCAATTGATGCAGGCGGCATGAATCACGACCAGGCTCACATCACCTCGGTCTGCGGCAACCTTGAAGCCTTCTTGTCCCGTCGCAGCCGATGTCGGCTCGTAGTTCAATTGTCCCAACCAAGCAGCAGCCGTTGAGCCTCGTTCCTTGTTCGGGTCGATGGCCAACGCATATCGACTGCCAGCGTCATTCAATCCGCGCTTCAGGATCTCGACGACTCGTTGCGAGCCTCGGAATGGTTGATCGGGATCAAACTGCATGATGGCCGAGGCCGCAGCAAACTGAACCGCGAAGTTCGGATAGTTAAGAGCCGCAACCAGTGGCGATGCTTGGCCGTTGCGATTGTCGATCAGGCGCTTCGAACCCACTTGCGAAAGAATCTGAATCGCCGCCAATGAGGCATCGGGATTCGGGTTCTTCAACGAGAAGTCCAGAACATTAAGAGCCAGTTCGGGACCAGCCTCTAACGCGACGTCATGCGCAGTGCCGGAACCTTTCGGCAGCGGTGCACCGGGACCAGCCAGATGTGATGCGAGTGACAGTCGCAGCGCGAGATACAACGCTCGTAGTCGTTCTCGATCAGGCGCCAGATCCAACGCTTGTCGAGCGATCCGACTCCCCGAAATCAGCGAGGCCGTCTTGGGGGCGAGTGACTGCGAAACCAGCGCGTCCTTCTCTCGATCCCACGACCAGAAGTCGACCTTCTCATCGTCGTTCAGCAACCACTCATGCTCGTTGCGGAAGTGAGTCGTTGCGACTTTCTCCATCTGAGCAGCGGCGCCGAAGATGGTGAGTTCGCCAGTCTTCTTGGGGTCGTCCTTCAGAATCCGAGCCAGCGACCGGCGAGCGGTGACTTGCGTGCCTGGCGGAGACTTGTCGCTAAAGGCGGGGTGCCAGAGATACGCGACAGTGTCATTCGAGCCGGCGAAGCCTAACCCCTCGAGGGCCGCTGCTCGGATTCTTTCAGACGGTGATTCAAGGGCCCCAATTAGAGCTGGACCGATGGCCTTGCCCATCCGCGTCAACGCGTAAGTGATCGCGTCGCGTTGCTTGGGTTCAGCTTTATCGAGCACCGCCAACATTCGCGGCAAAGCGACTCCACCAGTGGTCCGCAATTGAATGATGGCAGACTCTCGTTGCTCGGGATCACCCGTAAGTTGCGCGATGAGCTTATCCATGCGTGCTGGATCACCAGCAAAACGCTTGAAGGCCGCGTTCATCTTTTCGAGCAGTTCCGGGCCTTGTGGTTCAAAGCGTTGATCGTTGGCCAAACGCAGGAAGGTGGCCGGGCCATGCTTGTCGCGCATCCTCAGGATGACGGCATCGTCCAGATCCTGAGTCATCAATTGATTGAGGTATTGAGACGCCAGATTCGGACGCTCCAGATCGAGCATCAGGACGACTGCATCAAAGAGAGCCTCGGGCGTCTTGGGCTCTTTGATCAGCAACGACGCTTCTTTGGCCCCAGCCTTCGGTGCGCCTTGCGCGAACGAAGACTCGGTCAGGCACACAAGTGCCCCGAGCGTCATGAGCAGACCGTATAACCAACGTCGCATTCCGAGGACTCCATCGAGTTCATCAAGTTGCGGTCAGGCCGCGTTTCACCCAGTTCGTTGCCATTGACTCTAGCGCTGCCTTCGAAGCACTCTCAAACTCGAAATCCTGTCTGGTGAGGTTTGTTAGTTGTCCGCCAGTTGCCCAGCGGTTTCACAAGACACCGCCCCGTCGCGAGCGACAGGTCGATGCGATTTGTCAGGCACTCATCGCGGCTTTCCACCCCGCCAAGCGGCAGAAGAGAGTCCGCATGAATGCCAGTGATTCCCGATTAAACCGCCTTCGGTAGAGCTTCCAGCAGCAGCTTGATGGTGTCGCTCAATTCAAAGCTCTCATCGATCTCGCTGACGTCGTAGTCCACACCGACGACACCAAACTTGTTCGTGCCTTCTCCACCCGCCAGCAGATCCGTTCCGCCATTGCCCTTCACGATGTCATTGCCGTCTCCGCCCAGCACGGTGTCTCGACCACCCTGCCCTTGCAGCACGTCGTTACCATCGCCGCCGACAACGATGTCGTTGCCAGCTCCACCACGAACGGTGTCATCACCATCGCTGCCTGTGATGGTGTCATCGCCACCTTGACCGTCGGCGACATCGTTGCCATCGCCCGCATTGATGATGTCATTGCCAGCACCGCCGAAGATCGAGTCTTCGCCGTCACCGCCGCGAATGATGTCATCACCGCTTTGCCCCAAGATGACATCGTTCTCGGTGCCACCATTGAGGAAGTCGTTGCCGTCGCCGCCTTGCAGCGAGTCATCTCCAGCCACTCCCAACAACGAGTCATCGCCCAGACCACCGAACAGCGAGTCGTTACCAGCATCGCCGATCAGTTCGTCGTTGCCGTCGTCGCCGTTCAGCACGTCATTGTTCGTGCCACCGTTGAGCACGTCGTTGCCGACGCCGCCATTCAGAACGTCGATGCCCGTGCCACCATCGAGTGTGTCATCGCCATCGCCGCCGGACAGCGTGTCGTCACCGGCCAGACCTTGAATCAAGTCGTTGCCGCCGCCGCCATTGATGACGTCGTTGCCGTCACCACCGATGATCGTTTCGTCGTTCAAGCTACCCATGATGGTGTCGCCACCATCGCCGCCATCGAGATTGATGCGGACCGAGCCTGTGTTGGAACCATCGAGGTCGTAGCGATCGCGTCCGAGTTCACCGTTCAGATTCAGTGTTAGTCCCTGAATGGTTTCGAGGTCGCCCACGTTGAAGACATCATTGCCTGCTCCGCCATTGATGTTGATGACCGTCGAACCGCTCTCGACCGAGACGGTTTCCGTCCCGACGTTGATCAACATCACACCCAGGTTTTGACCAATGTTGAAAGCGTCAGCCGCAGACGTCCCAAGCATCGTGAAGTCATCAAGTCCCGGTGCGTCAAGTACCAGATCATTGCCATCGCCCACGCGCCACAAGGTGAAGTCATCGCCATCGCCGTTATTCACGGTGTCAGCACCAGCGTTGCCGCGGATGGAATCGTCGCCAGCTCCGGCATCAATCGAGTCTGCACCCGCTCCGCCGTAGATTGTGTCGGCGCCGTCATCGCCCTGGATGTTGTCGTTGCCACCATTGCCTGTGAGCTGATCATCGCCTGGCGAGCCAATCAGAGTGTCGTTGCCTTCGTCACCAAAGAGAGTGTCACCGAAGATTGGAGCATTCGGAGTGATGCCACCACCACCACCGCCAGTGATGTGATTCTCGATCGAGACATGCAGGGTGTAAGCCGCTCCGTTTTGAATCGGTTGCCCCGCAGCATTACCCGACAGGTACTGCCCGACAGAGATGTAATACGTGCCAGACGTTGGGAATGTGATATCGAGCAACGAGTCCAAACCACTCGTGCTACCAGCGTCATTCGCCACCGCATTGCTGTCGTCGTTGCTCGTTAACAAGTTGCCGGCAGCGTCGTACAAGAAGATCTTGGAATCGAACGAAGTCGTCCCGCCGACCGCCGTGAAGTCGATGTCGAAGACGCCTCGATCTCCGGGGTTCGTCACCGTGAACGCGAAGTAGTCGTAAAAGTTATCACCGGAACCTTGAATTGAAAGGTGCGGCAACGAGGTCGACGTATTCACCAAAGACTCGTCTTCAATGTTGGGATCGAAGTCCAACGAGAAGCCGAGGTTGTCGATATTGGGAGCAGTCGCAATCGAATCGTTCGGACCAGGCTCTGGAACTTGCAGTCGCGAATTCACGTTGAAGAGCGTTTGGTTCGCGAAGATGTCCTCGCGAGTCAGGCCCACGACTTGGTTCGCCTTGCTCGCATCAACGCCAGGGACCACCAACATCGGGTTCGAGTTGATCGTGCGTGTGTAACCATTAATACGATTGCTCGATGGTCGATAGTCGCTCGACACAGCATCGTCACCCAAATCTGACCCCGCCGTGCCGATCACAATGTTCTGACCGCTGCTCCGCACGGAGGTCGTCGTTTGGTTCGAACCGTTGATGTTCAAGGGCGAGACCGAATTCGACAGGCTGACTGCATCCGCTTGTGAGTAGTCGACTTGATAGCCCAAGTCCTCGAACTGCGCGATCGTCAGACGAGTGAGTGGATTCGCGCCGGGATCCAATTGGCTGGTCATCAATTCGTTGGTGAGTAGTGACTCTCGCCAATGCGAGTCTGCACTTCCTGGAGCGCCACTGTTCTCGACAGGCACTCCAGTCGCCGCCATCCCAAAGCGATTATTGAACTCGGTGATGGCGTTCGAGCCAGTAAAGCGTGGATCAGAGCCGCCCGCTCCCACGATCAGACCCAAGTCGTCCCAGATGAGACCAAAACCCAAAGCATGAGCAATCTCGTGCAAGGCCACCGTCTGCAACTGGCCATTGCTTTCGAGCGTGCCAATGTCCGCCGTATCGAATTGGATGTCAGACGCCGACGGAATGAATGTCGCAATTCGTGCAGCGATGAGTTGAGTCTCTGCCAGCACATTGCCGGTCAGGTCGATCGCCGCCGCCGAGATGTTGATCGAGATGTCATCAACATTAC
>OMIV01000263.1 GCA_900299185.1 Planctomycetaceae bacterium
CGCTGCGGCGACATCCTCGAAGACTCACGTCCCTCACGGGCGAATGATTGGAGGAAATCTTACCCCCGCTGCCAAGCCCACTTCGCCAATCTCCGGCAGAATTCTCGGACAGGCTCCTAGAGCGACCAGACCATTATCTCGGCACGAGTTGCCAAGAATCGCTGCTTGAGCCTGACTCTCGACGCCTATGCCAGAGAGTTTGTTGTTCGCGACCTCATTCTCATGGATCAATGGTCGAGCTCGATCCCGAGCACCGATTCCCGATAGTTCGTTGTGCAGGCATTCGTTCTTAGAGATCAGCGGGGCAGCTCCATCTTGAGTACCGATGCCAGCCATTCGGTTGTGATGACACTTGTTGCCGCGAATGATCGGCGTCGACTCTTCTTCACAGCCGATGCCTGCCATGTCGTTTTCGAAGCACTCGTTGAATTCAATGATCGGGCTTGTTTCGACACCGGTCCGAATTCCGATTCCTGCTCGGCGATTCTTGTAACAACGATTACCACGCACGACGGGACGAGCTCCCTCACTCACACCAATCCCCGCGCGGATGTTTTCGAAACACTCGTTATTGAGCACCAGTGGGTCCGCCGCCTCATGTCCGATCCCCGCATAGAAGTTTTGAAAGCAGACATTGCCTTCGATGATCGCTGTCGACCCGCGCATCGAGCCGATGCCGCCACCCATGTTGCGATAGCACGTATTTCGCAGAATCGTCGGCGAGCAACGATGGCCCTCGACGCCTGTAATCCCAATTCCAGTGTAGCCGATGTGGTGCACGATGTTGTTTGTCACAACGCACGTCACTCCGGTGATGCTGATACCGGCCACGCCCGGTGCGCCGATGTGTTCGTGCGGCTGATCATTCCCCTGAGTCGCGTGATGCTTCTGCCATTCCGCGTCGTCATAGGTTCCCACGTTTGTGACCGTGAAGCCGTCCAGTACCGAGCCCTCGCTCATGATCACGCCAGCCAAATCGTTCGCGCTTCCACCGTCGATAATGGTTGCCTCGGCACGCTTCAGTCCGAGCTTGCCCTTCGCGTCGTCCCCCGTGCTCCGCACCGTGATTCCCTCTTTGAGCTTCAATCGCTCTCGATAGATCCCCGGTGTAACAAGCACGACATCACCACTCTTCGCCGCATTAATTGCGAACTGAATGCTCGGGTAAGACTGTGGTACCGACAGCTCTCCAGCGGTTAGACACGCCTCTGTCAGGAGCATCGCCCAGACGGAAAGCAGAATGCGTCTCAATCGCGTGTGATGCGTGGCGTGCATTGTTTCTTCCTTCGTATGTTCGCATACGTCCTCAAGGTGCGTTTGGGGCGTTGCGGCTTCGATACAACTCACGGCTGTTTGGCACCCGGAGCGCCGAGCAGATCTGGGTGCGGTGCGTGCGGGTAGTCCGTCGGGGTATAGGCAATCGCGAGTTCGGGAGTGAGTAGCTGCTTGCCGCCTTGTGATTTCGATGTCAGGGCGCGATCGAGAATTCCGCCGGTCATTAATGTTCGTTCGACGGGGTAAGAACTCTTACCAGTGTGAATCATCCGCTCGATCGCCTTCAGCAAGTACGCGAAGTGCGGGAAGCTAGGTACCTCGCGTTCTTCGAAGCCTGTGGCCATGGGCTTTTGACCTTTCAGCTTCACTCCAACGCCTGAGAGTTGAGCACTCGGCAACATGAAAAGTGCTCCGCGAAAGCCGTCGAGGTACTCGAACTGAAAGAGAATGACCCCTTCATCATCGCGGATGTTTGTCTTTCGCTTGGGGATCGCCGCGTAGGTCGCATCCATAACATCGGCATCGATCCAGCCATCTGCGACCGCACGCCACACATCCTTCCCTTCGAGACATCGCACCCACTTCACGCCGCGCTCGGCATGGCGCCGCCGTTCAATGATCGACTGATAGCACTCCAACGCGTGAAAGCCGTAGATGTCGAGCCCGTCGTAGCCAATGCCGACGGCGGACTCGATCTCACTGCCGACTGGCAGTTCGAATTGTGTGCTTCGAAAGCTGACTGGCAATGACGAGCCGCTCATGAACGGCACTCGCATCTCGATCGCGCGGTCGTACATCCATTTGGCGTCGTCCCACACCGTGCTGATGTGCTTGTCGTTAAAGACAGGGACGACTCGACCGTACTTGCGAAACGTGTCGGTGATTTCCTGAAAGAATCGTTTGCGCGGATAGAGCTGCTGACCTCGTTCGTTGATGGGATAGTTACCGTGCTCGCCAATGCTCAGCACGCCATCCACCGGGATCGAGTTGCCGCCCACCGTGAGGGCCTGCTCGATCGAATCAAAGCGCGGGATGGAGTGCTTCTGACAGAGCTTCAGACCGAACTCGCTGCTGTTGGGTTGATCGATGTAGATCGAAGCCAATTTCAATGCTGGTCCCGGACCGCCATCGTGCTGCCAGCCTTCGAGGATCTTTGTGAGCAACACATCCGCGTGAGATCTTCGAAAGTAAGTGGTGACAATTGCCGCCACTGCTTTCGGTACAACTTTCGATGGCGATGCCGCGTGGTCCTGAGCCTCGCTGTGAAGGCGCTGAAGAATCACTCCCGAAGAAGCCGCCAGTCCGAGCTGCATAAACTCACGTCGTCGCATCGTGATCTCCTTCGTATCGAATGAAGCAGTCGAAGCAGTTCGATTCATCAAGAGCCCTGCGTCTTCTCTGCGGACGATTCTCATCAAGGTTCTCGCCAGAACAAGGCGTGACGCTGGCTCAATGACAGGCACAACTTTGGCAACTCTTGGCTTTCAATTCTGCCAACCGCTTCTCGATCGCGAGTGATGTCGGCGTAACAGCGAGCCCTCCGAGTGACGTACAACGATGCTCGCGAGGCATCATGTTGGCGACGGCCTTCGCAGCATCGATCACTTCATCCAGTGGGATCAGCGGATCAAACCCCGCCAGCGCCATGTTGGCACAGCACAAGGCGTTTGCTGCGGCCATCACGTTCTTACCCAAGCAGGGAGCTTCGACGCGATTGGCGATTGGATCGCAGATCAAACCCAGCATGCTTTGAAACGCCATCGACGCAGCGGCGACTGCTTGATCGCGCGAACCACCAGCCAACGTGACGAGCGCCGCCGCCGACATGCATGCGGCCGAGCCTCCTTCGGCCTGACACCCACCGACCTCCGCAGCGAACGTCCAACGAGTCGCGATGAAAGCACCAATAAGGCCGGCGGAAAGCATCGCTCGCGCCATCTCGACTTCATCCTTCTGCATGACTTCCGCCATACCGATCACCGCTCCGGGCAAGGCGGCACAAGCTCCGGCAGTGGGTGCCGCAACGATTACACCCATGCTGCTTTTCACTTCCATCATCGCCGTCACGTAGAGCACGATTTGATTCAGCGCTCCACCATCAAGGAGCCCACCGCGATTCATCAGCTCTTGAAAGCGACCACTCTGCGAACCGAGCACGCGGTCTTCGTAATGCGTGCCGGCCAGTCCGCTCTGAATCGACTTCCTCAAGATCCGCACGATGTCGGTCATCTTCGAGAGCACTTCCGCTTCCGAGAAATTGCCGCGTGCTCGCTCGTATTCAACAGCCAATTGCCACAACGGTGTTTGACGACCTCCATCGTACTGCAGCATCTCGGTGCA
>OMIV01000264.1 GCA_900299185.1 Planctomycetaceae bacterium
CCTCACCCCTGGCCCCTCTCCCCATAGGGGCGAGGGGAATGTGATGCGTGGATTGACTGCGAGAGATTGAGGCCACTGCTTCCATCCAAGTAAGAAACACTACAGACGTCGAAAACGCGGATCGGTCGTTGTGCCATCAACTGCGGCTTGCAGGATGCTCGCGATGATCTCTGCGGAGTCGATCAACCTTGGACCGGGGCGGTTGAAGTAGTGATGACCATCGACGGCAAAGACTCGATGAGTTTGAACGGCTCGCAGTTGTGACCAACCAGATTGCTCGGTGAGCGACGGCAACTCTTGCAAAGTGCGTTCGAGATCAAAGCCGCAAGGCATCACGATCAACACATCGGGATCGGCTGCAGACAGCTCATCCCAGGAGAGCCACGGCGAGTGCTCGCCCGGCTTTCCCAGGACCGATCGACCGCCTGCTAGCTCCACCAACTCGGGCACCCAATTGCCCGCGCTCATCAACGGATCAAGCCACTCAATGCAGCCCACCGTGAGTCGCGAAGTAGGCCGCGCCGCACTCAATCGATCGAGCCGTGATTGCAATGATCCAATCAACTTCTCGGCTGCGGCGAGATCATCCAACGCCGAGGCCACGTGCCGGATGTCGTCCCACAAGTCAGACAATCGAGTCGGGTGCAACGCGACGATCTCTAAGCCTTCGTCAGCCCAAGACCCGAGCGCAGCTTTGACGTCATTCAAACTTACCGCGCATACCTCGCACTGCGTTTGAGTGATGACGATGGATGGCTCAAGTTCTCGCAGTCGCTCGGCATCAATCTGAAAGATCGACAAAGCCGCGCTCGCGGTTTGCTTTACTTGGCGATCGATCTCCCGACTGTTGGCGGTGATGTCGATCCGCGGTGCCGAGCAAATCGGCAAGTGCATCACCGAACTTGGGAAGTCGCACTCATGCGAACGGCCTACGAGCCAGCCCTCATAATCCAACGCGACGACGATCTCTGTGGCACTGGGGAGCAATGAAACGATGCGTTGCATGATGGTTAGAGTCTTCCGAGCTGCGGGATGGTTGTGCGGGGAACTCACAAGTTCGAAAGGTGACGGCTACGATGGCTCTCGCCAATGACGCCTCACTTCAGCACCTCATTCATCAAAGCCATGCATCATCCCTTTAGTGACCTGCCGGAGTTCGCGAGCTTGGCGGCTCAGCGCGGCATCGTGCGTATCCCGATGGAGCAAGACGTGCCTTTCACGCCGCGCGTGCGAGCACTCGTCGACTCTGCCGAGTTCCAACGCTTGCGACATGTCTCGCAATTGGGGTTGGCCTCGTTCGTGTATCCGGGAGCGACTCATACGCGCTTCGAGCACGCGTTAGGAGTCTTTCACAACGCCATTCGCTATCTCTGGCAGTTGGGGTCCGATGCGCGATTCGCGGCCTTGATCGATCAGCATCACGCCGAGCTGTTGTTGGTGTCAGCGTTGCTACATGACATCGGCCATTGGCCGTTTTGCCATCCCATCGAAGACCTGGGACTGGCCGATATGCCGCCGCACGAAGCCCACGCGGCAGAGTTTCTGGGGCCGCACACTGAACTCTCACAAGTGTTGATCGAAGACTGGAAGATCCAACCGGCAGAAGTGCTGGATGTGTTGGTCGCACGCACGGACCACCCGCAACGTCGAGTACTACGGTCGATCCTGTCCGGGCCAATCGACATCGACAAACTCGACTACCTCGAACGCGACAGCCTGCATTGCGGTGTGCCTTACGGTCGGCACTTCGACAAGCACCGCTTGATTCAGTCGTTGGTGTTGAATGAAGCCGGCGACGGACTCGCCATTAGTCAGAAAGGCAAGACGGCCGCCGAGCTGATGGTCTTCGCGCGGTACGTCATGTTTTCAGAGGTCTATTGGCATCACGCTGTCAGATCGGCGACATGCATGTTCGCGCGAGCGTTCTATGAACTGCATCGCGAGCTCGATCTGAAGTCTCTCTTCCGCATGATGGAGCCCGAGACGGTGCGACTGCTGCGCGACCGAGCGAAAGGCACCGTTGCCGAATCATTGACTGAAGGCGTCTTTGGATCGCGTCGTCAGCTCCACAAGAGAGTGATCGAATTCAGTCACTATCAAGAGACGGAGATCTACGACCGCCTGGCAGGCCGACCTTATGAATGGGTCGTGCAAGTCAGTCGTCGATTGACCGAAGAGATCAATCGACGTGGTCTCTTACCCGGAACAGCTCCGCTTGCGCCGGTCGACCTATTGATCGACGCGCCGCCGCAACATCGGGAAGTCGAGTTCAAGGTCTCGATCTACTTCCCCAAAGAGAATCGCTATCGACCACTCAGCGATTGCTCGCCGGTTGTGGAAGCACTCGCGAAGCGGCAGTTCGACGACTACGTGAAGCGAGTCCGCATCTTTGCTCGTCGCGACATTGCTCCTGCGCTAGGAGCACATCCCGACTTCGAAGCTGCACTACGAGCAGCCGTTGAAGACTAAGCCAAACGGCGCGGAGAGATTGAATTACTCCATCTCGAACTCGGCTAGACTCGCGACGGATCTCAGAGTTCTCTGCCTCTCAGCGTTTGAGATTCATTCACCGCAGAGCAGCGGAGAACGCTGAGGTCATTGGAACGGTGCGAACACAGATTCTCGCAGGAAGATGTCCGCGACGACTGAGAGAATTCCTCACGCCTGAGAATTCTCACCAGCATAGAATCGCCGATGCGTGAGCATCGACCACGAAAAACACAGCGTTTTAAGTCATACTGAGAGTTGGCATCACAATTGCCTTAACGGCGGCATCAACCCGCGATCTCTGAGAAATGAGATCACAATCCCCAACCGCAATGAGGCTGAGTCATGTCTGCGAATCGAACAACCTACCGTCACACTCAACGAGCACCGCTGTGTGTCCTGCTCTATGGACTAGCCTGGATTTCGGGACTGGTCGCTGTACTAACTGTTCCAGATCTCCCACGCGGAGCGTTCTTGGTAGCCACCCTACTGCCACTCACAGTCGGCTGTGTGCTTGGCCCGGCGTTCCATTACTTGCGAGTGCAAGACGAAGGCGAGCACCTTCGTGTTGGCTTCGGTCCTCTGCCGCTCTTCAAGACGTCGATCCCGTACTCCGAGATCACCGAAGTTGCAGTCGACCGCACGACCTGGCTGGATGGCTGGGGCATTCACATGAGCGTACGCGGTGGCTGGGTCTGGAACATCTGGGGCTGGGAGTGCGTGAAGATCACTCGATCCAATCGCGTGATTCGCATTGGCACCAACGATCCCGTGCGTTTGGCAGAGTTCTTACAGACTCGCTGCCCTAAGTTGACGAACTCGCAATCCGCTTGAACCGGAAGTAGTCGCGCTCGTTCCCAAGCCCTGCTTGGGGACGAGTCTGCAAACGCTCTGCTTCCCGAGATCAGCGCTGAGTCGCTACGTCCTTAATGTTTCGGAATCGACGGCAAGCATCCCTGCTTCGCGTTCCCGAGCCGTGCTTCAGAACGAGTAACGAACTCGCCGGCTCTACGAGTGCGCCTGATGGTTCATTCGCCCGCCTCGGGCTTATCGAGTTGCGAACGACCCGCTGCGCTCAAGAGCTGAGTCGATTGAGATCGCTCAGCCATTTGGAACATGAACATGACAATCAAAGTGAGTTGCCAATGTGGTCACATTTTCGAAGAACCGAACTCGTCGAAGGATCGAACAGTCATTTGTCCGAACTGCAATCAGGCAGTTCGTGTGAAGGGCCATCCGATAACCACCGACACTTCACCCGCGAATTCTGGCACGCGGTTCTGTCGCCATTGCAATGCCGAGACGACACACGAAGTCGGCTTCATTCATCATGCAAGCTATCGCTCCACGAACCTAACCAGCATCTGGTCGTTCTTCACAGCCCACAAACGACTTGATGCACAGCGTTGCCTGACGTGCGGGCATCTCGATGTCTTCGCCTGCAACAGCATCTTCTCGCCGTGACGGCGTTCGAAGCTCTTCTCACAAGAAAACAAGCGGCGATCCAACACGCCGTCGAGTTCACTTCCACAATCACATCTCAGGAGACTTTTCATGACCCCGTTCGTGCTCGGCGCGAGCCCAGACATTGTCGGCTACGCGATCATGACTCTGTATGTCGTGGTGCCAATTGGCATCGCCATGTCGTTGCTCGGCATTCGGTACATCCCCAACAACCGCATTGGCATCGTTGAAAAGCTGTGGTCGCGCAAAGGCTCGTTGGAAGAAGGCCGACTGATTGCGCTCTATGGCGAAGCGGGCTTTCAAGCCGAACTGCTGCGCGGCGGTTTGCACTTCGGTTATTGGCCGTGGCAGTTCCGAGTTCACAAGCATCCGCTGGCTGTCGTGCCTCAGGGCAAGATTGGTTACGTCTTTGCTCGTGATGGAGAGCCGTTGCGTCCCGAGCAAACTTTGGGACGCATCGTTCCATGCAACAACTTCCAAGACGCTCGATCGTTCCTATGCGGCAACGATCAAAAGAAGGATGCAATCTTGGGACAGCGCGGTCGTCAGCGAGCGATCCTGCGAGAAGGCGTTTACGTCATTAACCCGGTGCTGTTTGTCGTTATCACGGAAGACGTGGCGTATCGCTTCAACCTCGGGAATCCAGGCGAGGCTCAAACGCTCGACACGTGGCGTCGCGAGCTCAGCGCGATTCGTGGCTTTGACCCCATCGTCATTGGCCAGACCAACGGTGTGTCGCCGTACTTGGTCGTGAGTAACGGTGAGCAATCAGGCGATGTGCAGAGCGATGACTTGATCGGCATTCTGACGATCCATGATGGACCGGCCTTGCCGACCGGACAGATCATCGCGCCGGCTGTCGCCACCGATCCATCCGACGAGAACTATCACAACAACTACCAAGACATCGAAGCCTTCTTGCGAGCAGGCGGGCGTCGCGGTCGACAGTACGCACCTCTGACCGACGGTACGTACTTCATCAATCGATGGTTCGCGTCGATCGAGCTGCATTCCAAGACGGTGGTGCCGATCGGTCAGGTCGGCGTTGTCGTGAGCTATTACGGCAAGGAAGGTCAGGACCTTTCGGGCGAAGCGTTTCGACATGGCGAACGAGTCGCTGAAGGCGAACGTGGCGTGCAAGCCAAGACTCTTGGTCCGGGCAAGTACGCGTTTAACACCTACGCCGGCCATGTTTATCTCGTGCCCACGACGAACTTCGTGTTGCACTGGATCACAGGTCGTACTGAGACCCATCGGTTCGACGAGAGTTTGAAGTCGATCGATCTCGTCACAGCGGACGCTTACGAGCCCGTGTTGCCGCTCTCTGTGGTCGTGCATATCGACTACCAGAAAGCAGCGAGCGTGGTGCAACGCTTTGGTGACGTGAAGAAGCTGATTACTCAGACGTTGGACCCAATGCTGAGTGCGTACTTCAGAGATACCGCTCACAAGAAGACGATGTTGGCTTTATTACACGAACGAGATCTCATCCAAGCCGAAGCTCGGCAAGAGCTGAAGAAGAAGTTCGTTGAGTTCGATATCGAACTCGTCGACGTGCTGATCGGTAAGCCTGACACCGCCAAAGGAGACGAAATTGAAAAGCTGCTCGACCAGTTACGTCAGAGGCAGTTGGCACGCGAGCAAGTTCAGACCTTCGAGCAACAGCGCATCGCGTCTGACAAGTTGAAGGAGCTGAAGATGGCTCAGGCTGTGGCCGAGAAGCAGGCCGAGCTGACGAACTCACAAGTTCAAATTCAGATCGCTGCCAATCAAGGTGATGCCGAACTCTCGAAGGGTCGCAAGAAAGCCGAGCAATCCATCGTGGAAGCCGAGGCGGATCGACGACGACGCGTGCTGAGTGCGGAAGCTGAAAGTGAGTCGCTCAAGCTTCAAGCTGAAGCTCAAGCCAAGTCGATTCGTTTGAAAGCCGAAGCCGAAAGTGAGCAACTCAAACTGATGGGCGACGGTGAAGGTCAGCGAGTTTCAGCAGAGGGCGAGGCTCATGCTCGCGTGCTGGCACAGAAGATCGCGTCGTATGGAGACCCCAAGTTGTATGCGCTGTCGCTGATGGCTCAGTACCTGGCGACCAGCAAACAACCACTCGTTCCCGAGCGACTCTTCATCACCGGCGGTGGCGAACATGGCCAAGCCTCCGAGCAAGGCATGTTCGGCACGCTGATCAACCTGTTGGTCGCGGATAAGGTCGGCATGGGAGCCCTCGAACCCGCGAGGTCGCATGTGGATGAACCCACGAGCGACATGCAACCGACAGTCGTCGTGCCAACGACTCCGGCGTAGTACGAGTCCGTCTCTCGTTCCCAGGCTCTGCCTGGGAATGGGAGTGTCGAGGCTCTGCCTCATGTCTTCTCATCCGCCGTCATGCGTTTGATGCCGTATTCCAAGATGATGTGGCAGAGCCTCCAGCCTTTCGTTTCCAGGTGGAGTCTGGGAACGAGTGAGTAATCATGGAGTTACCAATCTCAGTCGCGGAGCGACTGAGCTACGTAGGCGAGTCGCTCTGCGACTTGTTGAACTGGATGCCTAAGCCGCGGCGCAGCACTCGGGTTTCGAGCAACCTATCGCCAAGTTGGTCGTGACGAAGTTGGGGCTTTCTGTTGGAGTCCGCAGTGCTCTCTGCGTTCGATGCCGGTTGCAATCAAGGTCACGCGTCCGGTCGAAGGCACTCCTTCAGGATGATCTGACCGATGCAAATCATTGGACCTCAGGTTTCAACCAACACCGCCGGGCAAGGCACGGCGAATCCCGGAGCTGTCCCGGTTAAAGGACTAAGCCCCAATGGGCTCGTCGCAGGTTCGTTGCTGACCGGAGTTGTGGTCGACACCGATCAAACTCGGACCGTCATCACGTTGGCTGGCGGTCAAGATGTCGAACTGCCGCCTCAACCTGAACTCACTAAACGCGACCCCGTCGCTCTGACCGTCGTGACCGTGCGACCTGCCGTGCAAGTTCGAGTCTCCAAGACGGACGCTGGAGAAGCTCGCAGTTCGCAAGATGTGGGATTGCGAGACGGTCAAACTTCCGCGGCGCGAGTGCTCGCTCGGCAACCTGATGGCACCGTGCAAATCGATCTCAATGGTCACATCGTGACTGCCGACGCTCCGGCCGATGTCGAAGTGGGATCGCTCTTGCCAGTGCGAGTTCGTGATGTCGACGGCCACTTGATGCTGACGATTCTGCGCGGCGAGAAAGGCATTGAAGCTCTCGCTCAACACTTCCTCAAAGAACATGTCCGATCGCGAGATTCACTCGGGCGATTGCTCGGCGGCTTGCTGGATCGATT
The DNA here is from genome assembly GCA_900299185.1 of Planctomycetaceae bacterium. GTDB lineage: Bacteria > Planctomycetota > Planctomycetia > Planctomycetales > Planctomycetaceae > AM-0621. Next base: position 7,253 of record OMIV01000264.1, read on the forward strand.
GAAGACGCTCGTCGATGTGGGTGACAGCGAAGCCACGACAGCGGCGAATGAATCGGGTGGCTCGCCCGCTTCTTCAAAGACAGCTCAGCAGCAAGAGCCATTAAACGGCCTGCGTCAGTTGTTGGAATTCTTCCAATTGCAAGAAGAGCCCGAGCAAGCAGCCATCGAACGCTCGGTGCAAGACGGCGGATTGTTCTTGGAGTCCAAGTTGGCCGAGTCGCTCGATGATGCTTCGCTCGCCAACGACTTGAAGGCCGCGTTGCTCAAGGCCGTCAACGCGCCGCCGACCGAAGACGCCAAACTCAACACGCTGCTGCAAGACGCGACCTCGGAGCTAGAACGACTGCAGCTCAGCAACGTGCTCTCGCAACTCAAAGAAGGCGCGTTGCTTTGCCAGGTGCCCGGCTGGCCGAACTCATCACCAATCTCGCTTCGTATCGAACGAGATAACGAGACCGTGGGTGCTCATGACGCACCGGAGTCTTGGCAGTTCTTAGTGTCGGTCGATCTCGATCGGCTGGGTTCCGTGCGAGTCGACTCGCGACTGCAAGGGCAGACCTTTCGAGCGATCTTCTATGTCGATGCCGATCACGTGGCCGAGTTCCGTGAAGGACTCAACGCCCTCCAGCAAGAACTCACGGGCGATGAGTTTTCGAAAGTGATGTTGGCAGTCCGCGACCAAGATCAGTTGCCGTCGTCGCTGGCTCGTAAGTTCCGAGATACAAGCGAAGGTTCGTCGAGCAGCATCAACA
>OMIV01000265.1 GCA_900299185.1 Planctomycetaceae bacterium
CTGTAGAGCTTGCGTAAATCACTCGATGCAGAAGGATGATTTATGAAAGCAGTATCCAAGCCGTTGACGGAGAAGTTGGCCTACCGCATGAAGGAAGCCGCTGAGCAAGTCGGTTGCTGCGAGCGGCTTATCTGGGGCTTCATCAAGAGCGGCGAACTCAAGGCCGCGCGACTCGGACGCTCGGTGCGAATTATGCACGATGAGCTGGTCCGTTTTCTGGAATCCAGGCAGGGCTGAGCGGTGCGAATAACGCTCGTGCTCATTCCGACGCCTGATGACTCGCGACCGTGGCAGATTCGGTTGCGTCTGGCGCTCAAACACTTGTTGCGGGCTCAAGGTCTGCGTTGCGTCGAGTATCGACTGAGCAACGCGGACGGCTCGCAGGCTGACTTATCAAAAACAACACGGGCGACTGATACCGGCACAGACACAACTCAGACCGGTGATTCAGTACGCCCGGATTAAGGAAACCAACCTCATGGTTGAGATTGTGGACTCGCTCAACGCTCGTGACGTGGAGCAAGCCGAGCGAGAGGTTATTGGCATCGCTCTGCGACATCCAGAAAGCTGGCCGAAGCTGGCGAAAGTTAGACCTGAATGGTTTCGCGAATGGCGAGATCAACAACTCTGGCAAGCGATTCTACGCTGCTATGAGTGCAACGAAGGCATGGTTGAAGACCCGGTTCTTGGGGACTTGCTCATCGAAATGTTCGGCGACGATGCCGAAGACCTGGCAGCGCGAGCCGTCGACATTAGCCACACGTTTCTGCATTGGGAGTTTGTGGATTTCAACGTGACGCTGCTCGAACGTGCTGGGACACGTCTGGCGATTCGGCGACAGGCTCAAGTTGTCATCGAGATGTGTGACTCGCGTCGACCGATGTCTGCGATTCGCGATGTCCTTGCTCAACCGCCAATCGGCAAGGAGATCCTCATATGAAGACCTCATGGCAATCCGAGTCGCTGGCGCGGCTCAAGAGTGTTGACGAGCAAGCGACTGATTCACGGGCTCATAATGTGCTCGATGAAACTCCGACCGCTGGTGACTTCGACCATCAGCAACATCCAGAACCAGACGTCTTCGAGTGGCCAGAACCCAGACCGCTGCCTAATGAGTTGCTCGATGTGGAAGCCTTCGAACCGACATTGTTGCCGGAGAAGTTCCGAGGCTGGATTGAAGACATCGCGGAGCGGCTGCAATGTCCGATCGACTTCCCGGCGGTCGCTTCAATGGTCGTGCTTGCGGGCATCGTCGGCAGGAAGGTCGGCATACGACCGAAGCGGCGAGACGATTGGCTCGTCATTCCGAACTTGTGGGGAGCGGTCATCGGTAGGCCAGGCATCATGAAGACGCCTGCGCTGGCGGAACCGCTCAACGTGCTCAAGCGATTGGAGATCGACGCCAAGCAAGCCTTCGATCAACAACGCGGCGAGCATGAGACCTTGCTGCTCGTAGCCGGAGCGACTCGCAAGAACCGCGAGGAGGAACTCAAGAAGGCCGCGAAGTCTGACGCCAACAAAGCTCGCGAGATCGCTGCGGAGATCATCGGACTCGATGCCGTGCCGGAGCCAGTGCGGCGGCGGTATCTCGTGAATGATGGCACGGTCGAGAAGCTCGGCGAGTTGCTGGCTCAAAATCCCAACGGTTTGACGATCTTCCGCGATGAGCTAACGAGCTTGCTAAAGTCGCTCGACAAGGAAGGCCAAGAAGGAGCACGAGGCTTCTATCTCACGGCATGGAACGGCGACTCGCGCTACACCTACGACCGCATCACACGCGGCACGCTCGACATCACGGCGGCTTGTGTGTCACTGATCGGCGGCATTCAACCAGGACCGCTCGGTGACTATCTCCGCGCTGCTGTCAAAGGCGGTGCGGGCGATGATGGATTGCTGCAACGCTTTCAGTTGATGGTTTGGCCGGACACATCGACGTCGTGGCACAATGTCGATCGGTTTCCCGATTCGGCAGCGAAGCAACGCGCTTATGAGACTTGCGAGCGACTCGATGCTCTCGATGTTGCGAGCATTGGGACGGAATTGTCGGAGTCTGATTCTCAACCGTTCTTAAAGTTCGATAACGACGCTCAAGACGTGTTCGATGGATGGCGCGAGAAGCTCGAATTGCGATTGCGTTCTGATTGCGATCATCCGGCGGTTGAATCGCACTTGAGCAAGTATCGGTCGCTCGTGCCGAGTCTCGCGTTGCTGATTCATCTCGCTGATGAGCCTGATGGCGGGCCGGTCTCTGAAACGGCGACGCTCAAGGCGGTTGCATGGGCGAGCTATCTCGAAAGCCATGCTCGACGCATCTACGGAGCAGTCTCGCATCGAGCATCATCAGGAGCAAAGGCGTTGGCCAGCAAGCTGCTGAAGAACGAGTTGTCGGCATCGTTCGCGCTGCGTGATGTGTATCGCAACGGCTGGACGCATCTCGGCACTCGTGACGAAGTCGACGAAGCCGTCAACGTGCTGATCGACCTCGATTGGCTCCGTGAAGTCCACGAGGAACGAGACAGCGGCAGACCTCCGACGTGGTACGTCGTCAATCCGAAAACTGCGGCAATGGCTCCGAGCAAGCACTGACAAAACCGCCAAAAGGGGCTTCTGTCAGTTTTGTCGGTTCGGTCTCAGGGGCTTTCTCAGTTTGAGAGCCCCGACGACCGGGAAACTCTGTCGCCTGAATCGTATGCGCTCGCGTATGCTCTCGCTGAAAGCCGAACCTACTTCGACCTCACTCAGCAAAGGCAGCGATATGAGCGCGACCGTCCGCATCAATCCCGATACTCACGCCAAACTCAAAGCACTCTGCGATCAGACCGGCGAAACGATCCCGACCGTTCTCGATCAAGCCATCGAGCACTACCGGCGGCAACGTTTTCTCGAAGATTGCTCTCAAGCCTACGGCAAGCTGCGAGCTGACCCGAAAGCATGGCAAGAGGTACTCGCCGAACGTGCTGAACTCGATGGCACGCTGAGCGACGGGCTTGACGTGGTCGTCACATCAAAGACCAAAACAAAGCGGACATCCAAGAGCCGCTAAGAAGGTAACTCTCATGACAACACCGACACGCGGTGAGGTATGGCTGATCGACTTCGACCCAACAAAAGGCCGAGAGCAAGCGGGCAAGCGACCAGGATTGGTCGTCTCAACGAATGGTTTCAACAAGAGCCCGGCGGGACTGGTGGTCGTGCTGCCAATCACCAGCAAGTTCAAAGGCATTCCGTGGCACGTTGAAGCATCTCCGCCTGATGGGGGCTTGAAGATGACGAGCTTCATCATGTGCGAGGCAGTGAGGTCGGTCTCGGTCGAGCGGTTTGTGAGTCGACTGGGCTCGATTCGGAAAGCGACTCAAGACGAAGTCGACGACCGACTGCGCATCCTCTTCGATCTGTAACTTTTCCGACCGGGCTTCATCGACAGCATTCGACAACGGAGTCATCAACAATGGCGAGCTTTAGTTTCGACGCGGAAAAGAAGACCGCATTTATTCAATGGCGAGACATCAACAAGGATCGGCGCGGCATTCGATTGGCCGGAGTCTCAAAGACGTTTGCGATGCGGTTTCATTCGTTGGTCGAGACGCTGAGCGATGCTCAACGCACTGGCAGCGGACTCGACCGACATACGACTGACTTCGTCAGTGGTCTATCCGATGAGTTCTACGACAAGCTCTCGAAGACCGACCTCATCGAGCCTCGCGTCAAAGCCACGACGGAACCGGCTGAGTCTGCGGATACGGACGGCATGACGTTGGGCAAGTTCCTGGCGGAGTACCTTGAGCGACGGACTGACGTGAAGGCGGGAACCAAGACCTTCTACACCCACACAGTTCGCAATCTCTTGGACTGCATTGGTGCCAAGAAGCTCGTGGCCGATGTCACTGAAGGCGACGCGGATGAATTCCGCCGATTCCTCAAACGCGAAAAGCTGTCCGACGCGACGATCAATCGACGTTGCGGTCTGGCGAAGACCTTCTTCAGGTCTGCGGTTCGACATCGACTCATCAGCTCGAACCCGTTTCAAGACCTCGCAGCAACCACGAAGATCAATGCAGAGCGACAACGCTTCATTGACCGCGAAACCATTTCAGCAGTCATCGAAGCCGCGCCTGACGCTGAATGGCGATTGCTGATTGCGTTGTCTCGGTTTGGTGGGCTGCGAGTCCCGAGCGAACCGTTAAGCCTGAAATGGGCGGACATCGACTGGGAGAAGTCCCGAATGAAGGTGACGTCGCCAAAGACCGAGCACCATCAAGGTCGGTCATTCCGATGGGTGCCGATTTTCCCTGAATTGAAGTTGCATTTGGAAGCCGTTTGGGAGCAAGCCGAAGACGGTGCCGAGTGGGTTATCTCGAAGCATCGACCGGCGGCGACTCAAGATTCATGGGGACATTGGAGAGCGGTCAATCTGCGAACTCAGTTCGAGAAGATCATTCGCCGAGCGGGTGTCGAACCGTGGCCAAAGCTCTGGCAAAACCTGCGATCGTCCCGAGAGACTGAACTTTGCGAGCAACATCCGCTGCATGTGGTCTGCCAATGGATCGGCAACACAGAACGCATCGCGGCAAAGCACTATCTGCAAGTCCGCGACGAAGACTTCGAGAAGGCCATCACGTCTCAAATAGTGATGCCAAAAGTGATGCCACTTGATGCCGTTTTGGGCTGCACGGGCTCGCACGACGAAACCGGTCATCTGACGCAAGTCGTGTCGGTACAAGAAAAAACGGCTGCATGCGAAAACATGCAACCGTGTTCAGTGGGCAATACTGGATTCGAACCAGTGACTTCTACCGTGTGAAGATAGCACTCTAGCCGCTGAGTTAATTGCCCGATGCTTGCGGGGCGGGTTTTAGTCGCGGTGGGGTGGGACTTCAACCTTGCTCGATGTGGGGCAGACATCTTCGTCGAGATGTCTCACGTGCTTCTGGCATCCAGCAGTTGGCGGCGAACTTTCCGCGAACATCGAGTGACGCAGCTTCGCGTTTTTCGCTCGGTTCACTGGGGATTCGAAGCGGAATTGTCTCGATCTGTAGATCGTCGGTGAGGTCGAGCGGGAGTCATGTCGAGGTGCTGAGACGAGTGGTTCGTCGGACTCTTGATTGAGTTGGGAACAACCGTCATTTCCGTACTACGACGGCTTGATCATGACGACTCGCAAGACTTTCCCATCCTGCACGATTCGACTTCGGAGCTAGCTTGGAAGGAGCGTATCTCGTTTTGTTCTTAGCGAGTCCTGAGACAGCAAGGCCATTCGCTCGGTTTCCACTCGTTGCCTGACGCGGTTGTTCCAATCGTGCTTCAGGCTTTGAACCGGGAGGCAGTCATGATCGCGACCAACTTGCCTGCAAGTCCAGAACGGCCTTGGCTGGATCACTACCCGGCAGGAGTCCCAAAGTCGCTGTCCATTCCCTCGATCCCCGCTTGGGGATTGCTCGACCGCACCGCTCACCGCCACCCGAACCGAGTGGCTTGCCAGTACTACCACCAAGAAGTGACGTATGCCGAGGTTGCTGAGAAAGCTCGGCGAGTGGCCTCGATGCTCCATCGTTTTGGACTCAAGCCCGGCGAGCGTGTCGGCCTATTGCTACCCAACTTGCCGGAGTACGTCTGGGTCTTGAACGGCATCTGGATGGCGGGCGGTGTCGCCGTCGCGCTCCGCCCGTTGATGGTGGCCGAAGAGATCGATGCGTTCTTGAGAACAACCGGCTGCCGCTTCGCCGTCAGCCTTGATGTGCTGGCGCCGTTGATTGTGAATGGCAAACACAAGCCCGAGCACTTCTTCTTCGTGACGATCAACGATCGACTGCCCGCCTGGCAAAAACTGGGATATGTGTTTGCTCGTTGGCGAAGACTTGGCAAGTGGCCGACTCCCGATCATCCGAGTCAGCATGATTTGGCTGAACTCGTCGATGCGAGCGACCCGAACTTCGTGCCCTATCGATCAGAGTCTGTCGAAGTCCCAGCCTACATCCTTCCCACTGGAGGAACGACCGTGCATCCGAAGGCCGTCACATTCAGCCATCGAAACTTGGTGGCGAATGCGTGGCAGATCTTCCATTGGGCGGGAGCCGCAGAAGCTCGCGAGCGGATGCTGTGTGTGTTGCCGTTCTTCCATAGCTATGGCTTAACGACTTGCTGCATGACCGGCGTGGCAATGGCCGCAACGCTCGTGATGCATCACCGCTTCATTCCTCGAGTGGTCATGAAACTGATGGAAGACCACCAACCGACGATCTTCCCGGCCGTCCCGGCCATGCTCGCGGCACTCAATCTCCTCTTGAGAGAGAAGCCCATTCAATTTCGAGGACTGCGGTATGTGATCTCTGGCGGAGCACCGCTGGATCGAGCCATCGCAGATGAATTCTCGCGATACTCGGGAGCCATCGTGGTTGAAGGTTACGGAATGTCGGAAGCCAGCCCGGTCATCTCGACGGGGCCTTTGGATGGCACCGACGAACCCGGCACCATCGGCATGCCGCTGCCCGAGACCGATGTGCGAATTGTGAATGCAGAAGACGAAGTGACCGAGCTGCCGCCAGGTGAGATCGGTGAATTGGTCGTTCGCGGGCCTCAAGTGATGCTCGGCTATTGGCACGATGACGAAGCGACTCGGCAAACGATTCGCGATGGCTGGCTGCATACCGGCGACTTGGGAACTCGAGACGCGAACGGCGTGTTTCGCATCGTCGACCGCAAGAAGGATCTGATTATCACCTCGGGCTTCAACGTGTATCCGGCCGATGTCGAACCGGTTCTCAGGAAGGCTCCGGGTGTTGCCGACGTCGCCGTGATCGGTGTGCCGGACGATGTCGCGGGAGAGATCGTTAAGGCCGTCATCGCGATCAAGCCGGGGACGACATTCGATCAATCCGCGTTCGACACTTTCACGGAGTTGCACTTGGCAAAGCACAAACGTCCGAAGCAGGTCGTGATTGTCGAAGGCGACTTACCGAGGAACTTCCTTGGCAAAGTGCTGCGTCGAAAGTTGAAGCCAGAGGTCAGTAGCAAATGAAGCAAGGCTCTCGCGCGTTCTCCAGCTTGAATTTAGGGTGATGCGAGTCGCGGAGCGACTCGCCGACGTTGGTCAGTCGCTCTGCGGCTGAGATTGGCGTGCCTGGCACGCTGCAAGTAGTGAATCGATCTATCTCTAAAACTGAGGAAATGCGAATCTTCGAAGCCTGCGAAAGCACCTCACGAATCGTCCGGTTCATCAGCCAGTCCCTGAATCATCTCCACCATGATCCGTCCTGGTCCTGACATCTATTCGCCGATCAATCGCTTGCCGGAAGTAATCCCGGCAACGCCCGGAAGCGGAGTGTCTGTCGCAGGACGAACAGCGGCAAAAGCTCAGACCTCGGAGTCCAAACTGCAAACGCTCGAAACATCACTCGAACGATTGGATGCCGGCAAAAAACGGCTCGCCAAGCTGCCCGTCGGCGAGCGGATCTCGTTGCTTGAACAATGCATTCTGAGCATTGCCAATGTCGCCCAAGACTGGACTGAAGCCGCCTGCCAAGCCAAAGGCATCCCTTCGAAGAGCCCTGCTCGAGCCGAAGAGATACTCGCCGGCCCTGTCGCGACGCTGCGACAACTGCAGCTCTTTTTGACGACCATGCGACATATTCATCGTCGCGGTGCTCCGCCAATTCCGAAGCTCGTCGATCATCCTTCAGGCAAGCGGCTGGGTGCGGTGGTCACTCCGACGTCCGGACTTTTCGATCCGTTGTGCTTCATCAATTTCACGGCCACCACGTGGCTGAACGAAGGCATCACTCGCGACAACATCCGGCAGCACTTGGCACCGGCTTACGAGGGGCTGGGGCGAACCGGACTTTCGGTCGTGCTCGGAGCTGGGAATGTTTCGAGCATCTCGCTCACCGATGCGCTGACGAAGTTCTGTGTCGAGAATCGCGCGGTGCTCATCAAGATGAACCCGGTCAACGAGTACCTAGGGCCGATCTTCGAGCGAGCTTTATCTCCGCTCATTGAGAACGACATGCTGCGGATTGTGACTGGCGATGCAGAACTTGCGGCGAAGGCGATGCATGATTCCCGAGTCGACGACGTGCATATCACCGGTTCGGGACGCACGCACGACGCAATCTGTTGGGGAGCCGACCTCGAAACTCAGCAACGCCGCAAGCAAACGAATGACTCGCTGCTCAAGAAACCAATCACGAGCGAACTGGGCAATGTGTCGCCGTGGATCGTCGTGCCGGGTGCGTATTCTCGCGGCCAATTGTGGAGTCAGGCACAGAACATCGTGGGTTCCCTGACTAACAATGCCGCGTTCAATTGCGTGGCCACTCGAGCCATCATGACCTGGAAACAATGGCCTGAACGAGAGCGGTTCCTGGAATTGATCGAGGGTTCGCTGGCGCATGTTCCGCAGCGCAAGGCGTACTACCCCGGAGCGCAACAGCGCTACGCCTCGTTTACGGGAGTGGCGCCCGACGACGCACAGAAGCATTTGAACTCGGGCACGCTGAAGAATCACGGCCTTTCGGCCAGTCGCGTCCGGGCCGACGGGACGACGTACTTTGTCGCTGGTCCTCAACGTCGAGACGACTCGTTGCCTTGGACACTCATTCGCAACATGAGCCCGCGCGATGCGTCGCCGTTGTTCTGCGAAGAATCATTCGTTTGCGTATGTGTTGAAGTCGCGATCGACGCGACGAGTCCCGAAGACTTTCTCAACAAGGCAGTCGAGTTCTCGAACGAGAAACTGTGGGGCACGTTGGCTGGCTCAATGAGCGTCCCCAACGGCTTTCGCCGGAGCCAAAAGACCGCATTGCAAAACGCACTCGACCGACTGCGTTATGGCGTGGTCAGCCTGAATCAATGGAGCGGTTTGGCATTTGCACTGATGAGCCCGCCCTGGGGCGGCTACCCCGGCGGCACGAAGACAGATCCGCTTAGTGGAGTCGGTTGGGTGCATAATTCTCTGATGCTGACGGGCATCGAGAAGACCGTGGTTTCTGCACCCTTGGTGGTGGAACCTAAGCCGCTTTGGGTGCCAACTCATTACCGGCCTGAGCCTGTGGCTTGGGCACTGCTGGAATTGTTCCAAAACCCGTCTTGGTTCAATGCGTCAAAATTGACGATGAATGCGACTGTGGCGGCGCTGGCCCGCCAACCGACTTGATTAGTACGTAGTTCTTATCAGGCATCCCTTCTTCTTGTGCCCATCTTCGAGACTTCGAGTTGTCGTTCGCACGACTCGTCGCCTCAGCGTTCCTCAGTCAGAGGTCTTCACGACGGAGGCCTCACCAGCTTGAAGACAGAGCTATGAAAACCATTACCGGCAAACGAGTCTTGGTGACCGGATCGGGACACGGTCTGGGATTGGAAATCGCACGAGCCTTCGCCCGAGGCGGCGCGGAAGTGATTATCACCGACCGCGACCTTCGACGTGTCGAAGACGCTGTCTACAGATTGACCACAGAGAAACTGAAGGTCTGCGGCTATGTGATGGATGTAACCGATGCTGCCGACGTGCGAGTCGTCCGCGAACAGATCCTTTCGGAAATTGGGTCCATCGACGTGCTGGTCAATAATGCTGGCATCGTGACCGGTGGAGCCTTCTTAAGCGTTCCGCTCGAAAAGCACTTGGCAACCTACGACGTCAACGCTGCCGGGCCAGTCATCGTGTCGCATCTATTTTTGCCTGACTTGCTCGCTCAGTCTGAAGGCCATCTGGTCAATGTCGCCAGTGCATCGGCACTCATTCCGTTACCGAATGCCGCGACCTACGCATCCAGCAAGTGGGCGGTCTTAGGCTTCACGGAATCTCTCCGTGAGGAACTCCGTTTAGCCGGTCATCGCAACGTGACGGTTACGGCCGTATGCCCGAGCTATATCAACACCGGCATGTTCAACGGAGTCAAAGCTCCGCTGTTGACGAGACTGCTGACTCCCGAGTGGCTCGCAGATCAAATCGTTCGTTGCGTGCTGAAACGCAAGGAGCAGCTTGTCGCCCCAGCTTTGGTCAATTTGCTGCCGCTCGCCAAAGCCACGTGGCCACACCGAGTCTTCGGCTGGCTGCTCGATCTAATCGGAGTCTCGACCAGCATGGCTCAGTGGCAGGGACACGGTCCGGCGGCGCCTGTAATACCAGTCACACCGCCAGTCGTTGAGCCGACTGCGGCGAAAGATCGAGAACCCATCACGACGGCGCATTGAGCATCGGCAAGCAGTCATCGACAGGCCGATCTAAGCGACCAGCAATAAGGCAGACGAGTCGAGCAGCTTCGTGAACACAAACTCCGAGGCTGCTCAAGCTCAGGAACAATCATTCGCTGGCCTTCGGAGCGTCACTGGTTGGTCGCCGACCATCGCTCGCCTTTTTCGCCGTCTCTTCCTCGCGCGGTACGAATTGCAATGACGCCGAGTTCATGCAGTAGCGTCGCCCGGTCGGCTTAGGTCCGTCATCGAAAACGTGACCGAGATGCGAGTTACACTTCTTACAGACGACTTCCGTCCGACGGCGGATATGCTTGAAGTCGTCATGCTCTGCAACCGCATCAGTTCCCGCAGGAGCGTAGAAGCTCGGCCAGCCCGAGCCAGAATCGAACTTGGTCGTCGAGTCAAACAACATCTCGTTGCAGACCACACAGCGATAAACGCCATCGCGTTTGTTGTTCCAGTACTCGTTGCGGAAGGCGAGTTCGGTGCCCTTCTCGCACGTCACGCGGTATTGCTCGGGAGTCAGTCGCTTCCGCAGTTCAGCATTAGTAATGACACCGCCCTGCTCCGGCTCCAACGGCGGAGCAACTGAAACCGATGGTGCATCAGACTGGTCTTGCCCACTCAATTTCGAGTTGCTGACATTCCGCTCGCCATCGAAACAACCTGCTGCAATTAACGCGACGAAGCACCAGGCCAGACGCTGCATTTCAAACTCCTTTCACGACTCCGACATTTCGCCCCACCGGACGCTGTCATGGAATTGTTGACTCATATTCGACGCACGCAACGGCCTCTGTCCGAGATCCGATCGCGCACCAAGGAGATCTACGACGAATTGTTAACACGCTCGCGTTGGATCAACGAGCCCAACTTCAAGTCAATCCATAGCCGCGATTTGGAGTACCTCTTCGAACGCTACGACAAGCTGTTCTTCAATGGCCACCTTGGTCTCGGCGCTCGAGCTAACGGTACGCCGCTGACCTTTCGAGTCTCCAAACGCATGACTCGAGTGGGAGGTACGACCACACGCTTTCGCCCGCGCTTCTCACCGGGTGCCAGGAGTTCGTATGAGATTGCAGTGTCGTCGACGCTGCTCTTTGCCACGTTTCATGACGTCACTCGTCCGATCTCGGTAACGGGGATCGAATGCCGAGACCGCATTGAAGCTCTGCAACGCATCTTCGAACACGAGCTAATCCATCTAACGGAGATGGTGGTATTTGATGATTCAAGCTGCTCGCAGTCGCGGTTTCAGTCGCTCGCGTTTCAGTTCTTCGCCCACACCGAAGCCACGCATCAACTCATCACTCCCGGCGAACGAGCCGTCGCGAAGTTTGGCATTCGTCCAGGTGACCGAGTCCGCTTTGTGATTGAGGGCATCGAATACTTCGGAGTCGTCAATCGCATTACCAAACGAGCGACAGTGCTGGTCGAAGATCGCAATGCCCCGCTGTATTCAGACGGTCGCCGTTATGCGAAGTTCTATGTACCGCTCGGCTTGCTTGTGCCGTACGAGGACAAAGTCGCTTAACCTCAATACCGTTCGATGATCCGAAGACGAGTACATCCACAACGCCTGATCGTCCGAAAAACAGCAGAGTCGATCATGTCTAATCAACCTTTGAGTCGCCGAAGTTGGCTTCAATCTTGTTCCGCAATGAGCGGCGCGTTGTCGCTGCACCCATTGCTGTCGAACGCTGCTCGGGCCGCAGACCTGCGACCGATTGCCCCCGCTGGGCCTCACTTTCCCGCCAAGGCCAAGCACTTGATCTTCGTGTTTTTGACCGGTGGCGTTTCACATGTGGACTCGTTCGATGAAAAGCCCGCGTTGTTGCGTGACCAGGGCAAACTCGTTGACGGTCCGAATCTGCGAGGGACCACGAAGTCGCCGCTTCAACCTTCTCCGTTCAAATTCGCAAAGCATGGCGAGAGCGGATTGGTGTTGAGCGAATTGTTCCCACATCTGGCAAGCGTGGCGGACGACCTTTGCGTCATTCGCTCCATGCACACGGACATTGTCGAGCACTTTCAAGCCTCGCTCGCGATGCACACCGGCTCTGCGACAGTGCCATTGCCAAGCATTGGCTCATGGTTGAGTTACGGGCTTGGCAGCGATAACCGCAACTTGCCTCCCCATATCGTTTTCTGCGAGCACTTGCCGTATGGCGGTTCGCAGTTGTGGGATTCAAACTTCCTTCCGCCTGAGCATCAGGGATCGCGCCTCATACCTGGAAACGAGCCGATTCCGAACCTCAAGCCAATCGTCGAGAACGTCAAGTTGCGGATGCTCGAGGCTCAACTGCTCGACGAGGTCAACGCGAGCTTTGATGCAGCCCGACCAGGTGATCTCGTCGCACGAGCCCGAACCGAAAGCTTCAAGATCGCGCGTGGCATGATGGAGATTGCACCACGAGTCCTCGACTTCTCTGACGAGACCGCCGCAACATTGGCCGCATATGGAGTGAAATCGGGCGACAGGAAGAGCTTTGCTTGGCAGTGTCTCGCAGCTCGTCGTTTGACCGAACATGGAGTTCGTGTGGTTGAGATCATCGATACCGGAGCCAGCGACGACTGGGACGCGCACGGCGACATGCAACAGCATCGCCCCAAAGCCCTCCGCGTTGATCAAGCGTTGGCGGCACTAATCCACGACCTGAAGCAACGCGGACTCTTTGAAGAAACATTGATCGCCGTATGCACGGAGTTCGGTCGAACTCCGTTCGATCCGGGCCGAGGCCGTAATCATTGGCATCGCGCCTTCACATGCTTGCTGAGTGGCGCCGGAGTGCGCGGGGGTCTGGCTCACGGCACCACCGACGATTACGGGATTGAAGTCGTCGAGAATGGAGTCCACGTGCATGACTATCACGCGACAATCTTGCATTTGCTTGGGATCGACCACGAACGGCTGACATACCGTTTCGCAGGCCGCGACTTCCGCCCCACTGATGTTGCAGGCAATGTCGTGAATGCCATCCTTGCTTAGAAACAGTTGTAGGAAAACTTCCCGCACCGAGCTGGCAGCTCATTAAGAGCTTGCCGAGCCCCACATATGCGCCGCTCATTTGTTTTTGGCCTTCGATGTTGACGCACATTCGACAGCGTCCCGATTTGGCCCGCAGTTTGCCTTACTTGGAATTCATCTGCCACATCGGCAGCAGCCAACTTTGGCAGCAAGAGCAGAATCAACTCGCTCATAGTGGCAGATCTTCCTTCATACGGTCATCTCGATTTAATGAGGAGCCCAGATCATGGCATTCCGTTTTGACAAGCTCACGGTAAAGGCTCAGGAAGCGGTGCAACGGGCTCAGCAGATGGCTGAGGACAAGGGGCATTCGCAATTACTCCCGTTGCATTTGCTCGCGGCGTTGCTCGATGAAGAGCAAGGACTCGTGCGACCGCTCGTGCAGAAGATTGGTGCGAACTCGGCACAGTTACGCTCGGCGTGCGATGTTGAACTCGGGCGCTTGCCGAAGGTCTCGCGGCCCGATTTTCAGGTCGGTGCGAGCCCGCAAGTCATGCAGGTCTTTGATGCCGCTCAGAAGCTCGCCGATCAGATGAAGGATCAATTCGTCTCGACCGAGCACCTCATGATTGGGCTTGTGCAGTCGGAGGGCGAGACGAAGAAGCTGCTCAATCTGCATGGCGTCGGCGAGCATGATGTGCTCAACGCGCTCAAGACGATTCGCGGCGGGCAGACCGTCACCGATCAAGCTCCCGAGGATAAATATCAAGCGCTGCTGAAGTACGGGAAGGATCTCGTTGAACTCGCGCGGCACGGCAAGATCGACCCGGTCATTGGTCGCGATGCCGAGATCCGTCGCGTCATTCAAGTGCTGTCGCGACGTCGCAAGAACAACCCCGTGCTCATCGGCGAACCGGGTGTAGGAAAAACTGCCATCGTCGAAGGACTCGCGCATCGCATCGTGATGGGCGACGTGCCGCAGAACCTGAAGGACAAGACTGTCGTCGCGCTCGATATGGGGGCGCTGATCGCAGGAGCGAAGTATCGCGGCGAATTCGAAGACCGATTGAAGGCGGTGCTCCGCGAAGTCACTGAAGCGGAAGGCCGAGTGATCCTCTTCATCGACGAACTGCATACGGTCGTCGGTGCCGGTGCGTCTGAGGGAGCAATGGATGCGTCGAACTTGCTGAAGCCGGCGCTGGCTCGCGGCGAGCTGCATTGCGTCGGTGCGACAACGCTCGACGAATACCGCAAGCACATCGAGAAAGACCCCGCGCTCGAACGTCGCTTTCAACCGGTGATGGTTCAAGAGCCGACCGTCGATGACACGATCTCGATCTTGCGCGGACTCAAGGCGCGGTACGAGTCGCATCATGGAGTTCGTATTACAGACGACTCGTTGATCTCTGCCGCGACGTTGTCCGATCGCTACATCTCTGACCGCTTCTTGCCGGACAAAGCGATTGATCTCGTTGACGAAGCCGCAAGCCGCTTGCGGATGGAGATCGACTCGATGCCGACCGAGATCGACGAAGCGACTCGGCAACTGACGCGGATGCAGATCGAAGCTGCCGCGCTCGCTGCCGAAACGAGTGCCGAGAGTCGCGAACGTCTCGCCGACTTGCGCAAGCAGATCGCCGATCGCGACGAATCCGTGAAGCAGCTCAAAGCGAAGTGGCAGTCGGAGAAAGACGTCATCTCGAAGGTGCGACCGCTCAAGGAAGAGATCGAATCGCTCCGCACCGGCTATGAGAAGGCATTTCACAAAGCTCAGCAGACGCATCGCAATGAAGACTTCGTCGAAGCCTTCGAAGCAGAGAAGCGCATCAAGCAAGCCGAAGCTCAACTGGCGGAACTGGAGAAAAAGTTCGTCGAAATCAACGCCGCGCAGGGCGAGCGCATGCTCCGCGAGGAAGTCTCTGCAGAAGACATCGCCAAGGTCGTCAGCGTTTGGACCGGCATCCCGGTCAGCCGCATGTTGCAGAGCGAGAAGGAAAAACTACTCGCGATGGAAGACGACTTACACCATCGCATCATGTCGCAAGACGACGCCGTGCGAGCGGTCTCGGATGCCGTGCGTCGGTCGCGTTCGGGCTTGCAGGATCGCAACCGTCCGATCGGCTCGTTCATCTTCTTAGGCCCGACGGGCGTCGGAAAAACGGAGCTCTGCAAAGCACTCGCCGAGTTCCTCTTCGACGACGAACGCGCGATGGTCCGCATCGACATGAGCGAGTTCATGGAGAAGCACTCGGTCGCACGGCTGATCGGTGCGCCTCCGGGCTACGTCGGCTATGAAGAAGGCGGCAAACTGACCGAAGCGGTGCGCCGTCAGCCGTACTGCGTGATCTTGCTCGACGAGATCGAGAAAGCGCATCGCGACGTCTTCAACGTCTTGCTGCAACTGCTCGACGACGGACGATTGACCGACAGTCACGGCCGCACGGTCGACTTCACGAACACGATCGTCGTGATGACGTCCAACATCGGCAGCCAGTCGATCATGCAGCTCGCTCAAACGCGCGGGAACAACGACGAAGGCGCGATTCACGAAGCCGCGATGGCCGCGCTGCGTAAAGAGTTCTTGCCCGAGTTCCTCAACCGAGTCGACGAAGTGATCGTCTTCCATCCGCTGGCTCACGGCGAGATCCGCAAGATCGTCGACCTGCAGTTGAAGAAGCTCGAAAAGCAACTCGAAGAGAACGGCTTCTCGTTAGTCGTTACCGACGACGCTCGCGATCAACTCGCCGAAGAAGGCTACGACCCGGCCTACGGTGCTCGACCTCTGAAGCGAGTCATTCAACAGCGCCTGCAAAATCAACTCGCCCGTCAGTTGCTCGCCGGTCGCTTCGAAGCGGGAACAGAAATCATCGTCGACGCCGGAGACGCCGGCTTCCAGTTCTCGACGCGAGCAAGGATGAAGGAAGCGTCGTAACGGAAATTACATGTAGAGCAGCCTCGCCAACCAACGCCGTTGAGGATTTTCAAAGTAGCCTTCATGACCACTCGTGAAGGCTGTGCTCTCCATTTCGAAATGGTTAACGGCGTTGCTTTCTTCCCACAACAGGTTCGTCGTCGCGAGACGCGACTCGGCGTTTCGATTTACTGCTGATTACTCGCGATCAATCGATGCAGCCAGTGACTAGTACTTTCGCATGATTTCCAACTCGCCGACTTCGGCGAGGAGTGAGAAGCTGCCTTCGGCGATAGCTTCTCCGAGTTTGGTAACAGTGCGGAAATACTTGCTGTCAGGACGGGCTCCGGTGATGCGGCGACGCAGGTCGTGACACATTACATCGGCGGCGGCTCGGACAAGTTCATCGGGTTGACGAGCGGCGTAGAGAGCCGTCACCAGCATGACCATCATGTCTTGAATGCGTTGCGATAGGTCGGCCATTGCGCATTGTCGGTCGGCGAGGGTCAGCTTGAACTTAAACATCATTCCGTCGACGTCCATCCGACTCCGTTGCAGGCTGTCAGCAGCGAACTGAGCATGAGCCGCCAACTTCGGGTCAGCGAGATTGAGGTTCGCTCGCGTCCCTCCGCCAATCATCTGCTTCAGCTTCCAGCCAAAGTACGGCAAACTCGGCTTGAGCAATGCCATCGCATGAGCCGGGTTGAGTGGATTGGGTTGCTTGATTCCCGCCGCATGGAGGGCCTTGCCGATGGGTTCGAAGAATCGAGAACCATGCTCTTTTACCAATGACTTGAAGAAGGCCATGCCCAGCATCTCGCCTTCACCTTCGTAGATGCACGGAGCCAGGAAGTCATGCAAGTTGTCACCGAGCAAGTGGCCGTGCAGGAACGAGCGACCGCCATGCGTCTTCATGAAGAGTTCGATAGCCGCTTCTTTTTGAGATTCGCTGCCGAAGATCTTGGCGATGATGCATTCCATTTCGCCGCGATAGCCTTCATCGAGCAGCCAGCCGCACCAATCGGTCAGGGCGTCGCAAGCAACGATCAAACCTGCGAGGCGACCGACCCGTCGTCGCACCAACTCGCGAGTATCAATCGCGGCTCCATAGGTCTTGCGATACTTCGCCCACGGCAGCATGTTTTTCAACATGACTCGCATGGTTCCGGCAGCACCGGCACACAGCGCCACTCGTCCACGATTCAATCCGTGATAGGCAATCGTCAGTCCGTCGCCCTTGCCTGGTTGCAATAAGTTCTTGGCTGGCACTCGGAAGTTGGTGAACTTCAAGCCGTTGTTCCAAGACCGCGTCAGCGCGTAGATACCATACGGCACGACTTGGAATTGCTCGTTCTCTTGATCGGGTAAGTCGGCGATCAAAGCTGCAGGCTTGCCGTCGATCTTGCAGACGATAGTGATCGTGCGACCGGTAATCGCATTCGTGATGAAGAGCTTCTCGCCGTTAACGACGAAGTCATCTCCATCGAGTCGCGCTTCGGTCTTGAGAGCAGTGAGGTCCGATCCCGCTCCCGGTTCAGTGAGAGCAAAAGCCGAGAGACGCTGACCGCTCGCGAGTTTGGGCAAGTACTCGTTCTTCTGAGCTGTCGAACCGAATGTCCTCAATGGATCGACCGCTCCAATGCAGCCATGCACCGATGCCGTGCCAGCTACGGTGGGATCGACCGTCGCGATGCGAGTCAGGAACTTCGCAAAGGCGGAGAACGGAGCGGCGACGCCTCCATACTCTTTATCGACGAGCAATCCCCAATAGCCTGCCGTGCCGAGATCGCGCAGCAACGCGGGGCTCATCTTGCCGTTCGCGTCGTAAATCGTGCCGGCATCTCGATGACGTTTCACGACGTTGTAAGAGTCATCCATCACCTTCTGACAATCGGGCGGAGTCGGAGTGTGATTCGGCAGAAACGTCTCAAGCGGGAAAGTGTCGTCCCAAACGGCTCGGTGAGCGGGACTGCCACCGGTTTGATACTTCTTGGCAAACATCTCCTCGACCTGCTCGTCGGCTCGATCGAGGGCACCCGTCTTTTTGGCTTCCTCGTCACTCTTGCCAGAGAGTTTGAGAGCGGTTTCGACGAAGGTTTCCTTCTCGGTGTTGGGAGTTGGGATTCCGGTCGTCATAGCGATGTCCTTTCCGCTGCAAGCCGATGAGACGCGAGAAATGAAAGTTGCTCGCGCGGTGCCGAGGGAAAGGAGTCGCCTCGCGTGGCGTGTGATTCAGCCTTGTCTCCGTCGAGCATGCCCGGCGGGAGAACGCCGCAACGGCCACTCATTGAGGTGCCATCATCCCTCAGCACCGAACGGGCAAACGCTATCAGGTCAGAAGTGAGAGTTTGAAGAGGGACTTTCGCAGCATCGGCACTGCCATCATCCGCTCATCAACTTAATACGCCAGAAGGCAGCGCCGCAGACGGAAATTGCGGTTTGATTCTGAGTAAGACAAGCATGAGCCGAGAGCGTCTTGCGTTTTCATGCCTTTCAGTCGCAGCGTGAATTTCCAGACGTTGAAGACGCCGCCGGTTACGTGGTGCCAATTGCCACCAGGCTCATGCGTCCTGCAAGCAAGCCAACATCGTCGCTAGACGGCTTTGTCCGAGATATCTCGACGGCACCAACCGCCCGGCCACTGGATGAGGTCCGCCGCTTCGTAAGCACGAGCTTTCGCGTCGGCAAACGTGTCGCCCAAAGCCGTCACGCCAAGCACGCGACCTCCGTTATTGACGACATTCTTACCGACCAGTTTCGTACCAGCATGAAACACTTTGACGTCGGGCACTTCAGCTGCGGCATCGAGTCCCGTAATCGGCAACCCCTTGGTGTAGTCGCCGGGATAACCTTCTGAAGCCATGACGACGCACACCGCTTGGCGAGTGTCCCACTCTAGCGGTTCGATCTTGTGCAACTGCCCCTTGGCTGCCGCGAGTAGGATTTGAGCGAGGTCGCTCTTGAGTCTCATCAACACCGGCTGAGTCTCGGGATCGCCAAAACGAACGTTGTACTCCAGCGTCTTCGGCCCATCTTCGGTGAGCATGACTCCGGCATAAAGCACACCTCGAAACGGAGTCTCGCGCTGATTCATGGCATGAATCGTCGGAATGAGCATGGTCTTGGTGATCTCTTCCATCAGCTCGGGAGTGACGACATTCGCAGGGCAATAAGCCCCCATGCCGCCCGTGTTCGGACCTTCGTCGTTGTCGTAAGCGCGCTTGTGATCCTGAGCGACTTCCAGCGGCACGATCGTTCGTCCGTCAGTGATCGCCAAGATGCTGGCTTCCTGACCGACGAGCAGTTCTTCAATAACGATCTGCTTGCCTGCGTCGCCGAACTCGCGGAACTTCAGAATTCGGTCGATCGCGTCATGCGTCTCTTGGCGGTTCTTACAAACGATGACGCCCTTGCCCGCCGCCAAGCCGTTGGCTTTGACGACCCAACCTCGGTCGTCGACTTGATCCACCCATTGCTTCGCGAGCTCAACATGATCGAAGACGGAGAAATCAGCCGTGGGCACATTGGCAGATTTCATCAAACGCTTCGAAAAGACCTTGCTGCCTTCCAACGCTGCGGCCGCTTTGGACGGACCAAACACTCGCAAGCCAGCGTTAATCATGCGGTCGGTCAAACCAGCGACCAGCGGAGCTTCAGGACCGACGACAACCAGATCGATCTTCTCTTTGGTCGCAAAGTCCACCAGGCCATTGATGTCCGAGTCGGCGATGTCGACGTTAATCGCATCCAGTCCTGTGCCAGCATTTCCGGGAGCACAGTAGACCGTTTCCACTGAGGGCGACTGCTTCAACTTCCAAACCAAAGCATGCTCACGTCCACCCTGACCGACAACTAAGACCTTCATGTGAAATCCGCTTCCAACATTGACCGAACTCGAAAAAGGGGCGGGAGTATAGCCCTCGACTTCCAGTCCTCAATCAAGCTGAAAAGGCCCCGAGATGTCCTGCGAGAGACAGCAAATTACCACCCCTGATCAACCTCGTGAGAATCTCTCAACGGGCTGGCTTGCGACCCTGCGTAGGAGGCTGTCGAATTCGCTTCGCCCATCGAACGGCCTGAATCCCGCCAGTGTCTGCGGCAGTCCTTCGTTTTCTGGGCGTCTCTGATTGCGGTCTTGATCGGCCCCAGCTGGCGATGAATTCCAATCGCCTTCGGCCCAACAGCAACAGAGACATTTTTGATTCGCACCTGCGGTACTCGGAGAGGTCGGTATGTCGGTGAAGGTCTACATCAACGGAAAGTTGCTCCCCAAAGAAGAGGCGACTGTCAGCGTCTACGATCATGGTCTGCTCTATGGCGACGGCGTCTTCGAGGGCATTCGAGTCTACAGCCGCAAAGTCTTCTTGCTCGCGGAACACGTTGACCGCCTCTACGAGAGTGCTCTGGCCATCCGCCTGACGATTCCGATGACCAAGGCCGAGATGACCAAGGCCGTGAACGATACGGTCGCGGCCAATGGCATCGTTGATGGTTATGTGCGACTGGTGGTGACGCGCGGTGCAGGCTCACTCGGCCTCGACATTCGCCGCACAAGCGACCCACAAGTCATTGTCATCGCCGACACCATCACCCTTTACCCAGCCGAGATGTATGAGAATGGGTTGAACCTGGTCACTGCGGCCACCATTCGCAATCACCCGGCCGCGCTGAGCCCGCGCATCAAGTCGTTGAACTATCTCAACAACATCCTGGCCAAGATCGAAGGTACGGATCAGGGCTGCGTCGAAGCGTTGATGCTCAATCACAAAGGTGATGTCGCGGAATGCACCGGCGACAACATCTTCATCGTCAAAGATCGAGTGCTCAAAACTCCGTCGACGGACTCAGGCATTTTGAAGGGAATTACGCGCGACGTTGTTTTGAAGCTGGCTCGCGAAGCTGGTTACGCTGTCGAAGAAGTCACGCTGCAACGTCACGACATCTTCGTCGCCGACGAATGCTTCTTGACGGGATCGGCTGCCGAGTTGATTCCTGTCGTGCAACTCGATGGTCGTCCGATTGGCACTGGCAAACCTGGTCCAGTCACCGGCGACTTGCTGAAGCGCTTCCAAGAATTCACTCGGAAGTAAGTAAGCATTGAGGTCAAACTCTCGTCGAGCGGGCTGCTTGTCGCGGCCCGCTCAACCCGAGACTCTGCAGTCCTTTGCGTGCGTCCCTTGCTCGACGAGAACAGGATCCGCGTCGTGACCATGCTGACCACAGCCTCCGACTTTCTCGAACACCTCGAACGCAGCAAGTTGCTGAGTCCCGAGTTGCTGGCTGAGGTTGTTGCCAAGTGTGAGCAAGCAGAGACGTCACCGGATGCAATGACGGTCGCGAAGTCCCTCGTTAAAGCTGGCAAGCTGACGCGACTCCAAGCCAACCGATTATTGGAAGGTCGCACGCGCGGCTACTTCATCAACGACTACCGCATCGACGAAGTCTTGGGCTCAGGCGGCATGGGCTTCGTCTACATCGCTCACAACATGCGGACGGGCGAAGACGTCGCACTCAAGATGCTGTGTGAGCAAAGTGAAGTCGACGCGGGATTGCTGGCGCGCTTCCGACTCGAAGCTGAAGCCGGTCAAAAGCTGAATCACCATGCCATTATTCGCACACATGAAATCGGCAAAGCCATCGGGCTCTACGGCGATATTCACTACATGGTGATGGACTTGGTGCGCGGTGTCGGTGTCGACGAACTCGTTTCAATGGCTGGTCCCATTGCATGGCCAGTTGCCTGTCACATCGTCAGGCATGTCGCAGCAGGACTGCATCACGCTCATCGCTTGGGATTGGTTCATCGAGACATCAAGCCCGCGAACATCCTGGTTGATGAAAACGCCAACGCCAAAGTGCTCGACTTCGGACTTTCAGTCGCCTCGCAGGCCGAACAAGACGACGAGTTCTCACTCGCCATGATCTTTGGCCAAGACTGCTTAGGGACTGCGGACTACATCGCTCCCGAGCAAGCGATCGACAGCTTTTCGGTCGACCGGCGAGCCGACATCTACAGCCTGGGAGCCACGCTGTATTACATGCTGTGCGGGCATGTGATGTTCCCGAATCGGCAGACGCGAGCTGAGACGATCGACGCGCAGCTCAACGAAGAACCGCCGCGCATTCGAGACCTTGTACCATCTCTTCCAGAGGAACTCGCCGCGATCATCAATCGCATGTTGGCCAAGAATCGTGACCATCGCTTTGAGACCGCGCGCGGGGTTTCAGCGGCCGTAGCTCCGTTCGCCAAGCCCAAGCACATCAGCTTCAACTTCCAACAGATTCTCGATCGCCGCAACATCCTCGCTCAGCAGCGCAAGAAGCTAATGGATGAACGAGCCAAACGCGTCGCCGCGCAGACGAGCCTCTCGGTGTGTACTCTCGATTCCAAGACCACTCGACCGCCGCAAGCTCAAATCGAAACGTCAATCCACAAAGACACGCACGTTGGCGGCAAAGAGTAAGACGACGTCTTCAGAACCGACTGTCTTCCATCAAGCTCACCACGTGCGCGTTCTTCGTCATTAAGAATCGTCGCGCGACGGCATCGGTCAGCGACTGCCGCGACCTCTTGTGAAAGCCAACATCATGCGTTCGCCTGCGTCTTGTCAGATCTCGGTAAGCCGACTCGTTGTGAGGCTGACGCTGATGCTTACGTCGGTCGCCCCATCGTCACTCGTCGCTGCCGACTTCGCGATCAAAGACGGCGATACTGTGGTCTTCCTGGGAGACAGCCTCACCGCCGCGCGGACCTATGGAAAGATCATCGAAAACTACACCCTGCTCCGCTTCCCCGAACGGAAGGTCAAGTTCTTCAACGCCGGCTTCGGTGGCGATACAGCAGCAGGCGGAGCGAAGCGGCTCGAACGCGATGTGTTCTCATTAGGAGCGACCGTCGTAACGGTGGCGTTTGGAACCAACGACATTGGTTGGGGCGTACTCGCGGATGACGCTCACAAGCAGCAATACCTCGATGGCATTCGGTCGATCGTGACTCAATGCCGATCGCGCGGCGTGCGTGTCTTCATTTGCTCGGCCTCTATCACGGGAGCAGATCCCACCAAGAGCGAAGACAGCTTCTTGCAAAAGATGTGTGACGAGGGCCTGCAGCTCGCCAAAGAACTCGGGGGCGAAACCATCGATGTGCAACGCTCAATGCGCGACATCCAAAAGCGTGTGTGGGCTCACAACGAGAAGCTGCCAGCTGACAAGCAAAAGGACAAAGTCCAAATGTTTGTGGCCGACGGCGTGCACCTTAATGACCTCGGTCAACTCACGATGGGCTACGCAATTCTCAAGGGACTGAATGCTCCGCCGGATGTCTCTTCAGCGACACTCGACGCCCAAACGATGAAAGCCGAAGAGGCCTTGAATTGCGAATTGTCCGACTTCAAACGCGATAGAACCAAACTGGAGTTCTCGCGTCTCGATCGCGGATTGCCGTTCAACTACGGCCTGTTCTATGCCCTCAACTACATCTGGGTGCCGGTACCCAATGAGCTAAGCCGTTATCAGCTCACAGTCCGTAACTTGCCCGCTGGCAAGTATCGCATCACGGCGGATGAGCGCGGGCTCGGCACCTTTTCAGCTCAGTCGCTGGCTCAAGGAGTGAACCTCACCTTTGCGACGGAGAATGGTTGGGTTCCAGGTGGACCTTGGAACTCGCAAGCCAACGTGCTGCGAGAACTCACCGACGCCCGTCACGATCTCGCCGCCAGTCAGTTGATCGCACGAACGTTTCTCAAAGACGACGACCTGCTCACCAAGCTGCGCTCAAGTGAAGCCAAAGCCGATAACCAACTCATCGAGATGCAGCGTGAAGTCGCTCGTCCCCGCAAGTACCGCTTCGTTATCGAGCCCGTCGAATAGCCAACCTCGCTGGTGTGCTCGTCGCTACATCTCCCGATATCGATCGCGGTCATCTACTCGTTGCCGATTTCAATTAACTCCGCTTGAAGCCGAAAAGGGATTCCATTCTCAGCACGAGCCAAGCCCTACTTTACTTCTATGAATTCAGCATGAAGTCGGCCGGACTCTGACAACTGACGCAAGATCGAGATCATGTCAGACGTTGGGACGCGCAGACGATTCAGAGCATCTAGCAAGTCAGAGAGTTGTTGCGGGTTCTGCTTCTTTGACGCGTCTTGCAGGGCCACAAATCGTTCGGTGGTATCAACCGTCAAACTTCGATGACTCACAACTGCCGGACTGATTTCCACATCGCCAGTTACTACGACAGTGCCACTACGAGCATTCACAACGACTCGTGGCCGAGACGTCTCCTTAAGTATGACTTCTTCCAACAACGCCCCAAATTCTACGTGGTTGTCGTATTGCTCGGGGATGTTGACATCCACAGCACGAATCGAGGCAGCGCGAGCAATCTCCTTGTTGCCAGCTTCCAAATAGAACTTGTCATTCACAGCACGCGCAACTTCACGAGCCATCGAGAGACTGGCGTGTTCTGGCTTGATGAGCAGACGAAGCTGACGGTTGCGTCGGAGGATTCGCATATCGACGGACTCCTTCATGATGAGACCGTTCGGAATCCGTCCAGAAGTCGGTAGCGTCTTATCCTCAATGAGGACGTCTCCGGCAGCCAATCCCAAGACACTACTGTCGCTGAGCAATTCGTCGCTCATGGGAGTCAAAATCAATTCGCCGCCCAGGAGACTCTTGCAAGTGCCGTAAATCGGCTTCACGTAAACATCGAGCCTCTGCCCCTTGCTGATTCCCGTTCGAGGAATCGTCGCCGAGACATTCACCACGGCAACGCTCCCTCCAGCCTTCTTCAGGTCGTCCAGATTTCGAATCGGACTGCCGTGGAGCGTGGAATACTGAGCAAGATGTTGCATTGCCGCTTTAAGGTCACCGCTATCGCCTGTCCCCATCAGCCCAACCACCAATCCCTGTCCGGTCAGTCGGATCTCTTGTTGGCCATCGAGCGTGCAGACTTGAGAAATTCGCAACGCGGCATCGACCGACCTGCAAGAAAAACTACAAACAACTAGAGAGATCAAGAGGAGTAGACGTGGCATTGCGCGTTCCCAGAACGATGAGTTGCAAACAGCGAACCTAATCACGAAGTGCCCGAGTCTTAGAACGGCGACAGGAAGTCCAATAGCCGCACTCCCCAATTGCGTTTGGTGCTGGCGTAGACTCGACCTTGCTGCTTTTTGACGATCTGCAAGTTCGCGATGTTCTCGCTGCTCGCCGTGTTGTCGGGATTGATGTCCGAAGACCGGACCTCGCCGGTGAGTGTGTACTCTGAGTAGTCATCCTGGTTCTGGATCACCTTGCGAGCTTCCAGAAGGATGGTCCCGTTCGGCTTCACGTCTGCCACCTTGGCTGCGATGCGGTACTTAATGCCCTCTTGGTCGGTGACTAATCCCGACGAGTTGATGTTCGCATTGAGTTGCCCATCAATCTTGGGATTGTTTCCCGCAGCGTTGGCGAGCGTTCCGCCGTCTCCTAATCACACAAAGCTCTTGAGGTCAGCCTTTAGTCCCGCGTTCTTCTGGCGATTGAACTTCTGGTTCATGATCACTTCCGACTTTTCATCCACGATGATCGTGACGATGTCATGCAGTTGGATTTTCTTCGGAGGCAGCGGATCGATGTAGATTCGGGAGTATTCGCGAATCGTCCGCACTGGACCTGTGACTTCAAAGACAGGACCGGTTGGCAACAGCGGATCCGCTTCATTCTCCGCAGGCGGCGACGGAGGCAGTCTCGATTGAGAATGCTTTGCCAGTTGGATCGAGCCAGGAGCTTGCCTCACTGGTCCAGGCCAGCCAGCTTCGACTGACATGCTCTCGCGCGTGCGATACTCGATACCGGGTTCAGGGCGCGTTCCGGGCGTGCGAGTCTGAGCAACAGCAACAGTCGACATGCCGACCAACACCGCGAGTGCTTGCAACCATGTGCCCATCATCCGTGACATGTTCTCATCCTTGAGTCGGGACTGTCCGTGAGATCGCCTCACTCCTAGAACAATTCTTACTGACGTTATTCGCGAATCACCTTCAAACCGGTCTTGATTGAACTCTCGCCACCATCAGTGAGTTCCACTTGCTTCATTCCAATCACGATTCCGCGTCGTTGAACTGGGCGTTCGGAAATCTTGGCAGTCGGGTCGGGAATGGTTTCCAGTGAAATGGGATCATTGAACCGCCCGTCTTGCAGGGCCTTGAATTCCTGAGTCACACGAATGTTGCCACTCACGACGACGCCCTTGATGATCTCGCCTCGCATGACCATTCGAGGCTCAGTCACCGCATCAACTTCGATCCTCTTACCGATTGGCAAGAAGCTTTTGGTTTCCTTGCCAAGGACTTGGGTCAGTTCGGTAGC
This sequence comes from Planctomycetaceae bacterium, assembly GCA_900299185.1. Lineage (GTDB taxonomy): Bacteria > Planctomycetota > Planctomycetia > Planctomycetales > Planctomycetaceae > AM-0621. The sequence continues at coordinate 26,421 of OMIV01000265.1, forward strand.
TTCACGAACTGCGTTATCGACTTCCTGCAGAGTGACATCCGACACTTGAATGATGTGCCCCGCCATCAACGCACGAGTCGTCGCGACCACCCGAATGCGTTTCTGGATCGTGGCATTCACATGCACGACTTCGGTCTGTCCCAATTCGTTCGTGATCTCGATCGCCACTCGATAGTGATTGCTGGAAGTCTTCTTACCTTCAATCAGTCGCAAACCGTCCATAGGAACGTCGAGCAACTTGGGAATCGCACTGTGAGGTACACTGACGGTGACCCGAGAGTTGGCCCACTGCGGTGACTTCTCTTCCAAATAGACTTTCAAGAGTTCTTGAACTCGGAAGTCGGCTTCTTGGATCTCGACGGCCTTCAAGTTCAACCAACGTGAATCTTGTTTGGTCGATTTGGCTGGACGATCTGGTTCTTGAGAGAACGGTTCCTCGGCAGAGACCTTGGCAATCTTCGAAGCTGGTTGGATGAGGTTCGAAGGATCGCTCGCCAAGACAACAGTGCGAGACCGCGCCGCATCCGCCTTGCGAGTCACTGTGACAACCGTCCGCCCCGAAAACTCGATCGAGGACATTTCAATGGCGTGAGCTCGAAGCCGATCTGTGATCTGCTGCAACGTCAGACGATGTTGCTGTCCTGGTGCCGGAGCTGGTTCGATCGTCACCGCCTTCAATCGATCCAATGCTTCGGGGTCATCGTCAAAAACTTCGGCCACATCTTCGAGCCGAACAATCGACCGTTCGACTTGAGCCACACTGCGAATGCGAACGATGGCGGCCTCCGCCGAGACGGTGCTGACCAGCATCAACAATGTGATTAACAGCCGAGTCATGTTCGCGTCCTAGAACCAGTAGTGAGCACTTCGCCTGAGAGTCAATTGCCGGAGATCACATCAGAACCGTCTGAGGTTCGAGATCAATTGCAGCATCTGATCTGCCGCTTGAATGATCTGGCTGTTGAGTTCGAAGTTGCGTTGGGTCTTGATGAGGTCCACCAACTCATGCACCGGCTCGACGTTCGAGACTTCCAACATTCCTTGTGTCAGTTTGCCGAGCCCAGTCGGCCCACCTGGCTCACCACCTTGAGCTGGTCCGGATGCGGAAGTGGCGCCGTAAAGATTCTCACCCTTTTGCAGCAGACCGTTTACGTTCGTGAATTGGTAGAGCTGAATCTGCCCGACTTCGACAGTGTTGTTCTGGGTATCTTTGTAGGTAACTCTTCCATCTGCCCCGATGCCGATTTCTTGGGCGTTTGGTGGAATCGTGATTTGGGGTGAGATGAGGTGTCCGGTGGTCGCGGAAGTCATCATCAAACTCCCTTCGGAATTCAGCGTAAAATTCCCGGCACGGGTATAGGCCACTCCAGGTCCATCCGTGACTTGAAAGAATCCCGCGCCTGAAATCGCGACATCAAGCGGATTCTTTGTTGGCAAGAGGCTGCCCTGCTGAAAATCAATCGACGTGCTTTGGATACGAGTACCCAAACCGACGTGAGTTCCAGCTGGAGTTGTCCCGTTGCTTGTTTGAGCCCCTGGGACACGAACATTCTCGTAGAACGTATCTTCAAAGTTCGCTCGAGATCGCTTGAAGGCATTTGTACTGGCGTTAGCAATGTTGTTTGCCACGTTATCCAGAGCAAACTGGTGGGCTTCCATGCCCGTTGATGCTGAGTAAATCGCTCGCAAACTCATGGCCGCACTCCTTGCTGCCGACTACCGAATCACAATCACATTCCCTGAGCAGTCAGCGACCTTTGGAGAAGTCATCTCACTGCTCGTCCTGCTTGAACTAGCCACCGACCGATTGCAGTAACCGCCCCAGCGATTCGTCCTGCATGCGGATCATCGTGATGTTTGCTTCGAACGAGCGACCCGCCTCAATCATGCTGGTCATCTCTTTGATCGGGTTACAACCCGAGGCCTCCACGGCTCCTTGGCGAACTTCCGTCCCAAAGTCTCGATCGAGTTCCGCATGTGGACGAAACAAGCTCAGACCGACTTTCTCTAACTTCGAAGTGTCGGTATTCACGACCGCAAGTTGGTTGTTGAATACCAAGTTACCAGCACTGTCGTATCCACTCATTTGGCCCGTCTTGTTGATCTCCATCCGCGTCACGTTGATCGGGATTTCGATGTTTGCGCCGGCGTCGCTCAGAATGGGCAAACCGGTGTCTTCCATCACGAGGGTGCCGTCATTGAGCTTCATCCGTCCGTTGCGAGTCAGAAACTCTTGATCTCCATCGCGAACTTGCAAGAAACCCGACCCCTTAAGGGCGACGTCATACTGTCGACCTGAGTTCAACATCGAAGCCGTTCGAAAATCAGTAGTGATCTGAGCCAGCGAAACGCCACCCGTCTGTCGTGCACGCTGAGTGGGATCCGCAGCCTCGAAACTCTTCTGAAAGTCGACCGACGGATGGCCCTGAATAATGGCCTGATCACGCTTGAAGCCGGTCGTTGACGAGTTGGCAATGTTGTTCGCCAAGACGTCCTGACGCAGCGATTGAACGTCGGCGCCTTGAGCAGAGAGATAAAGACCGTAGAGCATGATTCCGAGCCTTCGTCCTTGAATCCAACTCGGCCGCCAGGCGAACCATCAGTTCCATTGGCGTCTGAATCAGTGCGAAGTCTTGTGTTCAAGCCGACGTTTCAGCCGGCTAACCATCCTTGAACGAAACTCACAACGAGTCGCGTCACTCTTAGGAATCGGCAGACGGACGCCGGAAACTTCAACTTAATCGGAAAAGTTTTCCCAAATAGCCAAGTCGCTCACTGAACCGAGTCGAAGTCACAGGGAATCTCGGCCTCCGGCCAATCATGGAATTCCCATTCGTCAGCCTCAGGGAGGGAACCAAGTTTCGAGCGGTCGTTTCGAAACTCGGTATCCCGCGAGGATTTGGCGCGGCTATCGCAATTGCCCTCACGAGGCTTGCGATCCAAGCCCGAGTTCCATCAGCTAACGCCATCACCGGCTTAGCTGCTCTTCCTTGAGAAAGACCGCATGGGATCACCGACTTCAATGTTGTCTGAGTTCTGGACCAACCGCCGGATGGTGGTCATCGCCGTGGCCGCGTTGCTCGGAATCGCAATTCATCTGGTGATGAGATTCGGGCTGCAGTCGGACGAGCGAATCACACTACTACCGTTGTGGTTCGTGCTCGCGTTCGGCGGAGTGCCACTAGTGATTGGTCTGCTCAAGAAAGTCGTGGCATTCGAATTCGGGTCAGACTTGCTCGCGGGGTTGTCTATCGTCACCGCCGTGTTGCTGGGCGAGCACCTGGCCGGAGCACTTGTGGTGTTGATGCTGTCGGGTGGCGAGGCCATCGAAAGCTACGCCGTGCGAAGTGCGTCGTCGGTCCTGCGAGCACTCGCGCAGCGGATGCCCTCGATCGCACATCGCCGCCAAGACGGACAAGTTGTGGACGTGCCCTTAAGCGATGTCGTCATCGGTGACACGTTGGTGATGTTTCCTCACGACGCTTGCCCGGTCGACGGAGTGGTCATCGAAGGTCACGGCGTGATGGACGAGTCCTTCTTAACCGGCGAACCGTTTCAGATGTCGAAGACGCCAGGCTCCGAAGTCATTTCGGGAGCAGTGAATGGCGAGTCCGCATTGACCATCCAAGCCACTCGGCCTGCCGCAGATTCTCGCTACGCCAAGATCATGCAGGTGATGCGAGCAGCCGAACAAAACCGCCCGCGCATGCGGCGACTCGGTGACACGCTGGGGGCGTACTACACGCCGTTAGCGGTACTGATTGCGTTAGCCGCTTGGGCGATCAGCGGTCAGTCGCAGCGATTCCTGGCGGTGCTCGTTGTCGCCACTCCTTGCCCACTGCTGATTGCGATTCCCGTGGCCATCATCGGCGCCATCTCGTTATCAGCGAGACGCGGCATCATTGTGAAGAACCCGGTGGTCCTAGAGACGATCGCCACTTGTCGCACTGCCATTTTTGATAAGACGGGCACGCTGACCTACGGACGCCCGCGACTCACCGATCAATTCTTGGCCGCCGGCGAGGACGCTCAATACGTGTTGAGATTGGTGGCGAGCTTGGAGCGGTACTCAAAACATCCATTAGCTCAAGCCATTCTTGCAGCTGCCGAGTCCGATCATCTCGCCTTACAAGACGTCACCGAAATCAGCGAGCCGCCAGGACAAGGAGTGCGAGGAACCGTCGATGGTCACGTCGTTCGAATTGCCAGCCACGGGATGTTGACCAAGCACCCTGTCCCCGGCAGCGATCAGATGCCAGCTCATGCAGGCGGCCTCGAGTGCATGATCGTAATCGACGAACGCTTTGCAGCGACCTATCGCTTTCGTGACGAACCACGAGTCGAAGGCGTGTCGTTCATCAAGCACCTCAATCCTCGCCATCACATCAATCACGTGATGATCGTGTCGGGCGATCGTGAGTCCGAAGTGAGATATCTCGCCGAGCGGATTGGCATCAGCGAGATCCACGCCGAGAAGACTCCCGAGGAGAAAGTGACCATTGTCCTCGCTGAAACCAAGAAATCGCGGACGCTGTATGTCGGCGACGGCATCAACGATGCCCCGGCCTTGATGTCGGCAACCGTTGGAGTAGCCATCGGACAAAACAGCGACATCACCACCGAGTCAGCCGGTGTCGTGATCATGGATAGCTCGTTGGAGAAGGTCGACGAGTTCATGCACATCAGCAGTCGTATGCGAGAGATCGTGCTGCAAAGTGCCATTGGCGGTATGGCCTTAAGCGTGATCGGCATGGCCTTCGCGAGCGTTGGTCTGTTGTCTCCCGTCGCCGGCGCTCTCTGCCAAGAGATCATCGACGTCGCCGCCATCTTCAACGCTCTCCGCGCCGCTATCCCACCCCGTGAACTCACCGACTTCGAATAGCGGCAAGTTACTTGAGACCTATCGCAGCAGCGGTGATCTGACCGTGCAAATAACGAAGCAACAGAACGCCTTCTCAAAATCGGTGTCGTCTCTGTTACTTCCACCCACGACTTCGAATTGCATTTCTGAGTGCGTTGAGAACTGATTCGAGTCACACCCACTCCACACGTCGATGATTGCAGCCGCCTGATCAGACTCGGTAAGCAATTGCCTCGAACGGAGCTATCTTGCTGACGTGGCGATCAGCGTGGAAATGAATGGTCGATAACCATGACAGTGGCTCGATTGACCTCTGGGAGCGGATGAATTGGCTAACGAATTCGGCTCGGCGAAGAAGCATGAATCCAGCTCCGGCCAGAGCAGCGCCGAAAACGCCGTGACTGTTTATCGCGACTTTCATGGCGACCAGCAGCAATCAGATCAGGCAGACGATGTTTCGCCAGAGAACAGCGTTGCGGACACAGTGAAGATTAATGCCAGCTCCGACGTTGTAGCCTCGTCGGCAGCAACGCCGTTTCGAGAGCAAGACGGTGCTGTCATCGATCAGTATCTGTTGGTTAAGAAGCTCGGTCAGGGGGGGATGGGCAGCGTGTGGAAGGCGCTGCATCTCAAGCTGCAAAAGCATGTCGCGCTCAAGCTGTTGCCACAGGAGTGGAATCAAAATCCCACCTTGCTGGCGCGGTTTGAGCGCGAGATGAAAGCCGTCGGTCGCTTAGAGCATCCCAACATCGTGCGGGCGCTGGATGCCGGTGAGGCTCAGGGGCACCACTTTCTGGTGATGGAGCTGGTCGAAGGAGATGACCTTAGCGTGCTGGTGAAGCGACATGGACCGGTCACGGTGGCCGAGGCGTGCGAGTTCATCATGCAGGCCGCGCGAGGTCTCGCGTCTGCGCATGCCAGCGGGCTCATCCATCGAGACATCAAGCCGGGCAACCTGATGCTCAACCCACAGGGCGTCATCAAGATCCTCGATATGGGGCTTGCTCGCATTCAGGACGACATCGCTCAGCCAACCGACAAAACGCAAGACAGCCCGCTGACGAGCTTTGGTCAGATACTGGGTACTCCGGATTACATGGCTCCCGAGCAATGGGAGAACACGCAAGCGGTCGGAGCACGCACGGATTTGTATGCGCTTGGTTGTGCGTTGTTCTTGCTGCTGGTGGGACGTGCTCCATTCAATGACGAGAAGCATTCAACCTTGGTCGCCAAGATGAAGGGCCACACGATGGAAGTGGTGCCCGACTTGGTCCGCGCGCGGCGAGATGCGCTCGCCACCCAGTCGCATCTGAAAGGCGATGACATACCGCCTGAGCTGAATGCGATTTATCAGCGACTGATGGCGCGACTGCCCGAAGACCGCTTCGAGTCAGGAGAAGAACTCGCATTGTCTCTTGAGTCGTGCTTGCGATCGTTATCGCGAACAGTGCCTGCGGTCCTGGGCCAGAGCATGCTCGGCAGACCTGTAAAAACTTCAACACCTGAGAATTCCGCGAGCGCAGCCACACGCCCAATTCAGACCGAGAGCAGCGACGCCTCGACGATCACGCACGTGAATTCCACGGAGCGAGCTTCACGTCTTAGTCGCGTTTTGATGGTCGCCGTCGTTGTTGCGAGTGCTGCTCTGATTGCCGGAGTCATCTTCAAGAAGCCGCCATCAGAGCCGATCACAAAGATCGCGCCGCCCGTTGAACAGCCCGAGCCAGTGACGAATCCCTCAATTGGTTGGCACGGCTTGCCGATCGATCCGCCCAAGCTCGCGGTGGTGCCGTTTGGTGCCGATGAAGCGCAAGCTCACCAGAAAGCCTGGGCCGAGCATCTCAAAGTACGAATCGAAATCGAGAACCACATCGGCATGAAGTTTCGGTTCATCCCGCCCGGCGAAATGGCGATCGGTCTCGGCACGCGCGAGCAACCGCAACGCGAGCTGAAGCGGCTCGAACAGTCGTACTACCTCAGCACAACCGAAGTCACCGTCGGCCAGTTCCAGAAGTTTGTGAAGGCCACTGGCTACATGGCCGAGCTCGACAAGTTCAAACCCGAACTCACGTGGAATGCACCGGGCTATGCCGTCTCTGACGAGCTGCCGGTCAACTACGTCAGCCCAGCCGATGCCGCAGCCTTCTGTGATTGGCTCAGCAAGCCACCGGAAGGTGCGGATCAGGAAGCCGACGATGCAACTCGAAAGGTGCGTTACCGACTGCCGACCGTGTTGGAATGGCAATTCGCCTGCGCCGCAGGCGGCGAGGGACCATTTGGTTTTGTGAAGGAGCCTCAAGACCTACTCGACTTTGCATGGCTCAAAGAGAACATCGAGGGCAAACCGACTCACGTCCAGCCCGTGGGGACGAAGCGCGCGAACCCGTTTGGTCTCTCGGACATGCTGGGCAATGTTTGGGAGTGGAACCAATGGCCCGTCGCTGGCGATGTCGGAATCTGCGGCTGCGGCTACGACAACCCGGCGAATTCAGCGTTTGTTGAGCGTCGCTATCAAGGAAATTGGTACCGCAACGAGAACGTCGGCTTTCGCGTGTTGAGAGAGCTCGATCCGGTCACTCTCCCAAAGTCTGATGAGTGACCGGTACTCGTTCCATCTCACAGCTTCGCTGCCTGCAAGCAGCACCGCCTCGCCCGATAACTCTGCATCGCCTTGTACGGCTGCACTATTTCTGACACTTGGCGATATGCAATGAAGCTAACTACGTGATGTCGTGGCCTTGCACTTGGCCCAATCAATTCGGGAGCAACCTAAAGAAGATGTCGACGATTTTGTCTCCAGTACCAGCCGTGCTTATCGATCAAGTCGCTTCGTGGCCCAGGGAAACGTCGCCCTCTGCGTTCGGCGAGAGATAAAGCGTACCCGTCAAAAACTATCTGCGGCTGGTTGCAATGCCGTCACTTCGAGTCTGTCACTCCTCATCACCGCATTGAGATTTGTGGTTTCAAAGACTTCGAAACTTCCAACTTTCGTCGCCACCGCGGAAGCGAGAGAGCGTTTGGTAGGCTTTAAGAATACCGTCGCATCGCGACTCGACATGAGAAGTTAGCCGAATACTTCTTGGCGATAATTCACATCGGCGTGATTCGCCGATGCCTCAACTTCGCCGCAGCAAGATCGATTTATTTTGGACACGGCCTCACCTGCAACTAGTTGGAAAAAGCCCGTGTTCTCTAGCGAACTTAAGACGGCGTTCATTCAACGCCTTTGAGGTTTCGTCACTCAAAGATCGGATCTCCGAGCGAAGTTCGGTTTGGTGGCTGCAGCAGGTAATTCTAATTGCGGTCTTGAGTGCGACCGTTGAGACTGCGGCCTCTACTTGGACTGGCATTCTTACTCAAACCTCGGAGGCCTCTATGCGAAGTGCGTTGTTACTCGTTGCTGCTCTGCTGAGCTTTTTGCATGTCGATCGTTTGATCGCGGCGGACGACAAAACCACGAAGCCCAACATTCTCTTCATCCTCGCTGATGACTTTGGATTGGACGGCGTCGGCTGCTATGGCTCGGATCGCTTCAAGGGCAAGACGCCCAATCTCGACGCGCTCGCGGAGTCAGGCACGCGATTCACTCATTGCTACGCGATGCCTCTCTGCGGACCGTCGCGCTGCACGATCATGACGGGCCGCTATGGCTTTCGAACGGGCGGCGCATCGAATCAAACCGCCGGGCATCCATCGTTCAAAGATGAGCCGTCGATCGCACGCACGCTCAAACAAGCCGGGTATGCAACCGGAATGGCCGGGAAGTGGCGACAGATGGGCGACACGCCGGGCAATTGGGGCTTCGATGAATGGATCACCGATCCGACCGCCGGCGGTTGGTATTGGAGGAACAGCTACACCAAGAACGGCAAGCTCATCGAGACGAAAGACGACGTCTACAACCCTGATGTCTGCATGGGCTTCACGCTCGACTTTCTGCGACGCCATAAAGAGCAGCCCTTCTTCTTTTACTTCCCTTCGCACTTGATTCACGGCCCGATTCTGAAGACTCCCGACAGCAAGGTTGATGGCAAGTCGAACCTCTATGAAGACAACGTCGCGTACCTCGATAAGCAGGTCGGGCAGCTCGTCGCCGAGATCGACAAACTCGGTCTACGCGAGAAGACGATGATCCTCTTCAGCGGCGATAACGGCACCGCCAGGTTCGGCGCCGAACAATCAATCCTCAACGGTCGCCACATCCACGGGCAGAAGGGATCGATGCTCGAAGGCGGAGCACGAGTCCCGCTGATCGCCAGTTGGAAAGGCACGCTGCCCGGCAAGCAAGTGCGGCATGACCTCATCGACTTCAGCGACACCTTTGCGACGTTTGCGGAACTCGGTGGAGCCAAGCTGCCCGACGGAGTGACGTTCGATAGTCGCAGCTTCGCCCCCGCGCTGCGCGGCCAGAAAGGCACGCCGCGTGAATGGGCCTTCGTGCAACTCGGCGGCAAGTGGTATGTGCGCGAGCCCGGCTTCAAGCTGACTCAAAGCGGCGATCTGTTCGACATGAGCGATGCGCCGTTCGTCGAGAAGCCAGTTGCTAAAGACTCGGAATCAGCCGAGGCCAAAGCAGCCCGAGCACGTCTGCAAGCAGTCCTCGACAAGCTCAACCCTGCATCTGGAAAAGCATCGGCCGATGAGCCGCCGAAGAAACGCAAAGCTCTCAAGAAGAAGAACAAAGTGAAGACGGCGGCGGTCGCGTCAATTGAAAACTGAAACGAGAAGTAGCCTCTGAAACATCTCGAGGCGTTGAGCAACGTTCCGCAGCATGTTGGCCGCCGGTGAGTTCCGGCGGCCAACGAGCGTGCCGTTCAATTCAAGATGCTCGCATTGCCCTGCCACCAGTCGAGGATCTCACTCCGTCGTAAAGAACTTGCGCCAGAATTCCTTGCGGCTTTGCTCGCGAACCTGACTCGCGAATGGACGCGGTGCGTAGTTCGGAGTGCCTTCGGGATCCGGATAGCCTTGCATCCCAACATACGGCAACGGGTCGATCGTTTGGCCATAGACCGTGTTGAGATCCGCGTCTTTGTCCCAACCGACGTTGTGCAAGATGTAATCTCGCTTCCAGCCGTTCGGCAGATCGGCAGTGGCTTTGAATCGCAACTGCAGCTCGTCACCCGCACCAAGCGTGACTTGGCGGTTGTCTTGAGCCGTCACCAGGTCAGTCACTCGACCATAACCCGTGAGTCGACCATCCAACGGCGGCCAGGAAGTGAGCGGTGCGAGTTGTGAGTAGTCGTAACGCTCGGGACCGAACTGCGGATGCGGGCTTTGCATCGAGAAGCCGCGGTAGCGCAACTCAGCAGCGACCAGCGGTTGCTCGGTCGAGCGAACTTCGACCGGTGCTTCATCGACCGTGAAGAAGATCTGATCCCAATACAGCTCCATCGTCGTCGCGATGCGGACGCGATAGTCGTTCGTCAGAAACGCATCCGACAGATTGACAACGATTGTCTTCGTCTTCCCGCCGGGGAAGCCCATGAAGGGTCGCACCTGCTGCCATTCACCCTTGGCGTCCGGCATCCAAATCGACGGCGGCTGAGTCGCCTCCAGATCGGGCCGCTGCGAGATCGCGATGTTGAGTGACGTATCCGTCGGCTTCATCCAGCCGGTGAGGAACAGCTTGATCTGTTTCGAGCCCTTGAGGTCGCCAAGCGATAGCTCGACATGATGCGGCTCCGTCAGTCCTTGTTTGATGCGGCGATCGAACGCGCGGACGTATTGATCGTCTCGTTTGCTGAGCAGCGGCAGCACATCACGACCTCGCTGATCGACAGCAGCAAGCGGCGTCTTCGGCGACTTCACGGTATGAACTTGGAACTCCGCAAGATCCGACGGGCCGACCTTCTCATTCGAGAAGATCTCTACGTCAGCCGGATGATCAATCGCGAGTAGTCGCACCGAGTCGATGTAACCAATCTCCCACAGCTCTTCTGTGAGGCTTAAGAGGTACTCGCCGTTCTTGGCTTTCAGTCGGTCGCCATCGATCTTGAGGAACTCCCAATCGCGTGTCGGAGCAAGCACGCCTTCTGCGAACTGCAGCCCGACCGGCGCCGCCCACAAACAGTCCGTGAAGAACGCCATGCGTTCTCCGTCCCAGGTGTAAAGATACGGACACGAACCCTTCAGCTTCTGCTGCATGCCGACCGTCTGGCCGGGCTTGGGCTCAATGAAGTTTTCAGGAACTCCGTTGGTCCACAGCACCCGCAGTGCATCGGCTTTCTCCTTCTTTCCAAGCCCAAAGTGCGTCCATTGCCGGGTCACAACTTGTGGCACATACGACGCACCAGACTTCAGCTCGATCAAACTGCCGACGCCCAGAATGTTGACTCGTTCGTTGGGACGTTGAGCTTCCTTGGCGTCCTCCGCACGAATCGGCAAACGCAGCGATTTGTTCGCGTTACCGCCGTCGTTCGTCACTACCGAGATGTTCTTCGCGGTCGCGACTAACACATCGAGATCGCCGTCTCCGTCAATGTCCTCGGTATCAACGGCAACGATCGAAGCATCGCGCTCGAACTCCACTGCCAGCGTGAATTCGGCCAGCGGTCCGCCTCGAAGTGTCTGCAACTTGGCTCCCGACCAAACGAGTAAGTCGCGGATGCCGTCGTTGTCGTAGTCCCAAACCAGGACACCACCCTTAGCCGCTTCGACGATTGGTCGCTGACCAACGATCTTCGTGACTCCGCCGTCAGGATTGGTGGTGCGGACGTACTCAACCGACTTCGCTCCGCCGAGCACCAAGTCCCAACTGAAGTTTGAATCGGCATCGATCAAAGCCATGCTCGTCGCGTTTTTGAATTTGGCAGCATCCTCAGCAAACGGCTGCCAGCGGAACTGGCCATGTAAGACATTTTCCAGCAGCCCGGCTCCGTTCTCACCCAAGCAAACCACATCGATCGACACATTGCGGTTCCAATCGACCGCAATCATCTGCTTGATGCCTAAGTCCGCCGCAGGCAGCGCGGAGTACGCCGTCACGTCTCCGAAAGTGAAGTCATCGCGGTTGATCCACAGCGACATTCCGCTTTTGGCCGACACGACCAAATCAAGATCTCCATCGTGATCAAAGTCGATGGGCAGCGCAGTTAAGACGTCTTTGATCGCGTTGAAGGCTTCCGCTTGAGGCATCAGGGTCAGCTCGCGACGGCCGTCCTTTCCCGGCCCGTTCTTCCAAACTTGTATGCCGCCTTCGCCCCAAGTCACGACATCCAGCGATGAATCGGCCACTTCGCCACCGTCCGCCGTCTTGAAGTTGGCGAGCGTGTTGCGGTCACGATCCATGTCGAAGTACGCCGCTCCACGAGTGCCATCGGCAAGCTTCTGAGTCGCCACTTCCACCCAAGCCTTCTCGGCTCCGGGACCAAAGACGGTCAGAGCATTGGAACTCAACAAACACAGATCGACTTTGCCATCAAGATTGAAGTCCGCCAAACGCACATCGCGGACATCGCTCGCACCGCCGCCTGGCAATTCAACGTTGCTCTGCGACAGCTTGACCGGAATGGAATCAGGCAAAGAGAGCGCAGCAGTTTTGTTCGTCGCGTAGTACGCAGCGCTGAAGTCATAGACAACGTACTCCAGCAGATGCTTCGCCACGCGTTTCTCGTCCAACTGCCGAGCCACCTCGGGCCGCAAGATGTTGACCAAGATCGCGACGTTCGCGCGGATCGGTCCCCAATCTTTATCGGCCTTGGCTTCGGCCAACGCCTTCAACGTGTTGTCGATGTGCTCTGTCAAATCGATGCGGACAAACTTCTTGACCTTCTCGACGAACGGAGCGAGCACCGTCTTCGCATTGATCAACGTCTCGGCCAACGTTGAATCGGCATCGCGAGCCTGCTGCTGAGCGAACTCGGTCAACAAATAAATGTTCTGCGGCGCGAGCGAGTAGGCTCGCTTCAAGAAGGTCTTGCCCTTGGCAATCAACGCTTCGTCGTTGGACTCTTTAGCGACCGAGTACAGCTCGAAGGCAATCGCGGGATCTTGAGGAGCAGCTTGAGCCGCAAGCTCCAATTCATTGATCGCTCGCGGTGCCTCATTCACTAGCTTGGCGAAGCGAGCAGCCAACACTCGTGTGTCATCGCTGCCTGGAAATCGCTCGACCAACGTCAGCACCGCCGACTCAGCTCGCTCTACCAAACGCCGTTGATCTTCGGGCGTTGCGTCGGACTTGCGGTTCTCGGCCTGAGCCGCCAGCAAGCGCGTGACAGCGAGATTCTGAAATCCCATGCGATCAGACGGAACGACCTCTGCCAGTTGCTCTGACAACGCATCTGCTTGGCCAAAGTCGAGGTTCTCCAAATGAGCAACGCTGAGGTTCTGCAGCGCTGCGATCTCCAACGGGCTCGCCACATGCGGCGGCGGGTTCTTGATCCGAGTGAGCCACAAATAAAGCCCAAATCCAAACAGCACGACCAACATCGTCGGGCGTTGAAACATCGACTTGGGACGCGGCGAATCAGAGTATTCCATGAAGCAATCCGATGGTCAGGACGTGTTTTGATTTGAGATGCCGGGACGAGTGAGGAGCAAGGCGTCGCGCGCCGAGTACGAAACTGAAACGAACGCGCGCTGAGAAATCTATTGGAACGAAGTCTCTCTCACCGAGGAAGCCGGTTCGTCTGCCGTTCTGTTGATCGCGTTAGGTGATGCGAGTCGCGGAGCGACTCGCCTACGTAGTTCAGTCGCTCCGCGACTGAGACTGGCAACCCGAAGCCTTCACTTTGAAGACGCACAAGGAGCGTATCTGAGTGGCCGAAGTCGGGACTTCATCCATGCGTCTTGGGCTTGTTCGAACAAGTGCGAATCGAGTGTGGCGCGGACCGAGATGGAATCCCATGGCGATCAGCTAAGAGACGAACATTGGCCACAGAACGCACCATCGCGAGCATGGCCCCTGCTTCACGATGAGACGCCCTCAGACTAAGAATCGCTGTAGCCGAGATCGTCAGATTTCGAATCGCTCAAAGCTCTGAACTCGCGCGATTTCCGCGACATCGTGCGTTGCTGAACGAATCCCCGCCGAGCCGGTTGTTGTTTGAAGAAGCAACTGTTCGGTCGCGGTTGGGCAGCTTCAAGTTTTCCGTACTTGCCGAAGAGGTCTCTGACTCCATGCGTTTCCATCATCTTGTGCCCCTCGTTCTGTGCTCGTGGCTGAGCATTCTTTGTTCGCCTGCGGCGTTTGCTCAGAAGTGTTTGGCTCCGGACTTTAAGGTCGAGCTGCTGTATTCGGTGCCGGAGATTGAGCATCCCTCGGTCGTGGCTTGTGATGACGAGGGCAATCTCTTCGTGGGCGAAGACCCGATGGATATGCGCGGGCCGACGAAGACTGAGTTCGATCGCGTGCTGTTCATCAAGTTTGGTCCCGACGGCAAGCCGATTCGCAAGACGGTGTTCTGCGACAAGCTCTCGGCGGTGTTCGGGCTCATTTGGCATGACGGAGCTTTGTATGTCATGCACGCGCCGCACTACTCGGTCTTTCGAGATACCGATGGAGATGGCGTGGCTGACGAACGGAAGGACCTGGCTGATGGCTTCGGACCACCGGCGGGCGTTTATGGCTTCAACGATCACATCGTGACTGGCACGCGGCTCGGGCTGGATGGCCGCGTCTATGTCAGCGTTGGCGACAAGGGCGTGCCCAAGGCGGTCGGGGCCGATGGATCGGCCATTACGCTCGAAGGCGGCGGCGTCATTCGTATGAAGCTGGATGGCACTCAATTGGAAGTGGTGTCATCTGGCACCAGGAATCATCTCGATGTGGCGATGGACTCGCTCGACAACATCTTCAGTTACGACAACACCGACGACGGTCTCGGTTGGTGGACTCGATTCACGCATCACGTGCCGACGGGCTACTACGGTTACCCCTATGACTATTTGAAGAAGGACGGCGGCGGGCAGTCAGTCAACCTGCGGCGACATCTCCCTCGTCTCAGTGAGCACGGCGGCGGGTCACCCGTTGGAGCGGCTTGCTATCGAGAGGCCGCGTGGCCTGCGACGTATGTCGATAGCCCGTTCTTCTGCGAGTGGGGCAAGCAAAAGGTGCAGCGTTTCAAGCTCAAGAAGAAGGGTGCATCGTTCGAAGCCGAGATAGAAGACTTCTTGGTGAAGGATGACAGCAGCGAGCCCTTCCGACCGCTCGATCTCACCTTCAGTCCCGACGGCAAGCACATGTACTTGGCCGACTGGAACTACAACGGCTGGGTCAATCCGGCTGTCAAAGGTCGGCTTTATCGAGTGACCTATGTCGGCAACGAGCCGGCAGCGAACAACGAACCGCCGCGTGCAACTAAGAACGCGAGCATCGACCAGCTCGTCGCGTCGCTCGGTCATCCGTCTCACGCCGAACGCATGCAGGCGCAATTCGCGATCGCCAAGCAACCGGCGAATGTTGCGGTGCCTGCGCTGCGACGAGTCATCACAACTCAGGACTCGGCACCACGAGCCAAGGTGCATGCCATCTGGGCCATGCACGCGATCGCGACCGCGAATCCGAATGCTCCTCTACCCGCCGATTTGCATTGGGATGAAGCGTTGAAGGACGCCGATGCCAGCGTGCGAGCGCAGGCAGTGCGTGCCATCGGGATGGGACGCGGAGACGCTTACAAACTGCATGCGTTGCTGAGTGACTCAGACCCGACCGTGCGACTGCAAACGGCCGTGGCCATCGGTCGATACGGCAATCGTCAGCTCGATGCAAAGTGGAAGAGTACCGACTCCGGGCAACCGGGCGTCGTAGTGCCGCGAGAGTCAGAGACGGAGTTGAGCGAGCTGCAGCATGGCTGCGAAGACTGCGCGATCGTCTTGGCCAAGTCCTTGGGAGACGATGACGAGTACGTCCAACATGCGGTCATCCAAGCGCTGCGTGTCATCAATCATTGGTTGGATTTCGACAGCGCGTTGACGTCCGAGAACCCGCCCATTCGAGCTGCAGCAATTCTGACACTGACCGGCGTCTATGACGAAGACGCCGTCAAAGGACTGCGCGACGTGGCGTTGAATGGCTCGAACGAAGATCGGGCTCGCGCCATCGAAGGGCTCGCTGAAGTGCATCGCCGTGCGGCTCCGTATGTCAAAGGTTGGTGGGGCACTCGACCGGCTGCCGGCAAACCCGTGCGTCCGAAGAATCAAGACTGGTCGGGCACTTCGACCGTCGCAGCCAATCTGCGAGCGGTGATGGAAGGCAACTCGCCAGTCGAAGCGAAGCTGGCAGTCATCAAAGCGTGGCGCGACGTGAATGATCCCGCCGCGTTACCGTCGCTCAGATCGTTGGCTCAAGCGACCGACAAACCAGAGCTCGCTCTGCCAGCCGTCGTGACACTGGCCACTCTGAAAGACAAAGACTCGATGCCGCTGTTTGCCAAGATCGCCAGCGACGACAAATGCTCGGACGAGCTGCGTCGCGAAGCCGTGAAAGGCATCAGCGAAATCGGTTCGCCGCAAGCTGTAAAACAGCTGATCGAGATCGTCTCGGATGCGAAGACATCAACCGAGCTTGTCAGCCTGACGCTGGAAGCGCTCGGTAAGTTGAAGAACGCCGAAGCCGCATCGGTCATCGAGAAACGATTGGACGATCCGAAGCCTGCCGTTCGCATCGCAGCCATTGAAGCTTTTGGTGCGGTACGTGGAGCGGACTCGGCGACTCGCGTTGCCGAACTGTTGAAGGACTCCGACGTCAGCGTGAAGAAGGCGGCGCTCAAAGAGTTGGGCCGCAGCTTGGGTGTCTTGCCAATCTCGACCGGCAAGAAGAACGAGAAAGTCAAACTGCCCAAAGACAAGCAGGGCTCGGTGCAAGAAGACACGCGCTCGACGTTGGTGTCCGCGATTGTGCTGGTTGCCAATGACCCGGCGGTGAAGTTCGAAGCCCAACTCGCGCTCGCTCAGATTGTCGATCGTCGAGCCTTGGGGCTGTACCTGGATGGGCTCGCCAGTCCCAATCCCGAACTGCGAAACACGTGCCTGAATGCGTTGACGGCTCTGCGTCCTCAAATCGGCGACGACATTTTGGCGCTGCATCAACGCAATGAACTGCCCGCCAAGGTGCGAGGCTCCTTGCAGCAAGTCTTCTCGGCTCCGGCTCCGCTATTGAAGTGGAACTTCTTGGGTTCGTTCCCCAAGGCCGCTAAAGACCAGTTGCCCTCATTCGATCGGACTCAAGCACCTGACCTCTCGACGCTGCATCATGCCGGTGAGCGAGCCGTCAAATGGAAGAGCATTGAAGTCACGGACAAAGACGGTCACTTCGATTTGATGAAGTTCGTGGATGGGCTGAAGAACGACGTCTGGGCTTTTGCTTACACAACGGTCGAATCCGACATCGAAGGACCGCGCAGCTTTGTGGTTGGCAGCGATGATCAAATCACCGTCCACATCAATGGCGAGAAGGTCTACGAATTCACCGGCAATCGAGGCTGGAGCAACAACTCGGGTTCGTTTACCGCAACTCTCAAAGCCGGAGCCAATCACATCTGGTTGCAACTCGGCAATGACGGAGCCGGCTTTGACTTCTCGGTGGGGATGAGCGGTCGCGATGCGAAGTACGCATTCCTCTTTGAGAACGCCGCACCGACGCTCGATATCGGTTCGTTCCGCGACTTCGCGATGAAGAAGCCCGGCAACGCGACCAAGGGAAAGTCGATCTTCGACAATCCTCAAGGAGTCGGCTGCATCAAGTGCCACGCCGTCAGCGGTACGGGCGGCAAAGTGGGACCGGACCTCGTCGGCATTGGTGCTCGGTATCCCAAGGACGAATTGATTCGATCGATCCTGGAGCCAAGTGCTCGCATCGCCAACGGCTTCGATACTGGCATCGTCGAGACCAAAGACGGCAAGGTCATTACGGGCGTGCTGAAGATCGACAGTCCCGAAGCCGTCGAATTGCTGACGGTCGACGGCAAGACGATTCGCATCCCCGCTGACGACATCGAAGAGAAAACTCGCAGCCCGCTCTCGACGATGCCCAACGGTCTAAAGGATGGCCTCACCCTGCAAGACTTCGCCGACATCGTCGCGTACTTGGAGAGCCTTAAGCAGAGTGCCGAGAAGCCTCAGCCGTAAGCCGCCTGGCGAAGAGATCATGAGCCTGCAGGAGCCGCCGCCCATTCGCGTCGGCGACTCCTGGAAGCTGCGGCCTATCAATTTGGCTCACTCAATGCGCAGCATCAGCCCGTTTCGAAGCGATATTGACCCTCTTTTTCCGAGCGTCTTATCTTCCCGCCCTTCACTCGATTCTTGAGCCACCTCGCGCCTGCTGGGTGGGGCCTGAATCACTGCGTTGTCGCTTCCTCTGACAACGCATATTCGCCGTTCGGCGTCCTGTCTGAATCCTGCCTCATCGCCATTTCGGCTCCTTCCCCTCGTCCGCACTTCTCCGCACGAAAGTCATGCCATGTTCGTCCGCTTGAGCTTTCCAAAAGCAAGCCGGTCTTCGTTGGCTCTTTCCGTCATGTTGGCCGTGTTAGTCATCGGTCCGTTAAGCGGATGTCAGGGACTGGGCCTCAAAGGCGGGGACTGGTTCAAGAACCCGTTCGCCAAAAAGAAGAGCGCGACACGGTCTCAAAGTCCTGAAAAAGACGAGGACGACGACTTCGGAGACTCTGGCACCAAAGTCAAAACCCCGTTGGTCGGGGACTACACCACGTTCGCTGGCTTGCATGGCGTGGTGCTGCAAGGAGTCGGCTTGGTTGTCGGCTTAAATGGAACCGGCGGAGATCCTCCTCCCGGTGCGTATCGCGAAGCTCTTTTGGATGACCTTAAGCGTCGCGAAGTGCGACGTCCCAATGAACTCATTTCGTCGCCCGACACGGCTATGGTCGTGGTCACGGCGATTCTGCCGCCGCTCATTCACAAGGGCGAACACTTCGATGTGGAAGTCCGTGTCGAGGGTGAAGGAGCTAGAAGTCTCAACGGCGGTTACTTAATGGAGACGATCCTCAGCGAAACCACGGTCGTGGCCGGACAAGGCCAAATGAAAGGCCATGTCGTCGCTAAGGCCAAAGGCCCGGTACTTGTTTCTACAGGCGAAGGTCGCAACGAAGACAAGGCCGGTGTGCTGCTTCGAGGCAAGGTGCTGGGCGGTGCTCGCTGCTTGATCGACCGTGATATGTCGATCTATCTCAAGAGCGACTTCCGCAACTTCCGTAACGTGACTCGTATCGCCGACCGCATCGGCCAGCGTTTCTTTTCTTACAACGAGCACGGCACGCGCGAGCCTTTGTCAAAGGCGCAAACCGATCAACGCATCAATCTGAAGGTCCATCCGCGCTACAAAGAGAATGATGCTCGTTATCGAAACGTCATCGGGCATATCGCCTTCCGCGAGACGCCGGTCGAACAGCGAGTCCGCATGCAACGTCTCGAACGCGAGCTGCTCACGCCCGAGAAATCAGAACGAGCAGCTCTGCAACTCGAAGCCATTGGCAATGACGCCATTCCGATTCTGAAGTCGGGCATCAAGAGCACTCATTTGGAGTGTCGGTTCCACTCGGCTGTGGCCTTGGCGTACCTCGAAGACTCCGACGGTCTCGATGTGTTGAAGGAAGCGGCTCTGAAGGAACGAGCCTTCCGCGTCTTCTGCTTTGCGGCCATGTCGGCACTGGATGATCCGCGAGCCCACATTGTGCTTCGCGAATTGATGAGTGCTCAGCCGGTCGAGAACAAGAAAGAGTACGACAGCGCTGAAACTCGTTACGGAGCCTTCCGAGCGTTGTGGACGCTGGACCCGAACGATCCCTTCATTGCTGGCGAACACATTCAAGACGAGTTCTGGCTGCATCCTTTGCACACAACAGGCAGCCCGATCGTGCATATCACGCATCGCAAGCGAAACGAAATCGTCCTCTTCGGCCACGATCAAGAATTCATCACGCCGCTGGCTCTGCGAGCTGGCAATCACATCATGGTCACCTGCAGTCCCGGCAGCGAATACATCACCGTCAGCCGGTTTGCAGTGGGCGAGAAAGACAAGCAGATCAAGACGTCGCGTCGCATTGATGAAGTGCTGCGAGTCTGTGCCAAGCTCGGTGCCAGCTATCCCGACGTTGCTCAATTGCTGGTGCAAGCCGATCGACAACACAACTTGCCAGGTCGATTCGAAATCGACGCACTGCCTCGCGCGGGTCGCGTCTATTACCGAGACTCTGACAACAAGAACGAAACTCGAATTGGTCGACCGACTCAAGCCCCCACCATGTTCCAACAGACGATTCCCGAAGGCGTAGAAGGCGACGGCGAGGAATCCGAGTCGGAAGCATCCAAGGACAACTCTGGTCGAGCTTCGTTGGTCGATGCTCGGGCCGAGAAACCAGCAGCCAAGAAGGGCATCAACTGGTGGCCCTTCGGCAAGAAGGATGAGTAAGACGGCTTACAGCCACTCCCTCTAACAAACCCGATGCACCCAGTGGTGAGTCGGGTGTGTCTCCCCAAGCGAACTCTGCGTCGAACCCTGCTGACAGCCACCAACTCTTACTCACCGCGTCTCTGAAGCTTGCTCGGCAATCCGTCTCATTCCCACACCACAAAACCATTGAACTCGAAGCAGGGCTTCGGTTCTTACGTCCCTTGGCGAGGCTTGGGGACGAATATTCCGAACTCAAGGTCCCTCCATGCTGAAGGCGCTAGATCTCTTCGGCTTTAAGAGCTTCGCGGATCGGACTCGCTTCGACTTCGCGCTCGGGATCAATGTGGTTGTGGGGCCCAACGGAAGCGGAAAGAGCAACGTCGTCGACTCGATGAAGTGGATCTTGGGCGACCAAAGTCCCAAGAGTCTGCGCGGCAAAGAGATGACCGACGTCATCTTCAACGGATCGACGGGCCGCAAGCCAGCAGCCTTCGCCGAAGCCTCGCTGACCTTCGACAACACCACTCGCTTCTTGCCCGTCGATACCGACGAGGTCGTGATTGGCCGCCGTCTGTGGCGCAATGGAGATTCCGAGTACCTCATCAATGGTGCCGTCGCGCGGTTGAAGGACATCAAAGACGTCTTCTCGGGAACCGGTGCCGCCACATCGGCCTACAGCATCATCGAACAAGGTCGAGTCGATCAGATCCTGCATGCGAACGCTGCCGCGCGTCGCACGGTGTTCGAGGAAGCAGCCGGCATCAGCAAGTTCAAGGCGCGCAAAGTCGACGCGATCAAGAAGCTCGAACGAGTTACGCAGAACCTGCTGCGATTGACCGACATCGTGCAGCAACTCGACCAGCAGTTGTCGTCAACTCGTAACCAAGCCGCGAAGGCTGCGAAGTACCGAGAAGTCTCTGAAGAGCTAAAGAAAGTTTGGCTCGGCTTAGTGGCCGACGACTTCCGTCACTTCAATCGAGAACTCGGTTCGCTCGACGCCAAGCTCGCGGGTTACAACGGCGAGATCGAGAAGTACTCGCAGCAACAGCAGCACATCGAAACGCGATTGGCGTCGTTCGATCAAGAACTCAATGGCGTCGAAGATCAACTGCGTGAGGCAGAACGTAGCGCGGCGGCCAATCGAGAAGAAGTGGTCAGCCAAGACTCGACCATTCGCCACGCCACCGGACGACTGCGCGAACTCGAATCCGAACTCGTCCGACTACGACGGCAGCGAGGGACCACTGAATCGCGATTGAAACAAGTCGCCGAAGAACTCGAATCGTCGCGGCATGAGCTCGACACCTTCGATGACACGTACCTCGCGCAGCAATCCGTCTTACAGCAACATGACGAGCAGCTCGCCGAGCTAGCTCATCAGCAACAGGCCTTATTGCAGCAACTGGAAGTTCAACGACACGACCGCGCCGAATTGGTCAGACAAGGCCAGGAAACCAATCAGCGGTTGGCGTTGCTGCAGGCACAGATCGAGTCACTCCAGCAGAACCGCAAGCAGCTCAGCGAACGACGCGATGCGCTGTCGTCTGAGATCGATGCCTGCCAAATGGAATTGAGTCGGCGGCAAGCGGCTGTCAACGAAGTGCTCTCGAAGTCGAGCGCCGTCAGCGAGTCGTATCAATCCATTCGTTCGAAGCAGAAGAAGCTGTTGAAGGAGCAAGAGGCGACTCAGCAACGATTGGCCGAGCTGCGAGAAAAACGCAGCGGCGCTCATGCTCGCGCGACGGTGCTGGAAGATTTGGAACAGCGCCAAGAAGGTCTCGCGATCGGCGTGAAAGAGATCCTCAATCGCGCTCGGTCTTCAAGTTCCGAACCGTGGAATCGAATCCTCGGCAGTGTCGCAGACTTGCTCGAAGTCGAGCTCGATAACGCGGCCATGCTGGAAGTCGCGCTCGGCAACCGCGCTCAGTTGATTGTGTTGGATGAGGTCGAACCGCTGATCGAGTACCTCAACCGCAGCGGCGTGCGCATCGAAGGTCGAGTCGGCTTCGTCTCGTTGAAGGCCAAGGGTTTCAGTGACTTCACGCAAATTGATCTGCGCGGTGATCGAGATGTCCTGCATCGCGCCGACGATCTGGTCAATCCGCTCTGCCCGCGTCGAGACCTCGCCGAGCGACTGCTTGCCAATACGTGGGTGGTGACTTCGATTGATGCAGCTTTGCGACTCGCTGCCGAGCAACCCGCAGGTCTGCGATTCGTGACTCCTCAAGGCGAACTGCTCGACACCGACGGCTCGCTTTACGCCGGAACTCTGCGCGGCGAGACCGCCATCTTGTCGCGCAAGAGCGAACTCCGACGTTTGAAGAATGACATCATCCGCTTCGACCAAAGCGTCGAATCCAGCGAGAAGCAGATGCAGGGTCTCTCGGAGCAATTGGCTGCGATTGAAGCTGAGATGACAAACGCGGCTGCCGAGCGCGATGAGATCAACGACCGACTGTCGCAGCTCCGTTCGGAGTTTGACCGTCAGCAGCAAGTGCTCGATCGGCTCGTGCAAGATCGCGACATGATCGACACGCAACTGACCGAGAACTCGGTGTTGGTCACTGATTGCTCGGGTGATCTTGATCGCAGTCGCACGGACCTCTTCGAGATCGAAGAGTCAGAGCAGCTCTTGGAACGAGCCATCGCAGGTCTCGAACTACAAAGGACCGAGACCGAAGAGCGACGGCACAAGCTCATGCAGTTGCAGACCGAAGAGAAGCTGAAGCTCGCGAAGAAGGAAGAGCGACGGTCGGGACTCGCCAAGACCGTCGAGCGTTTGCAGACGGAGTCGAAGACTCGTCGCGAGGAAGCCGAGGAAGTTGCCAAGCGGCACAAGCAATTTGCCGAGCAGCGCCGCGAGGTCGAACTGCAGTTGCTGAATGCCACCTCGGAGCTGGCCGAGTTAGCGATCCATGCCGAGAAGGTCGCCGACGAAGTGGCGGGCTTGTCGCGACAGAAGCAACGCATGCGTTCGGTTCGAGCGGAACTGAGCGAAGAAGAGACTCGCATTCGACAATCTCGCAATGCGGTCTCGGATCGACTGCATGAAGAGGAACTCCGAGCGCGAGAGATTCGACATCAACTCGCCACATGCGGGCAGCGCATCGAAGAAGAATATGCGATGTCGCTCGATCAAGTGGTCTCGTCAGGAGCATCTGCATTCCGAGACCTCTTGCTCGCGCGCGGGATCATCACTGCCGACTCTTTGAACCAATCTGCGTCACAACAAGCGACCCAGGAGTCGGCCTCTGACGAAGACGTCGAGGCAGAAGGCGCGGCGAGTGATGACTCATCCGCCGTAGGCGACGCCGACGATCTGTTGTCCGACGATGAACTGGCCTTCGGAGCGTTGGGGCTGACTGAAGAGAGCGATGATGAAGCAGCACCGACCGAGCAGGCAGCAGCCGTGAAGACGCTTCCGCCGGATGATCCGCTGATCGACCCGACCGGCACGCTCAAGTTTGAAGACGTCCGCGCGGAGCTTGATGAAGAGGTCAATCGCCTGCGTCGTAAGCTGAAATCAATGGGCAGCGTGAATACCGACAGCCTCAAAGAGATCGAAGAACTCGAAGGCAAGTACCAGCACTTTCATGCTCAATTGATGGACCTGACCGAAGCCAAAGACACGCTCGAAGACATCATCAAGAAGGTCAACGCCGAGAGTAAGCGGATCTTCTTTGAGTCGTTTGAGTCCATCCGCAAAGAGTTCCGCGAACTGTTCCGCAAGC
>OMIV01000266.1 GCA_900299185.1 Planctomycetaceae bacterium
CCCGTAAGCAGTAAAGAACGGGCAGAGCCTCTTAATGCGGGCACTGTTGCGAATTTTCCACTTGGGTCAGCAACGGGCGTTGGTAGCACTGGTAGCACTCAGCTAAATAGCTTGAATCCACAGGGGACGAATCTGCGGCCTGCAAACACGAATACGCCGACGGCCGCCGTCGGAATGCCCCCTGTCAACGTGCCCGAGTTCAAAGTTACTCAGTTGCATTTCGATCGGGACTTTGCGTCTCCAGTTGAATTGCTCCAGATCCCGCTATTTAGTCCTAAGTTTACGACTCGCCGACTGGCTTCTCAGAATCAGTTCGTAAATTCAACAACGTTAGCCGCCGACCGGTTCTTGCATACGAACACGCCCGATACCAGTACGCCGCCGGGGTATTCGGCGAATTTCGGGAATCGGTGGCATCGGTTGCTGTCGTTTGTTGAAGTGCCGAGTCACGCTCATCGACAGTTGGGTGATACTTTCCAAATCAGTCGCGCGCCTGGGAAGTTGAACCTCAACACCGTGCGGCATCCTGAAGTTCTGGCAGGATTACTAGATGCGCCAGAGCACATTTTGCCGCCGGATGATACGGCCTCGCCTGCTCGGTATGGTTTGCAATCGAATATGCCCAATTTCAATCCTGCAGCTTCAGTCGCGTCGGCGAATCCTATTTATGTCAATGCTGCGACCGCGATTGGCAAGGCGGGAGGAACTCGCGATGTTTGGGCTGATTTTCTGGTAGCAAGGGATGGGTTTGATCCAATTACCCAATTGCCCTTGCCCGGAGTTGTTGCTCAGTCGGCAAGTAATGGAGTCACGCGGACCCGAGGTAGTCGACCGTTCCGAGATTTCAGTTTTGACGTGCCGACAATCTCGCCGGTGTCTAGTGTCGAGCACTCTGTCATGCGAGGACTTGTGTCATCAAGCCCTCCCGGAACGCCTGATTCGGCAGATCAGGCCACAACGAGGCTGTTTGAGATTGCTCCAAACAACGATGTGCTGGTCCGACGTCGGTTGTTGTCCAAGTTGGCGAATAATACGACCACTCGTAGCAACGTCTTCGTGGTTTACATGACGGTTCGATTCCATGAAGTCTATGAAGACCCGGCGACGGGGGCTCAGCGGATTGGTGGTCGATATGACCTGGATCACAATGGGAATCCTGATGATGATACTCATCGTGGGTTCTTCATTGTCGATCGATCTGACGCCGAGCAGGCTTTCAATATAGCGACGGGGAAGTTTGATTGGCGGCAACTCGTGAAGTATCGCCTGACGATTCACTAAGTCGGGTGACACTATTGAGGGAACTGCTTTGGGGGTGGTGAGTTATTAGACCGTTTAAATCCCGATCCTTGTCCTTTGCGTGATATTCCTGGCGGGGCACACTTCTTGTGTGCCCCGCGTTGTTTTTGTGGGTAGTTCGTTGTGTCGATTGTTTCATCATCTCTGTATTGGTTGCTGCTCGCGATACCAGTCGTCGGCTTTTATTTATTGAAGGTTCGGTTGCGGCGGGTGCCAGTTTCGACGCTGATGTTTTGGGAAAGCGTTTACAACGAGAAACAACCTCGGTCGCTGTGGCGACAATTGCGTAACGTCGGATCGCTGTTATTGCAGTTGTTGTTTTTGGTGCTGATTGTGGCGGGGTTGTGTGATCCTCAGTTGGCCGGTGAGACTCGCGAGCGAACCCGGACTGTTTTGATTATTGATAATTCTGGCAGCATGTCGGCAACGGATGTGGTGCCGAATCGGCTCGGCGAAGCTAAGCGTAGGGCATTGGGCTTGGTTGGTCAGATGAGGTCAGGGGACGAAATGGCCGTCATCGCCGCAGCTGCCCCTGTTCGCATGGCTTGCGGGTTAACGGAGCACCCCGGCTCGGTGCAGCAGGGTGTTTCGGAGATTCCTGAGACTGACGGGCCGAATGCGATGAAGGTTGCTTTTGAAACCGCAGAGCGGCTGCTGAATGGACATCCTCGCGGCAGAGTCATTGTTCTATCGGATGGCTGTTTTCCTGGGTCGGAGGAGCTCTTACGGCACAAGACTGCAGAGGGCGCGGAAGCCGGTCGAACTGCTGGGCACGAAGCTGCGAAGACTCCGCGGGAGTGGATTCGCGTTGGTGAAGGCCAGCCAAACGTGGCCATCACGCGTTTCCAAGTGCGACGGAGCGTGATGGATCCGCTGGGGTTTCAGGTCTTTTGCGAGGTCTCGAACTTTGGCACCTCTCCGGTTCAAACCAATTTGGAATTGAACTTGAGAGACGAGTTACTGGATGTCATCCCACTCAAATTGGAGGGTGGTGGTAAGTGGTCGCAAACGCTGGAAAAGGCAGCGGAACGGGGTGGGGAGTTGCGAGCTCGCATTGAGCACAGGGATGTTATGCCGGTGGACAATGTGGCCAGAGCAGTGTTGCCGGAACGTGTTCGCCAAAAGGTTACGTTGGTTGGTCGCGGAAACGTTTTCTTGCAGCGCGTGTTCGAGGCAAATGAACTCGTTGAGTTAACTCAGGCAGATGAGGTCCCAGCACAGGACTCAACTAGAGGGCTGCTGGTCATTCATGGTCGAGTGCCGTCAGAGTTGCCTGCTGGCAATGTGCTCGTTCTTCAGCCGGAGACGGGTTGCTCGCTGTGGGAATTGGGCGAGCGACTAGACCGTCCGTTGGTTGGGAAAGAAGATAAGGACTCGCCACTGCTAGCCAATGTGCGGCTCGAAAATGTGCTGATGCCCGAAGCTCGGCTCGTTCGTCCCAGCGTTCCCGCCAAGGTCTTGGTTGAGTCGGCCAGTGGCGAGCCTCTGTTGCTGCTGTTCGAGCATGCTGGCGGCAAAGTCGTGTTGTTGACCGTGAATTTGGAACGCGGCGACCTGACGTTGCGAACGGCGTTCCCGATCCTTGTGGCCAATGTGCTGAGTTGGCTGGAAGGGACTGGGGGCGAGTTGCGCGAGTCTTTGGCTGCTGGAGAAGTTCGGCAGATTTCCGTTCCGGACTGGCTGGCTGCGAGTGGCAGCAGCGAGTCGAAGCTCTTGCGATTGGAGTCGCCTCGTGGTGTCGCTCAGGATGTCATCGTTCTACGCGGTAAGGCGACGATCGGTCCGTTGAGTGAGACCGGGATTTGGAAGCTTCGAGCTGCGAATCAAACTGGAGAGAGTTCGAACTCGATGTTGCTGGCCTGTAACGCGACGAACGCTGAAGAAAGCAATCTGTCCGCCCCGACGATTGCTTCTAATCAGTCTCATGCCGATGGGACCGCGGGGGACCGGTCGACTTGGTTCTACCTCGTGTTGTTGGCCTGGATCTTGACGGGGCTGGAGTGGGCTTTGCATCAGCGACGAGTGGTGGCTTGATGGGCTGCGACAAATGCGAGGAGCACTCTTTTGCCGCGCTCCATTTGAAGTGGGTTGGGGCACGTTGAAAACGTGCGCCACGAAACTCGTCCCGATTCAATCATCGCCGCGCGAGGCGTTGTTTCGAGGCGGCGACTCACTCTCGATTGAGTAGACTCGCGGTGTGACTCTGTTTTGGTGCATCAATTGAGTTGGTGATTAACCCCGGCTGCCTGTCACATCGTGGATCGAATTCATCGTTAGATGCTGAGGGCTTCCATCTTGGGGCGGAACGAAGTCGGCGAGGCTTCGCGAGTGGGTTGGTTATCTCGGATCAGCCAAGTTATGAGTGCAAAGGACAAGCTCGCACAGACGGCCAACGTACCGAAGCCGTATCTCAGAGTTTCTTCTTGGACCGAGTAGATCAGGCCCTGCCCCATTGAGTCTCCATTGCCGAGATATTCAGCAGCTTGGCTGTGGACGACCGCCAGTCCGTTGAAGCAGAAGTGGAAGATCACGCCGGGCAAGAGGCTGTTGCTGCGAAGGGCAATCAGTCCAACCAGCATGCCAACCAACGTCGCGTTGAAGACCTGCTGCGGGATCATGTGGATGATGCCGAACATCACCGATGAAAGCACGATGGCGACGCCAGTGCGGCCAGTCCGTCCGAGTCCGGACAAGATGAAACCTCGAAATGCCAGCTCCTCGCAGATGGCCGGAGTGAGTGCGAACGTTCCGAAGACGAACACCAGCGGGATCGATTTGTCCTTCATCGCCGCGAAGGCGGCTTTGGCACCTTCTGGCAATTGTGGGAAGAACTGCTTGAGGCTGGCCAAGATTTCGATGGCGAGCGGGTGCAGCAACCAGGGCAGCAACATCGCGACAACCACGTACTTGAACTTCGGCAGAGTCAGCTTCAGCGTCTGGCGAGCCGAGCTGGTTAGCAGCAGTGCCATAAAGATGGCGGGGCTGCCGATCAGGGCGATCTGTTGAATGACCGCAATCGACATCACTTTCAGACCGAGTTCTTCGGGGGGCGTTCCGACGATCGCTCGACCGGCTGCGTTCAAAGACACGAACTGCAAGAGCATCATCAAGATGAAACAAGCAGCTGCTTGGCCGGTTGTCGGCAGCAATTCCTTGTCGCGCAGTAAGTGACGCAGCCAGAGTCTCAAGTCGAAGCGTTCGGCTTCGCGGAAGAGCACGTCTTCGCTCTTGAACTGCTCCACCGCCCACCACAACGCGAGCATGCTGTATGCGCCGCTCGACATCAGGACGGGAATCGCGAAGACCAAGATTTCGGAGTTGGTGGGGTTCATCAGCAATGCTTTGAGGAGCAAGGCTGGTCCCACTAACGGCATCGCGCAGTAGAACAAAGATGTGCCTGCTGCTGGTGAGAGTTCGATCGATGGGGACATCGAGAACATCGTTAGGCCGATCGTCACCATGAACAGCGGCGAGAGGTAGTACTGTCCCTCTTTGCTGCTGCGGGCGAACGTCGCCAGCGATAAGCACAACGCGCTGAATAACGCGGCGAGAGGTACGAGTAAGACGAGCAACCAGAAGATAGCCATCGGCGTTGGCAGAGGGATGCTGCCCAGGCCCGATAGGGATGTGGCGGCTTGCGTGACCGAAACGATGTAGCGGCTAGTGAAACCCATGCTGATGAGGTTGAGCAACGTGGTGGCCATGCTGAAGAGCAAGACGGTGAGGAACTTGCCCAACACGATTTCTGAGCGTGTCGCTGGGCAGATCAACAATGTCTCCATTGTGCCGCGTTCTTTTTCTCCCGCTGCGACGTCGATCGCCGGATAGAAGGCTCCGGTCAGAGCCATGATCACCAGCAGTGCGGGGAAGAGTTTGCTCCACACACTCGCCGCGACTTGGTCTTGTCCAGCGACGTCGATCGCAATGGCGCTTACAGGATCGGGCAATGTCTCGGGGAGGTTGGCGGCCTTTAAGCGGCGATTGAGTAGTTCTTGCTCCCAATGATCGAGAGCTTCTCGCATCTTGCGAAAAGCCACGTCGGACTTTTCGCTGGTGCGATTCATGACAATCAACGGATGAAGCTGAGGTGCCGATTTGAGTTGCGGGTTATCAAAATCCTTGGCCGCGAGCAGCTTGTCGATGAGTTCGTGTCGTGTCCCAAAGTTTTCCGGGAAGGCTACGACCAATTGCAGCTTGCTGCTCATGAACTCGTCAGAGAGCAAAGTCTTAACTTCGTTGTATTCCTGGCGAAGTTGTTCGAGGTCTGCGGGCGGTGTTGGGGCGGCCTCGGAGGACGACGCCCAACGGCATTCATCAGCGATCTTCGTATCGAACGGAGCGAGCTTTTGACCGAGCTCGTTCCGACGTTTGGCGATGTCGGCGACTCGTCGCGCAGAGGCCAGCAATTCGTCTCGCTTGAGGTTCGGAGCACCGGGAATCTCGGTCCCGGCGTCTTTCAACTTCTGAGAGTCAGAGACGATGACCAATCGATTCGAATGGTCCGAAATGCGAAACCATTGAGGCGCAATGCGATCGTCTTCAATCAGCGCCAGTTCGGGTAGTTCGTCGGCACCCAACATGACGACGACTCGAGGTTGCTCGGTGAAGTACATCGCCATCTGCAGCATTCCGATGCCGAGGCCCGGATACAGCAAGACGGGGAGGACTAGCACCATAAACAGCGTCCGCCGATCACGAAGCTGATCTCGTACTTCGCGTAGCAGAATGAGTTTTATGTTTTGCCAAGTCATGTGTATTCTGCATTGAGGAGATGAAGGGCGGGAGATTCATCCGAGTTCAAGGAGTGACAACATCGCGGCGAATGATCCGGCGAGTGTCGTGTGGCTCGCGCTAAGCCGTTGCCAGCGCGCCTTCGAATTGATCGATGAGCTGGAAGAACAATTCCTCCATGTCGTATTGGTTGTGAGCCGCGCACAACTCTGTGCGAGAACCCATCGCCAGAATCTGGCCTTTGTGAATGATGCCAACGCGATCACAAAGCTTCTCGACTTCGGTCATGATGTGAGTCGAGTAGATGATGCACTTGCCGGCGTCTCGCAGTTTCTTGATGGCATCGACCACATTGCGGGCAACCAGCACGTCGAGCCCTGATGTGGGCTCGTCAAAGATCAGCACGGGGGGGTCATGGATGATGGTGCGGGCGATGGAGACTTTTTGCTTCATGCCGGTCGACATCTTGGAGCCGAGCAGGTCTTTGAATTCATGCATCTTCAGCATCGAGAACGTCGTCTCCATTCGATGCGCCAGTTCGTCGCCTTGCAGTTCGTGAAGACGCCCGAAGTATTCGACCATCTCCCACGCTGTCATGCGGTCATAGATCCCGGTGTTGTTGGACATGAAGCCGATCCGCGATCGGACTTGGGCCGGGTTGGTAATGACGTTGTATCCCGCGATGATGGCTGTTCCGCCGGTGGGCTTGAGAACCGTCGAGAGCATTCGCAGGCAGGTCGTCTTGCCGGCTCCGTTAGGGCCGAGCAGGCCAAAAACTTCGCCGGGCCGGACTTCGAACGACACTCCGCCGAGTGCG
>OMIV01000267.1 GCA_900299185.1 Planctomycetaceae bacterium
GAAGTCATTGAAGGACTGACCGGCGACGAATTGCTCGTCGGCACGAATCTGGCGAGCTATCGCGAAGGCCAACTCGTTGAAGTGCCTGAGTGATTGCAGCACGCAGCACTCCATAAACGACATCGCCCTCGCAGAAACCTACGAGGGCGATGTGGTTGTGATGCGTTCTGTCGCGCGATGAACTTACTTCTTGGCCGGCAGGCAAATCAGACGCTTGAAGGTCCGGAAGTAAGCGCGACCGTTCGCGACTGAAGGCGTGGAATGACTGCCTTCACCCAGCGGTGTAGTACCGAGCAACTCGTACTCAGGAGCGGCCTTGATCACGACCACGTCTCCCTTTTCGCTGACTCCATAGATCTTGCCGTCGATGCACAGTGGCGAGCCGCTGTAGTTGCCGCCGATGCGTTTCGACCACACGTCGCTTCCATCTTTCAGGCTCACGCACGACACAATGCCTTCGTCGCTCCACTCATAGAGATGGCCTTCGTAGACGATGGGCGTTGGCACATAGGGAATCAGCTTCTTGCGTTCCCAAACGATCTTGGGTTGGCCTTTGTCGTCCAACTTTCCGGTGGCATCGACGGCGATTTGCGAAACACCATAGCGGCCACCTTGACCACACGATGCAATCAACAGCCCATTGCCATAAACGGGCGAAGCCACCGTTCGCAGTGGGAATGATCCGTTCGCCCAGTTGCGATCGCCGGTGTGTGGATTAAGGCTCATGATGCCCATCGCTTGGCTGGCACAGATGAGCTGCGGTTTGCCAGCCGCATCAGGCACGATGATTGGTGTTGAGTACGACACCTTCGCAATCTCGGTCAGCGTGCGCCAACGAGTGGCTCCCGTAGCTTTGTCGAGTGCCATCATGCTGCTGGGGCCGTCTTGCTCGTTGGGGACAATCAGCATGTCCTCGAACAACATTAACGAGACACCCAAGTTGTGCTGGCTTTCGAAGTCACCGACATCGCGGCGCCAGACAAGGTTGCCTTGGAAGTCATAGGCCGAAACGAGGTACTTCTCCTGGTCAGCGAACGCGACATAGACCAGCTTGCCGTCGGTGGCGGGGGTGCTGGAGGCCCAACTGCTCTTGAGATGCTTACCGCTCTCATTCATGCCGATGGTGCGACGCCATTTCTCAGTGCCAGTGGCCGCATCCAAACACAGCAAGTGGCGAGTCAAACCTTTGTCTTCAGCCGATGTGACAAAGAGATCTTTCTCCCAAATGATCGGGGCCGAATGACCTTCGCCAGGCAGCTCGATGTTCCACGCCAGATTGCCTTCGCTCCACGTCGTGGGGATGCCCTTTTGAGGACTCACTCCAGAGCCGTTGGCGCCCATGAAACGCGGCCAGTTCTCGGCTCGTGAGATGCTGGGAACAAACGCCAAAACAAACGCGGCGACAAAGAGGAGTCTCGACATCGGGAGCCCTTGCTGTGAGGAGTATGTGAAGAGATTGAGACGAGGCGAGCAGACGAAGGTACTCGCAGTGATAGAGTGGTGACGCGGAACGCTAACGAACCAAACTCAATTTGGCAGCCGCGCGGCAGATGAGTCCTCTGCGAGACGAGCCTGGAGCGTCTGCGCGTGGGAAATGCTCCGGCGAGTTCCCCACTCGTTCCCAGGCCCCGCCTGGAAACGCACGCTTGGAGGCTCTGCCTCATCACCCCTTAGCCACATTGATGGTACAAGGCCGCAGTCGTTGCAGGCACGGAAACAAAAGCCTGAGGCAGAGTCTCCGAATACGCATTCCCAGGCGGAGCTTGGGAACGAGTGCAAAGCGTGTTAGCGAACGCGATTAACGTTTTGGTTCCGGCATCGCAGACACCCCGATACCGAGCCATGTCGACCAGACGATTCCATTGATGCTGTAGCGTACCCACAGCCAGGCGTTCTCTAGCATGGGGAGGACTTTCGCTTTCGCTAGTTCTCGCGCTTCGTCTTTCGTTATGCCTTGAGGCAATGCCGCGAAGAAGTTTGTTACTGCCGCTCCGGTGCTGATCTTTTTCGAAATGGTGACGAGCATCACTCCCAACAAGCCAATCGTATATGCCGCGAAAACAGCCCTCTTCCAACCTTGCACCTTGAATGCGTAGGTGATTGGAAAGAGTAGTCCCAGAAACAACAGGCCATCCTGCCAGCCATTGAATGAATCGATTCGAACAAGGAAACCATAGGTTCCCAGTAAAAGCCACGCTGTAATGCAAACACCAGCGAGCGTGCTTTCGAGCTTCTCTTCACGGTTCAACACCATGCGACCAAACCGGTTGAATCGGAGCGCCAAGTTGAAGAGCGTCGGGGCCGTCCAACACATCCAGACGAACAACAGGTAACCCACGGTGATAAACCCGGCAAAGGGTTCCAGAACCGGCGCGGCTTTCATCGTATTTGCGAGCCAGCGTTGGCCGAACATCACTCCCAGCACGAGCGCGATTTGAACCTTGGGCGGGAACTTCGTCATCCACAGAAAGAAGCCCAGCATCCAGCGATAGAGGAAGAACTTCGCCTTCATGGCTTCGATGATGCCCAGTCGTGCCCACTCCAGATTGGGTTCTAGACGCAGGGCTTCTCGGAAGTGCTCCATCGCCTTCTGAGGCTGCCCGTCGTGCAGCAAGGTCCAGCCTTGATTGGCGTGGGTGAAACCATCTTCGGGGTTGTGCTGCAACGCTGCGTCGATCGATTGGCCGGCTTCGTCGCGACGTCCCAACTTGACGAGTGCCATGGCTCGCAAGTTGATGCACCACTCGTTGTCGGGATCTTGAGCTAAGCCTTCTTCGGTCGCGGCCAAGCACTCGTTCCAGCGATAGCCACGTCGCGCGATCTCGGCCATGAGCGCGAAGTTGTCGGCGTCGTAAGGATTCAGCCGAATGGCATCTCGCACGACGGGCTCGCTCTCGGCCAACCGATTGCGTTCCAGCAATACGCGGCCCAGCACCAAGAACGAAAACGATTCATCGGGAGCTTCGTGAATGGCCTGTTGAGCGTGAGCTTGAGCGTCATCAAAACGCTCTCGCTCGAGTAGGCACAAAGCCAACAAGCCGTGCGCTACTCCTCGATTTTCTTCGTCAGCCAACGCGAGCCTGAGCTGTTCTTCAGCCAGCTCATACCGCTGTTGATTCATGAGCAACTGGGCCCGCTGCAGATGCTGACTCATCGAATTCGAACTCCCACGAAGCTGAGCGTTGGGTGGGGCGCGTTCTTAACGCGCCTCGATCAAGGGGGACGAGCACGTTGGACACGTGCTCCACGTCGATGTGTTGCCAACTACATCTTCAGGTACTTCAAGATGTCGTCGTAGACGCCGCCTTGATTGGAATACAGCGCGTAGTTCCTGGCCGACGAAAACCATTCTCGAGTTGATGGTCGGACTTTCGCGGCTGCTGCCAGCAAATCTTTGGTCGTCAGTGGTTGAGGTCGTCCTGTCTTCATGGCTTCTTGTAGCTTTTGCTCCACAGCCAGGTCGACCACAGCCTTGAGGTCAGCTCCAGAAAACTCTTTGGTCTTTTTGGCGAGCTGTTCGTGATCAATGTCTTGAACCGGTTTGCCCTTCAGTTGCAGACGCAGCACATCGGCTCGCGCGGGATCGTCAGGCGGCGGCACAAACAGGATGCGATCAAAGCGACCGGGGCGTCGAAAGGCCGAGTCCAAATGCCACGGGGCGTTGGTCGCCGCCAAAATCAGCACGCCGTCATTGGATGCTTTGGCTCCATCCATCTCGGCCAGGAATTGATTCACCAAATGCCGCGCCGCGCTGGTCTTCATGTCCGTGCGGCTCGCCCCCAATGCATCGACTTCGTCGAAGAACAGCACGCACGGTGTATGCGACCGCGCGTACTGGAAGAGTTCGTGCAGCTTCTTCTCGCTATTGCCAATCCACATATCGAGCACATCGTTGATGCCGATCGAGATGAACCCAGCTTGAATCTCACCGGCGGTGGCTCGGGCCAAATGAGTTTTGCCGCAACCCGGCGGGCCATACATCAAGATGCCGCCACCGATCGCTTTGCCATACGCCGCGAACATCTCGCGATGCTGCAACGGATAGATGATCTTCATGCGGATCTCTTCCTTGAGAGCCTCCATGCCACCGACGTCGTTGAAGGTGATCTTCGGTCGTTCGAAGTTATCGATGGCCGGGGACGAGTCGTCGTCATCGCCGTCCCAAGACGCTCGCACACGACCGTCGACCACTGCGGCTCGTTCATCGGCATCGATTCCGAGTTGAGCCGCATAGCCATCATCCCGAAGCGACGCATCTTCGCGCACAGCTTGTTTGTATTCCGTCACTGCGAACTCCACGTCGCCGCGTTGGAACAGCAACTTCGAGTGCAACAAGAACGCTGCTGCCGAAGTGTCGGGGCGCTTCACGAGTTCTTCGACGATGACCATCGCGTGCGAGAACTTGCTTTGCTTGTGAAACGCCGACGCCAGCAGCAGTTTCAGTTCGACGTTCTCTCGATCTCGAGACAACGCTTGCCGCAGTTCGTCTTCGGCTTCTTCGTATCGAGCCGATGCGAGCAACGCTTGGCCCAGCGCCTTGCGGAGCGCGACGTTCTCGGGGCTATGCGTCAGGGCTTCTTTCAACGAACGAATGGTGTCGTCGCTGCTCACTCGATGCCTTTCAGTTGTGTGTTGATTGCTACTTATGCCGCGTCGCTGACAACCTCAGTCGCGGAGCGACTGAGCTACGTAGTTAAGTCGCTCTGCGACTTACTAAACCCGAGCGGCACGTGCGGGATCACTACGGACGCGCAGAAGTCCGCGGTCCGAATCCATACGGGTCCGGTCGACGTTGCTCGCGCCCCACGCCTGCGGCGAGCAGATACACGACCACGCAGGCAATCGCATAGGCGATGAGCTTGCGTTTCGGAACGCGCAGCCACGGCACTTGGTCTTCGTCCGAGTACGTATCGAGTTCTTCAGACTCTTCTTCATCGCCGTCTTCGAGCGAACGTTCGATGCGCTTCAACTCGCTCAGCACAGACTTGGCATCGGGGAATCGCTCATCAGGCTTCTTGGCCATCAAGCGATGAATAAGGTCGGTGAGTTTGCTGGGCAGATCAGGACGCAGTTGCTTGAGCGGTTCGGCTTGGCCATGCAAATGCTTGGACGCCAACGCATACGCATTGGGGGCAGTGAAGGGCGGCTCGCCAGCCAGCAAGTGATAGAACGCGATACCGAGCGAATAGAGGTCCGACCGATGATCCACGTTGGCCGCGTTGATCTGCTCGGGGCTCATGTAGAGCGGCGTGCCCATCGTGGTGCCGACGTTCGTCAGGTTGACTCGTTCGCCGCCGAGTGTGAGTTGCGCCAGTCCGAAGTCCGTCACCTTCGCGACGTACTTAGCGGTGATCATGATGTTCTCGGGCTTGATGTCGCGATGAACGATGCCCGAGTCATGAGCGACTTGCAGTGCGGCGCAGACTTGCCTCAGCAAATGAATGGCGACCTTGGCACTTGGCGGCGGCTTCTTCGTGATGAACTGCTTCATGTTCATCCCGAGCACGTACTCTTGAGCGATGTAGCGCACACCGTCCTGCTCACCGACGCTTAAGACTTGCACAATGTTGCGATGATTCAAACCGGCAGCCGCGAGAGCTTCATGTTCGAAGCGAGCTCGCAGTGTTTCGTCATCGCCGAAATCAGGACGCATGACCTTCACGGCCACGTTGCGTTTCAGCGAGGTTTGTTCGGCAAGATAAACCTGAGCCATGCCGCCGCTGCCGAGCCGTCGCAAGATCCGAAACTCGCCAAGCATGCAATCTGTGAGATCAAGAACAGCCCGTTGTTGTGAGCCCAGCAACAGTGTCTCGGCCATGCTGCCCGCCGGTTCTTCGCGAGTCATCATGGACTTGCTGCCGTAGTCTCGCAGTAGTCGTGGCTTGGCAGCGGCGCTCGTATCGACTTGAGTCGTCTCGGGAGCAGCCTTCTGCGGCGGAGTCGATTGAATGGTTGGCGACGTTGATTCGACCGCGCGTTCGGGATCGCGCGAAGATGTTGCCGAACGTCGCTCGTCTTTGCCCGGTTTCGCCTTAGCCGGTCGAGGAACTGACGAAGCGTCAGCAGGTTTCGACGGTTTCGGTAGATTGGCTTCTGGTTGCTCGGGCATGGTGCATTGTGGGCAAATGATTCAGCGTGAATGGTCCGAGATCAGCTCCGTCGACGGCTGTCTCAAAGGTGACAACGGATCGTCACGAGTGCCCCATGCTCTGGCAAGGTTCGTTGATTCGGTGGCTATGTCTCGGATCGCTGGATGAAGCACGCAGCCCTGACGCAGAGCCCATCTACTTCCACTCTTCATTGAAGTAACCGGCATGGAGGACTTCTTCCAACCCGGCTTCGAGCTTTGTGATTCGCAGGGCTGCCCAGTCGCCCCAGCGCGGGAAGAGCAAATAGTTGAGCTTGGCCAGCTCGCTCTCTCGAAAGGTGTGCCCACTGTTCAGCACAACGTAACGGCCTGTTGCGCCGGGCAACGGATTGGGAGCGATCAGCGCAGGAACATGCTCAGTCGACGAATACTCGCGGCCTGCTAAGCGGAAGGTTTGAGCGTTCCAATGGAGTGGCAAGTGAGGCAGCGACTTGGCAATCAACGCATTGCTGCCGGGGTCTCCGAACAAAATCAGGTTGTGAGTCTTCCAGTCTGACTCGGTGACGGCGGTGTCGTTTTTGATCGGCAAGTCGCCGCGAAAGTAATGACGCCACTCGGCGGCAAAGCGATCGAGGCTCGCTTGGGAGTAATCGTGAGCGACCTTGTTCCACGGTTTTCCGGTGCCTCGCACACAGAGGAACGGCGTCGTGAAGGCGTCATCGATCGGCCCTTGCAGTCCGGACTGTTTGGTCGACTGGCTTGAAGGTGTATTGGACTCAACGAGCTGCCAGGAGTTGTTGCGTAGTTCGAAGATGATGCGGCTCGTGGCCGGCATGGCGAACGTCTCTTGGCCAATGACGATCGATCGAGGACGCGCAGGCAGTTCGCTGGCGATGATCGCAAAACGAGTCACGTTGGTTGGTGGTGTAATCTGCAGAACATCGTCCTTAAGAGCTGCTGTGATTTCCGCGCGATCGTAGTGCTGCTTCAAGCCGAGCACTTCTAGCCAATGGCAGCGACTGTATTTCAAAGTCCACGTCACGAATCGCAGTTCGCGCGGTCGACGAGGCGCTGCAGCAACATGCTCGGCGATCTGTCGGAGTTGTTCTGCCTGAGTCTTCGGATCGATGACATGACCGGTGCCGGGCGAGATGAGGTTGATCATCTTCAGACCTTCTCGCTGCATGGCTTCGCCCATGATGACGTGAGCCTGAAAGAAGATGTCCTTCTCGCCCATGCAACCGATGGCGGGGACGACTCCAGCGTTGGCGGCATAGTCGACCGAATCGAGCATGTGCAGCCCGCGCTCTTGATGATCGGGCAATTGGCCGACCTTTACGAAGTTCGGTAGCGGCGTCTCAGAGAAACGATGCGTGTCGAGATAGCCGCAATACGGACCCAAAGCGACGAAGCGATCGGGATGCTTTAGACCCAGATGCCAAGTCCCCGAGGCTCCCATCGACATGCCGCGCAGCACGATGCGGTGCCGGTCGATGTTGTAGCGCCGGCGAACATCGTCGATGGCTTCAAACACATCCGTCTCACCGGCCCAGCGATAGCAGTTCTCCACGCGGCCGAGCGGATGCAATTCAATGAAGGGTTGATCGGGAGTGTTCGAGGTCTCGGTATCGCCTTCATCAAAGCGAGCCATGAAACGCAGTTCGCTCATCCCCACCGGACGAGTGCTGCCATGCAGAACGACATCTAACCGGATGGGCGTTTGAGCGTCGTATTGCTTGGGCACGATGAGCCCATACGGTTGCGTCGAACCGTCAACGCGAGACTGATAACCCAACGCGAGCTTGCCTCGTCGCTTGGTCCAATCGCGCTGACCTTGAGCGATCACGGTGTGACGTTCGCTGGCTCGCTTCAATCCTTTCTCAATGAGTGCGACATCGGCGGCAGAGAAGTCTTTGTCGTAATCCAACGCCCATTTCGCGCCCTTCAGAAAGATGGCGGCGTCGACGATCGGGCTCTTCTGAGACGCTGCCGACGCTAACTCTTGAGTCTGTTTGGCCAAGCGTTGTGTGAGGTCTTGCCGCTGAGAGTCGCTCAACGGTTGAGGCATCTGAGCCGAGCATGTTGTTGCGCGGAACAGACCAAGAATCGCCACAACAACGAACCAGCAACCTCGCGAGGTAAGCGTCATAAGGAGCCTTTGAGAAAGGTGTCGAACGACGCTTTGGGGAGGCGGCTTCAAGCCTTGAGCTTCGGGTTCAGCAAGTCGCGGAGCGACTCGCCTACGTAGCTCAGTCGCTCCGCGACTGAGAGGGGCAACCGAACTCTTAGCCTCGAAGCCGCACTATGCCGCGACGCCCTGAGTCGAGCGTTGCAGCAA
Organism: Planctomycetaceae bacterium; assembly: GCA_900299185.1. Classification (GTDB taxonomy): domain Bacteria; phylum Planctomycetota; class Planctomycetia; order Planctomycetales; family Planctomycetaceae; genus AM-0621. Next base: position 8,427 of record OMIV01000267.1, read on the forward strand.
TTCCAAATCGCCGGGGTTGTCAGGGATCAAGCAGAAGTAGACCCAGTCGCCTTCTTGCCACGTCACGGCTGCGAACCGTTGCTCGCCAATGGATGGATAGCGTGGCGAGGCAACGCTGAATCGCGAAGCCGCAGGCGGTGGAGATACTCGCTGCGCCGGCATGCTTATCAAGAGTCCCTGCACGATGTGTCCGCGACGAGTATCGAATTGAAAGAGTCGCACGGCAGCGTCGTGGCCCGGAGTTCCGTCTAGGTCTTGGCCACGCACGTCGCCAAAGACATTGATGGCCGACCACTCGAACGGCTTGGGTGGTGTCACTTTGCCGTCGTAACGGCTGAGCTTGGTCACATCGACCGACAGCCGATCGAGCACTTCGCCGACCGCCAGTTGGTCGCTGCTGCGCGGCCACATGGCCACGGCAACGACCAGTGCCAAGCTGAGGCTTAGAGCAACGGCACGCCAATGTGTCGCACGTTTGGGCCGTGTGGCGTTGGCCGTTGTCGCGACCTGGGCGGTTTCCAATTGAGCGAGCAACTTGGCAGGTTGATCGCTGGGGACAGGCACTTGATGCATCACGTGAGCGATAGCGGAATCGATGCGCTGACGTCGCTCGAATTGAAAGCGGCAAGCGTCGCAGGTTTCGAGATGCGCGCGAGCATCTGCAAACTCGGGTAACGCCAGGTCATCCGAGTGCGGTCGCACGCAGTCGAGTTGTTCTAAAGTTGTCTCGCAGGTCATAGCTCAAACCGGTCGCAGTTCAGTCGCTGACGCAGATGCTGTTTGCCTCGGGACAGACGGCTCATCACCGTGCCGATCGGGACATTCAGTTCTTCAGCGATCTGTTGGTAGCTCAGATTTTGGAAATAGAAGTAGACGAGCACCGTTCGAAACTCGGTTGGCAATTCTTGGAGCGCGAGTTCCAACGAGTTTGTATCGAGCGGTTCGGGCGGGGCTGCGCAAGCGGGTTCCGGGATGGACTCAAGCGCCGTTCGTGACGGACCAGAGTCTCGCAGTTTTCGGCGGAAGAGATTGCGGGCGATCATACACAACCAGGCTTTCGCACTGGATAAGTCACGAAGTGTTTCCAGCTTGCGCTGCGCATCGAGGAAGGTCTGCTGGGTGATGTCTTCAGCATCATGCGCAGTACCCGCCAGCCGAAAGGCCAGCCGATAGACCGCGTCATAATGTTGAGCAACCAGTTCCGAGATCGTCACCGGACATCACCTCGCAAAGCGAACCGAGCAGCAAGATCCGAGCAGGCCCAACCTATTCCCCTGAAATCTGCCGAGCCGTAGAGATTATGGCCTTCGCCCAGAGAAACGAGCCCAAGTCCCGACCTGGAGTGCTCCGGCTCGACGGAGCCCTCCAACTCAGCGGCACGCGACTCCCAATTCAAAAGACAATTGCGTCGCCAGAAATGATTCCGCAGGTCCATGCATGGAGAGACCTCGTTGACCGAACCGCAGCCACAATGGGTCAGGCTCGGCCTGCGACCATGCCGCAGCGAGGCAGCGAGTCCAGCGACAAGAGTCGGAGGGCTCCGTCAAGCCGGAGCACTCCAAGCTACTTGCGTCCGCCACGCGAGCCCATTTTCCGCGTTACTTTCCCGATGACGTCCGGAGTGATCCAAGAGGTCCGTGACCAGGAGTGCTCCGGCTCGACGGAGCCCTCCAACATCAGCGGCACGCGACTCCCAATTCAAAAGAAGACCGCGTCGCCAGAGAAACCCATCGCAGGCACGTCCTTCCGAGACCCTTTCCTCGGCCACACGGGACTGGGACCGCAATAAAGGCCCCAACGTGGGTGGCACGCCCTGAGTACTCGAAGGGCGTGTGCTCGCATCGCCGGACCACGCCCTTCCTGTTGGTCAGAGCGTGCCACCCAAAACGAATTCAGTCACTCACCACACTGCCTCTGCCGCGCGGCTTCACCGTCAACCGCCGCTAACGGGCGGGAAGCAGCTCACCGAGCTTTGTGGAGTTAGCACCGTCGTGTCGGTGGCATAGTCCGTTCCGATGGCGACCAGCAGCGTTGGCACCAACTTGGCCAGGGCGGGATGTTGCTCGGTAAGAGCCGTGCGCAATTGCGAGACCGTGGCCTCGGGCGGCAGTTCCACCGTGATTGTTGGTCCGCCGGCGAGATCGCGCGCACGGGCATAAAGCTTGATCGTGAGTTGCATGGTCAGCAGTGTGGATGAATGGCTTGAGGGTCCTGGCGTAACGATGGGCGGCGATCGTAGCTAACTGACTCGCCATCAATAACCATCCGCCGCCGATCGCCGTGGAGCACGTTTCGAACGTGCTCGTTTCGCTGTGAGTCGAGGCACGTTGAAACTGTGCCCCACGAAGACATCTCACGAGCGGATCGACTCGACCACCAGCAGGCCGCCGTTCCCACGCGAGCACCAAGGCTCGCCAAAGATTTCGCCGTTCGCATCAGGAGTCCGCATGTCCAACGTCGCACAACAACTGATAGCCGTTCAAGAGTCAGTCATGCACTTGCAGCATGAGTTGTCTCAGATTCACGAAGTTGTGCTGGCTCAACGCGACGAGATCGAAGAACTCCGCCGCAACCTGACCAAGCTGCTGGGCCAATTCGAAGACTTCGTCGAAGGCAACCCATTCCCATCACCCGTGGAAGACAAGCCGCCGCATTATTAATCAAACGCCAAGGGCGTGAAAGCCAGGACGTGACTAGCAAAATCGGCCAGCGTCCGAGGTGGCAAATGCGAGTAGTAATCTGGCTCATCGCAAAACCGTGGGGGGTAACTGGTAAAGAGCGGACAGACTGGTTCAGCTGGGGTTGTGAGTTCTCAAGTCGCAACTTCAACGGAGTCCCAGA
>OMIV01000268.1 GCA_900299185.1 Planctomycetaceae bacterium
AGTTCTCCGAGCCATCCCCAGAACTGCCCGTTGAGCAAGACTTCGGCTCCTCGCCCCTCGACGAAGCCGACGGCCTCGCTGGAGCGGACGCTGATCGTAGATGTGGGGTTAACTCGCTGAGCGATTGCCAGCAGCAGTCCCTTGACTTCCGCGAACGATTGACCGGTCACGAAGCCAACTGACTTCGGCTCAGTTTCAGGATTACCGGGGTCGGCACCGAGGAAGACGGAAGCGATCTCGAACAACTTCGCGTTGAAGGAACCTTGGCGTTCGTTGTGGCGACGTGCATTGAGCAAGCTGGGGATCAAGCTTTGTCGCAGTGACTTCAATTGCGAGAACTTGTCATGGTCGATGTGCAGCATCTTGCCGATGGGACGTGGGTTGAAGAGCGTCGCCAATTTGTCGTCGACCAACGACAGTGTGATGGTTTCAAAGAATCCATTGCCGGTCAGGACTTCGGTGACGCGATCAATGACGCGGTCTCGTAGCGACTTCTGGCTGACGGTCAGCGGCACGATCGCGTCTTCGGGGATCTTGTCGTAGCCGTAGATGCGAGCCACTTCTTCGATCAGATCGATCTCGCGCGTGACGTCGCGACGTCGCCAACTGGGCACGGCGAATGATGCCGAGTCTGCGATCTCGGCGACTTTCTTGCAGCCGAGTTCAGTCAGGATGCGAATGACTTCGGCTTTCGGAACTTCAATGCCGAGGATGCGCGGAAGTTGGTTGAACCTCAGAACGACTGGATCTGCCTCGGGAGGAACTGCGGCCCCGACATCGACCGATCCGGCCAACAGTTCGCCACCAGCGACTTGCAAGATCAACTCACAACAGCGGCGGCTGGCCCAATCCATTTGGTAGGGATCGACGCCACGCTCGAAGCGATAGGACGAATCGCTATGCAGCTTTAGCTCCCGCGCCGTTGCTCGAATTGAACGCGGTGCAAAGTCTGCCACTTCGATGAGGACGTTGCTTGTCGAAGAACTGATTTCTGTCGAGGCCCCGCCCATTACTCCGGCGATTGCCACTGGACGTTGCGCATCAGCGATGACGCACATGTCGGGAGTCAGCTTGTATTCCTTATGGTCGATCGCCTGGATCGTTTCATTGGCTCGACCACGACGGACGACGATGCGCTTCTCGGCGAGCTTGTCGAAGTCGAAAGCATGCAAAGGCTGACCGCACTCCATCAGCACGTAGTTCGTGACGTCGACGACGTTATTAATAGAAGCGATGCCGACGGTCTCCAGTCGGTCGCGCAGCCAAGCGGGGCTAGGGCCAACCTTCACACCTTTGATGACTCGCGCGATGTAGCGCGGACATTGGTCAGGGTTTTCGATCGTGACGCTGGTCACGGTTGATGTCGCAGTGGCCGACGTCGCGGGCTCGGCAGCGGGGATGCTCAGCGGAACGTCAAAGCAGACGGCCGCTTCGCGAGCGACACCAATGTGCCCCAAGCAGTCGACTCGATTGCTGGTGACTTCCAGATCGACGGCGACATCGGCTCCCTTGGGTTCGACAGACTCCAAATTCAGACCGGCCATCATGACGCGCTCGCCGAACTCATCGGCGGAAACAGGGAGCTTCACATACTGCTGGAGCCAGTCCCAACTGACGATCATTGAGGCAATCCTTTTGGAGTCACGAAGCGTGTTGATTACGTTGCGGAGATGAGGAACGAAACTTGAGCGGCGGTAATCTATTGGTCGACTCGGTTTGCTCAAACGCAGGACCTCGAAATCTCTGACGGAGCTTTACTCCCATGCCGGAACCTCTCGAACCGCAACTCACCGTCGAAAAGACTGTGCCCGAGCCGCCACGGACCAAGCAGCAACGTCGAGTCGCGTTGGCCTTGTCGGGGTTGGCCGCTCTGACGATTTACATCGCTCTGTCTGGGCCGATGGCGGCCCTTCACAAGAATGCGAAGTTCAAGCCGCTGCAAAGCACGATAGAAGTTGTGTTCGCACCGGTAGTGTGGCTGGCGAAGCATCGCGTTGAGCCGCTGTCTTCATGGTTGCGAGCTTATGTTGACCTCTTTCGGTGACATTAAGCCGGTGACATTCAAGCGGGGTGAATCGGGCAAGCTTTGTGACTGTCAAGCACCGCCGACCCACTCTCCTCAAACATCTTTTGCACAACGCTGATCGAGTTCGGGATGGATCGGTGAGCGAGTCTCGTTCGTCTGGTCCTATCGCAATAGGGACTTCAAAAAAGCTCCAGAAGACGATGCCTCAATCGCTGGTCGATCCGTTTGACGGATCGAGAGACCGGGCTAGTATCGCCGCCCTTGAGTGAGTGACTGGAGTCGGCTGATGGTGGTGCATTGACCGACTCTCTTTGGCTTTCCTTCTACGCTTCGTCGTTCTCTTTTACGCAAGACTCAACACCGGTAACGGATTGCCTCACGCGTCCGCCGAGTGTGTCGATGTCCTTGAAGACTGGTGGGTTTTCGAGGACTTCGTGCGCTAGGCACAAGGTGTTGAATCGCCAGAACGGACATTGTTCGAGTGGTTGTATCGGCATTTGCCGACCGGCTCTTCGTCCAACAATCTGGCCTGCACGGAAGAGAGCGCGAACAAGGGGCGCAAGATGCTACCCGGGACATTGGCGGTGGTGCGGCCAGTCTCTAGCGTCGATCAGCGGCAACTCTTGTTGAACGAACTGCAGCTCGCCGTTGGCGAACGCAGTTTTCAGCAATGGTTTGTCGGCAAGACGGACGTTGAAGTGACTGCTGATGGCGTGCTGGTGCGCGTCGGCAGTCAGTTTCAGTTGGCCTGGATGCAACGCCGCTTCGGTGCGGAAATCAATCGCTGCGTTCGCGAGTTCATCGGAAAAGTTCACATCGAATGGTCGATCGACACGACGATGGGCGCGAACTCCGATGGCGCTGCGACGGCAGAGGTCTTGTCGGCTCCGGCCGTTGAGCCCGACGCATCGGCAGTTTCGGTTTCGGCAGCGAGCGCCGCGCCGATTCAGATGCCGAGCCTCGCAGCAGTGCTGAATCCGAACGATGCGAAGACGGCGGTCTCTCGCGACGGACGGAAGTACCTCGGCTTTGAGGGATTCGTTGTCGGGCGATGTAACGAGCTGGCATTCACGGCCGCTCGGCACGCTGCCGAGCAGCCCGGCACGCATTGCAACCCACTCTATCTGCATGGACCTGTGGGGACCGGCAAGACGCATCTGGCCGAAGCGATCTTCAAGGCGATTCGACGATTGCATCCCAACTTGCGGTTGCTGTTCATGACGGCGGAAGCATTCGCCAATCAATTTACGCACGCGTTGCGGACGCACTCGTTGCCGAGCTTTCGACAACGCTTCCGCAATGTTGACGTGCTCTTCATTGATGACGCGCACTTCCTCAACGGGAAACGCGGGATTCAAGAAGAATTCTTACACACGTTTCAACAGCTCGTCAGTCACGGCAAGCAAGTGGTGCTGACATCCGATTCGCATCCGCGATTGCTGTCTCAAACGAGCGACGAGTTGGTCAGCCGCTTCCTGAGCGGATTGGTGTGCCGCGTTGAAGCTCCTGATCACGAAACACGTCGCAAGATTGCTCATTCGAAGTCCATGTCGCTGGGCGGAGCGATCGCTGATGACGTGCTCGACCTCGTCGCTCGACGCTTCGTCAACAACGTGCGCGAGATCGAAGGCGCGATCAACACGTTGCAGACTTGGTTCCGCATGACCGGCAAACGGATCACGTTACCGATCGCCAAGCAGGTCTTATCGGACCTCGAACGCGACTGTGTGCGAGTCGTTAAGCTGGCCGACATCGAGTCCGTCGTTTGCAACTTGTTCGGCATGAACTCCGAAGACTTGAGATCCGACAGTCGCACTCGTTCGGTAAGCCAACCTCGCATGCTGGCGATGTATCTGGCTCGCAAGCACACGCAAGCGGCTTACAAGGAGATCGGCGAATTCTTTGGCGGTCGCAATCACAGCACAGTGATGGCAGCCGAACGCAAGATCGACGGTTGGCTGCGTTCCAACGACGACATCTCGATCGGCAGTCAAAGCTGGAGGTTGAGCGAACTCGTTGAACGCCTCGAACAACAATTGCTGGCGAGCTGAGTTCGACGATTCTCTCTCTTGTCTCCGTGAACTCCGTGCCTCTGTGTTTCAGGCATTCCGGTTCTGGCTGGAAGAAGAGTTGAAACACAGAGGCACTGAGGGCACAGAGTCATCGATGCGAGTGATCGCAGCATGGGGACCGGGATTGCGTCTCTTTCTAATCACGCTCGCGTATTGGTCACGGCGCAGTTGGCCTTTCGTGCGGCGATTCAATCTCCACGTGGCCATGCCACATGAAGTGCGATGGCGGAGAGCAGGGCAGCTAACAGCACCCAACCGGCAAGTGGAGTTGGCGACGCCAGACTTCCTGCTAGCAATCGTGACGTTGATAGGCTCGCGAGACAGACGAGGTTCACGATCGGCACGGTCTTCAGCCATGCTGAATACAACGTCGAGACGACGACATATCCCGCGAGCGTTGCTGCAATGCTCGTTGAGCCCGCACATGCTGCGAGCATGCCAGCGAGGCTCAGCAAACAGACTGCGAGCTTCAGTCCTTGAGGAAGGTTCATCAGACCGGTGGCGAGAGGTCGATGTTGCTTCGTCGGATGACGGCGATCGGAATCAAGATCGAAGGCGTCGTTGATGACGTAGCCGGCGGATGCCACAGCGCAGAACGCGAAGTAAGTGATGGTCGCTGTGAGCCAATGGCTGGCGGTTGATGCGGTCAGCCAGAGCGGCACGAAGACGATGAGATTCTTCACCCAACGCCAGGGACGCTCGGCTCGCCAGATCGTGGCTGGGCTGGCGATGGTTGTGGCGAACTCTGTGCAGGCAATGCCCCGCATCGTCAGCTCGGAGCGGAATCGTGTTCCTCTTCCGACCAGCACGGCTACTTTGCTGGTGGCCCATAAGACTCGGTCGGCGGATGAGTCGCCGCAGTAGTCGAAGTCGCGATGTCCGCGTTGCTCGCACCACTTGCGGATGGCGGCCAGCTTCGCGGTGCTCTTACGGTTGTGAGTCGTGTCGCTCGCGATGATGTCATCAAAGCAGCCGAGGTACTCGGCGACGGGCCTGGCCCATTGTTCGGGAGAGGCGGTAGCCAAAATGATTGGCCGTCCGCGAGCTCGTTCGGCCATCAGATGTGCGACGAAGTGATTTCGATAAGGCAGAGTCTCAGCATTCACCGGCGCGAGTTCAGCAATCTGCTGCTTGAACATCGCCAGTCCTTGTCGCAGCCAGTGCGGCATCAGCAACAGCACGAGCGGTTGTTGGCGGATTGCTCGGAGAAAGCCTTCGTGGAGCAAGTCAGTCGCAATGAGCGTCCCGTCCAAATCGACGAACAGCGGTCGCTCGGTTGTGGCACATGGCTGCCCTACGGAATGCGTCGGAGCGGCTGATCCTTCAGATGATGGCTGTGTTTGATCGAGGGCGTGAGATTCCATTCTCGGTCCTGTGAGTCGTCCCGGCGGGCGCGTCTCCGAGAACAGGAACGGGACGCAGCGTTCACAACTGCCGGATATACGGCGACTCGAGAGCAAATCGGAAGACCACTTCGGCCACGCCGGTGAGAGAACACTGAAGTGCCTGAGCCCGCCCGCTACGGCTCGTCACTGGCTGATGGTGACGTCTTCTTTTGCTCCAAGTTCTTTTGCAGCGGACCAAGGGCGATGCCGAGGTCGTTGTCACTTCGATTCCAGGCTTGAGTGAACGCGCCACCGTCATCGGTTTCATTCTCGCCAACGCTCCAGAGCTTGGCCGAGTCTCCTTCACGCGAGTACTTCAGTGGCGTCTTCGTGGCGGCGAGCGCGTCGTCGGGAATGGTTGGCAAAAGGTTCGGAACCAATTCGTCGAGTCGATCGGGATAGTGGCCGTATTCCCGCTGATGAATCTCAAGAGCGATGGCGACGATGGTCATGTCTCGCCGCGCTGCATAGCTGTCATAGGCCCGAATGATGTGCTCGATCGAGCTTCCGAATGTGCGAGCCAAGTGGGTGGCATCGACGAATTCCGAGATCTCATCCGCGGACCACTGATGACCAGAACGAGTTGGATCGGCTTCGAAGACATGGAATCCCGCCTTGCCTCGGAGCTTGGTGCGTTGATGTCGCGGCTTATCGATCTGTTCGAGAGTCCGACCATGCAGATGGCCGGTCGCCTTGCGAGTGTTGTCGGGTTCTCCGCGAAAGTAGAGCAACGGAAGGAACAGATCCTCTGGGCTGCCAGAGCCGATCATTTCCGACATTTCGTAGAGCGACTTCTGTGTGGTGAATCCGTGAATCCACAAGTACTCGACCTTGATGGCATGTGAGTGCGCCGGGCGGGTTCGTTCGAGATCCTGAAGCTCACGCAGCAAGTACTTGAGATCGTCGCTTGTTGTTAGCGGGCTGGCTGCGTGCTTAACCAACTGACTGCCGACATCGGCGCGAGCGACTTCCGCAATGAGAGTATCCAAGATCGAACCGCGTCGCGCGATGTGATCGGCAACTCGATGGCCATCCAGGAGAAGCTCATACGCTTCTCGCTGTTTTTTGCCGATACGCAGTCGATCGGCTTCAAGAATTAGCAAGTGAGTGATGTGTCGAGTCGAACTCATGTCGTTCGAAGACGGATCGACTTGGAACTCGCCTGGTTTGAAGAGTTGCATGTCCGGCATGCGTGCTGCCTTGAGCCACGCGTCCAATGCAGGACGGTTATTGGTGCACCATTTTCGGACATCCTCGCTGGCTGCTTCCCAGCCTTGATGGATGGCATCGTCGAAGTTCGCGTTCAAAGCAGCAGGGACGGGTACAAAGAGTTTTGTGGCCTCGATCAACAAGCTAGCTGCGTTCGAATCATCTGGGACGATGTCGGCTTTGAAGGCGGCGATATCGAAGGGTTCGGGCGGCTCTGGAATCAGGCTCAGTCGCATGCCGCGATACGCGAACGGTCCAACAATTAGAGCCACGAAAACGCAAAGCGGAATGTCGATCTTCGGTTGCAATAGCCACAGCAGCAGCCGAACGGCTCGACTGGGTTGGTCTTGGTCGTCGCTGGTCGCGTGCGGGGAAACTTTGTTGGTCATGAAGCGGCGTCCTGCGATGAAATCTTCGAATGTGAAATTGAGGCTGGCGTTTCTGACCGACTCGTGGAGCACGTTTTTTTGACGTGCTTGTTTCACTTGATTTGAGCCACGTCGGAAAGGTGCCCCACGTGATTCTGACGCTACGTCGGAAACGCCGGGGCTGTGGTTACTTTACGAGAATGACTTTCTCGCGCTTCCACAATGTCCCCAGCGGCACGCCTTGTCTTTGGATGTGCTCGATTGGCTGAAAGCCGACGGCTCTTAATTCGGCATCCGTTTGTCGGTCCGCTCGACGTTCATAAGTCAGCAGGAACAAAGCTCGAGCGAAGCGCGGATCGAAGGGCTCGATGCGCCAGCCGTGTTGTTGCACGGGGATGTTCTGATTCACGATCTCGCGCAGATGGAATTGATGTAGCACGGGCGCGACGGCGATAGCTTCATGATCGGGTACATGAGCTGCGACTCGTTCCCACATCGAACGCGAGAAGGAGTCGCCCCAATAATTGATTTCGAGACCCAGACTTGATGCTCCACGCAATCCCCCAACGAGGCCGCCGTAATAGCTCAACCAATACGGACCAACTGAGAACAAGCCGGAAAGCATCATCAGCAATGCGGCGGCGAGGCCAATTGCCGGACGTCGCACATGGGCGTGTAGCAATTCATACAATCGCGTTCCGCCGATGCCGGCAAAGATGGCCCAACTGATGAAGCTCGGTAGGAAAAGTCGTTCTCCGTCGTAAACGGCAACGCTGGTGCTGAAGAGGCAGAGCGGGGCCAACATGGTGAGCACTAGAAGTGCGATTCGGGGATCGGTCAGCAACTGCTTTCGCTGGGACACGAAGCCCCATGCTCCCAGTAACACCAAGGCCAATGGCAGCGTCGCCAAGAACATGACCCAGGGGTAATGCCAAGGGACGTCTCGATCGGCGTAGATGGTTCCGAAGTAGTAGCACTTCAGAGCGACGCGATCGGTGCTACGACCCAGGAACGCCAGCAAATTGTCGGGAATCTTGAGCCATAGCCACGGCCATCCCAACCAGAACACGGCGAAGCCAGTTGTTCCCCAAATGGCGATCGGGCGAACGGCTTTCGCGCGCCAGAACCACAACGCCCACACGATGACTACCGGTGGCAAGAGCACGAATTGAATCTTCGTCAGCGCGACGAGTCCTAGCAGTACTCCAGTGAGAACGGCTGCCAATGCTGTGGGTGTCGCCGATGCTACATCGGAGAGATTGCTTGGCTGGTCGGACAAGTGCGATGCATGGCTCTGAGTCACAGGCTTGGGCCAAGTCTGTGCGATGCCTAGCACGGCCAAGGTCCACATCAGATTCAAGACCGTTTCGAGCGAGGCCAGATGAGCGTGACCAAAGAGTCTCGGCATACAGACCAATGCGAGTGCTGCGATCATCCCGGCCCGTCGCCCGAAGTGCTTGCTCGTGAAAAGGCCAATCACGAAGACCGTCAGTGCAAAAGCAACTGCGGAACCGGTCCGAGCTAGCAGTGTGATGAATGCTCCCGTCAGACCCGTTGCAGGGAGTGACTTGGCGGCTAGTTCTTGAAAGATCCCCAACCAGATTCGGCCTAATGGCGGATGGTCTGGGTTGTAGCCGTCAGTTGTGAAGACCTCGCGAGCGATCTCGGGATCGAAGATGAATCCGCCATAAGCCGACAGGGCTTGGACATAGAACGCTCCCATTTGCACGTTGAAGGATTCGTCTAATGTGATGCCCGGTCCTTCAAAGCCGCGCGGCCAACTGGTGCTGGGGTCCAGAGTCAGCAAGATTGCGATCAACGTTACGACGGCGATCAGAAATGGTCCCAGCCAGATCCGTTGATGGTCGCTGTCTGGATGAAGATGTTGAGTCATCAACGGGGCCTGGATGTTGGGGATGGGCATCAACGTGCGGGGTAGTCAGTCCTCGCTGTCGCTAGGAGCAACAAGAACTGAGCCCTGGACGAGGTTCGGAAAACCCATGCTAAGACTCGTCGAGCAGACTCCAAGTGACCTCGGTGGCGAGTGTTCGATGGGGCCTTCAGAATGCCGCCGTCAGTTTAATGACGGCCTCGTCTTCGTCGCCTAAATCATCTCGCTTCTGGCCTATTTGAGACCAACCTGTGACCACAGCCCCGTCACCTATCGAGTCGCTGCCATCACCGAATTTGCTGGCTCGGATCAAGCATGTGCTCGAACTCATCCGCTTCAGTCACACGATCTTCGCGCTGCCGTTCGCGCTGCTCGCGGCGGTGCTTGCATGGCAGCGTGAGGGCACCGAGTTTCGTTGGCAGGATCTCGTCGGGATCTTGGTGTGTATGGTCTTTGCTCGGTCGGCGGCGATGGCATTCAATCGCGTCGCCGATCACAAGTTCGATGGCGACAACCCGCGCACCGAGAAGCGGCATATCCCGGCGGGTCTTTTGCCGATCGGTTTCGTAAAAGCCTTCACGATCGTGTGCTCGCTGGCGTTTATCGTTTCGACGCTGATCTTCTTGCCGAAGCAACTGCCGATCATCCTGTCGGTGCCGGTGTTACTTTTTTTACTCGGGTACTCGTATGCCAAACGCTTTACGCAGTGGTGCCACTATTGGTTGTCGTTGGCGCTGATGCTCTCGCCGATCGCTGCTTGGATCGCGGTGCGAGATGAGATCGCTGTCGAACCCGCTTTGCTCGGAGCGGTGATTTTCTTCTGGGTCGGCGGCTTCGACATCATCTATGCGTGTCAGGACGCGGACTTCGATCGCGAACGCCGCTTGCACAGCGTGCCCGCTCGCTGGGGCATTCGAGGAGCACTTCGCATCGCGCTGGTCAGCCACTTGCTGACGATCGCCGCTCTGTTTGTGTTTTGGCACTTCGCGGGACTGGGCTATGTGTTCTTGGCCGGAGTGATCGCGGTCTCGCTGCTGCTGATCTACGAGCACACGCTCGTCCGGCCGGACGATCTCACGCGAGTCAACATCGCGTTCTTCAACGTCAACGCGGTTGTGAGCATCGGCTTGTTCGCAGTCGGGGGGCTGGATCTTTGGCTGAGGTAGCGATGCAGGTGCCTGATGGGAGATGGGACGATTGGGACCGATGAGACGGATGTGTTGAAGGCGGTAGTAAGTCCAATTCGTCGCATGCGTCCTATACGTATCATTGATTCTGCAACGCGGTTCGGTCGCGCAACTCATGAGGAGTCTTTTCCAATGCGTGCTTTGCTGTCGAGCATCTGTGTCGTTTTTCTGACAGCCGCTTGCGTCGCGGCGGATCGTACTCCCGCGCCGTTGTCTCCCGAGCAAGCTGTGAAGAACATGATCGTGCCGGAAGGCTTCAAGGTGTCGCTCGTGGCGAGCGAGCCGGACATCGTGCAGCCGGTCTCGTTTTGCTTTGACGATCGAGGCCGCATTATCGCTCTGGAAGTCTTCAACTACGGCGAGTGGCAGCCGACGGGCAAGGACCGCGTTGTCATTCTCGAAGACAAAGATGGCGACGGACGGCATGAGACTCGGACGGTCTTTTTTGAGGGGCTCAATTACGCGACCGGCATCGAGTATGGCTTTGGCGGCTATTGGGTGATGTCGGTCCCGAACCTCTATTTCATTCCCGACAGGAACGGCGACGACAAACCCGATGGCCCGCCCGAAGTGCTGTTTGATGGCTTTGGCTACAAGGAGAGTCGGCACAATCTCGCGAACGGCTTTACGTGGGGGCCTGATGGCTGGCTCTATTTCGGGCACGGTCGCACGAGCCCGTCAGATGTCGGTCGGCCCGGCACTCCGGGCGAGAAGCGAACGCACTCCGATGGCGGAGTTTGTCGCATTCATCCGACGAAGCTCGTGTTCGAGAACTTCGCCGATGGAACAACTAATCCATGGGGCGTCGACTTCGATGACTATGGGCAATGCTTCGTCTCGAACTGCGTCAATCCGCATCTGTTTCATGTGATTCAGGGGGCTCATTACGAGCCGTGGCGCAATCGTCCGTCGAGCCTCTATGCCTACGAGCGGATCCCGACGATCGCCGACCACTTGCACTACCCGGTCAATCAACCGAAGGCGATGCGCGGCGAGACTCCCGAGACGCTCGCGATGGGTGGCGGGCATGCTCACTGCGGGACGTTGATCTATCTAGGCGGTGCGTTTCCCGAGCGGTACCGCAACAGCGTCTTCATGTGCAACGTGCATGGTCGGCGGATCAACAACGACATCCTGAAGAGGTCGGGCTCGGGCTATGTGGCCTCGCACGGACCGGACTTCATGATCTCGGGCGATCCGTGGTTCATGGGAGTCACTCTGAGGACCGGTCCCGACGGAGCGATCTATGTCAGCGATTGGTCCGATACCGGCGAGTGTCACACCTATAAGCCAGACCGCAGCAGCGGGCGAATTTATCGGATCAGCTATGAGGGCGGGGCGGTTGGTTCTGCTGGGACGAAGGGGGCCAATGGGAATGGGACGCAGGCGACCGATGCGACGAATGCGAATGGGAAGAGCAATGAGACGGGCGCTGCCGGGCCCGTTGCTGGAGCTGATGTCTCAGTCGCTGCCGACAAGTCCATACGTCCCATCGGTCCCAATCGTCCCATTCCCAGCACTCCCATAGATCCCAAAACAGCCGCTGCCGCAAAGCTTCCCTTGAGCGACCGCACCGACGCCGAACTGGTGCAGTTGCAATTACATCCCAACGACTGGTTTGTGCGACACGCGCGGCGGTTGTTGCAGGAGCGTCGACGCAATGGCCAAATCGCGAAGGCAACAACCGCGACACTCATTCGATGGTCAAAGCCAGACAGTGGACTGCCCACTGATCGCCGCTTGCGAGCGTTGTGGGCGCGATATGCAATCGCCGAGCTGTTCGTTCCTGAGATGGAAGAGTTGCTTGCCGATCGTGACGAACACATCCGTGCGTGGGGCGTGAGGTTTCTCGCGATGACAGTTCCTCCGAGTGGAGCGACTTCGTTCCGGGTGCGGATCAAAGAACCGGCGTTTTCACCGGTTGGCTCAAAGCCGCATGAGCAGCTTGATTCTTTACTTAGAGTCATCGAGCGCGACGCGGAAGATGAGCGACGGTCAAAGACTCCGAGTTTGTTTCAGCTCGCACAGGATGATCCATCCCCCGTCGTTCGACTGGCGTTGGCATCAGCGTTGCAGCCGGTCGCCTTTCCAAAATTTCGCCCGAGGTTGAGGCAGTACATGGCGTTGTTGAGTCACGCCGAAGACGCAACCGATTCGAATTTGCCGCTGATGTATTGGTATGGCGTTGAGCCGCTCGTAAAGAACGACGCCAATGCCTTTATCGCACTCATCGCGAATTCTGCCATTCCTAAGATCCGAGAGTTTGGAGCACGTCGTTTCGTCGATCATGCGCTGACGCTGAAGGAAGAAGCCTCGTATGAGCCACTTGTCGCTGAGCTCGGGACTGCGAAGGACGAAGCCGCGCGCGACTTGCTCAATGGGACGCGAGAGGCACTGCGAGGTCGGAAGCGGATCGCGATGCCGAGCAACTGGCCGGCGACTTATGCGAAGCTCAAGGCGAGTTCTGACCCTGAGGTACGAAAACTTACAGCCTCGCTCGCTGTGACGTTCGGAGATCCGGCGGTTATCGCTGACTTACGGACGACGGCTTCTTCAAAGGATGCCAAAAGCAATGAGCGAGTCGCGGCGATCGAGTTGCTGCGGGATCAAGCTCAAGCGGATCTCGGCGCGTTCTTGCTGACGCTGCTCGATGACAAAGACGTCCGCCGCGCGACGGTGCGAGCACTGGCTTCAACTCCGCATGCGCAGACTCCGAGTCAGCTTGTCTCGCGTTACTCGGGCTTCTCGACGGAAGAGAAACAAGACGCGGTAGCAACTCTTACCTCGCGCAAAGATTGGTCGCTCGCGCTGCTGGATGCCGTCGAGAAGAAGTCGGTGCCGAGAAACGATGTCTCGGCTTATGCCGCTCGGCAGATGCACGCGTTTGGGGATGACGCTCTCACAAAGAAGCTTCGAACGGTGTGGGGCGAGATCCGCGACTCAGCGCCCGAGAAACAGCAGCAGATTGCGAAGCTGAAATCACAACTCTCACCGGCCAGCTTGAAGAACGCAGACCTCGCGATGGGCAAAGTGCTCTTCAAGAAAACGTGCCAGCAATGCCATCGGCTGTTCGGAGAAGGCGGCACGATCGGGCCGGACATCACGGGCTCGAATCGCACAAACCTCGATTACTTGCTGGGCAACATCATCGACCCCAGTGCCGAGATCGGTCGCGACTACCGCATGTCGATCGTCACGACTCAGCAAGGCCGAGTCGTCACTGGCTTGCAGGTCGAGAGCACACCAACGCGACTCACACTCCAAACGGCGACCGAGAAGATCGTACTCGATCGCAACGACATCGAAGAGATCAAAGAGTCGCCGCTGTCGATCATGCCCGAAGGCCAATTGAACTCGTTGTCGAAGGACGACATCCGCGATCTGATCGGCTTCTTAAGCACGCCGTGATTTGCTCGGTCGAGTGCCTTCGTTTGATAACCTCAGATTTGAGTACCACTCATTGACGGTCGATGAATCTCTCAGCTATTCGATCCGCAGAATCTTTGCCGTCGAACACTTTCACTCTTAGGGACCGTCTCCATGTTGCAGCTCAACACCGGCAGCGTTGGCACCAATTGCTCGGGACATTCGCGCCGCACGGCTCTCAAGGCGGGGTTTCTCGGACTGTCCGGGTTGACGATGGGCGACCTGTTGCGACTCCGAGCGGAAGGCGCGGCGGCGGACACGGGCAAATCAATCGTGCTTGTGTGGCTAGACGGAGGGCCATCTCAGTTGGAGTCGTACGATCCAAAAACTGAGGCTCCGATCGAGTACCGAGGCCCCTTCAAAGCCATTGAGACCAACGTGCCCGGCATCTTCGTTTCCGAGCTGTTGGCGCGTGAGGCTCGGCATGCGGACAAGATGGCTTTGATCCGCTCGGTGCGACACGGCAATGGCGACCACTTTGCCGGAGCCCATTGGATGCTGACGGGTCGCTTCGGTTCGACGTCGGTCGATCTGCCGCAGAAGTTTCCATCGCTCGGCTCGTACATCGCCAAAGTCAAAGGCCCGCGCAAGGCCGGCATGCCCGCTTATGTCGGTCTGCCCGCTGCCGAGAGCGTCTATCTCTTCCCCGGCTATCAGGGAGCTGCGTATCTGGGAGCGGCTTACAACCCCTTCGATGTCGACCGCGCGAATAGCTATCTCTCGCATGCTTCGACTCACATCAAGGTCGGGAAGCCTGCTTGCCTCGACAGCCTCACGACCAAGGAGACCGAACGAACTGGCGACCGAGCGAGCTTGCTGACGTCGCTCGATAAGTTCGAACGCAAGGCTGACTCAACGCGTTTGATGGACTCGATGGACAAGTACCAGCAATCGGCGATGTCGATGATTCTTAGCGGCAAAGCCAAAGAGGCGTTCAATCTGGAACTCGAAGATCCGCGACTGATCGACAAGTACGGCGACAATCCGTGGGGCCGCTACACCTTGATGGCTCGCCGTGCGGTCGAGGCAGGTGTCACATTTGTGACAGTGGATATGCCGCACTGGGATCATCACTCCGACTTAGAGAAAGGGCACGCCAATAACTTCCGCGCAATGGATACCGCCGTTGGAGCGTTGATTGATGATCTCGACCTGCGCGGCCTGCTCGATTCGACGATGGTCGTCGTGATGGGAGAATTTGGACGTACGCCGAGGATCAACAGCGGTCAGCCGGGTACTCCGATTCCCGGTCGCGATCACTGGGGCGATGCGATCTCGGTGATGATCGCTGGCGGCGGCATCAAAGGCGGGCAAGTCATCGGTGCCACGAACAGCAAAGCCGAGTTCCCGGTCGATCGCCCACTCAAGCCCGCCGATGTCCTCGCGACGATCTACTACCAACTCGGCATCGACCACACGCAGACCTTCAACGACTTCGCCGGCCGCCCCATCCCAATCCTGCCCGAAGGCGAGCCGATTCGCGAGTTGGTCTAAGCTCGACTTGCGCTGCCGCTGTGAACTTCGACGAATGACTGCAAGCCAAGCGGCAATTGTCGAGCGACGGAAAGGTGCCGAGATTTACTCTCGGAATGGCGTCGTCTCTGCTGGTAGTCCGATCGCGACTACGAAATATGGCAGACTGACTTAGGCGTCTCTGAAACGAGGTCGGTCCGTAACACTCGCTCCCAATGTCTACTCGTCTTATCTGTGTGAGGTACATCCGTGGGAGTGAGAATGGGCAGATCGAGCATCTCTCAGCCAATCCTCACTCACTCGGATATACCCCACACGGACGACGCGATCTGATGAATCGGGTCACTACGAACGACGGACTTACTTTGGTCCCAACTGCGTGATGATCAATTCGACCGACTCTAGTTGCTTCTTCAAGCCGGCGAGTGCTTCTTTCGTTTGAGTGACCACTGCTTCGGGGGCTCGCGCGACGAAGCTTTCGTTGGAGAGTTTGGCTTCGTGACCTCGGATGAAGTTGCGGATCTTCTCGGCTTCTTTGAGCTGTCGTTCGTACTCGGCCTTCACGTCGATCAAGCCTTCGAGCGGCACGTAGCCGTCGGCGTCGGTCAGCGTGAAACTCGCGGAAGCTGTCGGACGTTCGACTTCGGCTCCGGCAGCGGCGAGCACGGCTTTCGCGAGGTTGTCGAATTGGTCCGCGCAGTCAGTCATCTCTGAGGCAACTCCCGAAGCGCACTTCAAGTGCAGCTTGATCGGCTCGACGGGACTGATGTTGTAGACCGCGCGGATGTTGCGCACGGCGATCACCGTCTCTTGCAGACGACTGAAGCGCGCCTCGAGTTTTTCATCGTGTAACGACGATGACAGGCTCGGCCACGATGCGATCATCACGCTCTTCGCTGCGGCGGTCGGTTCGAAGAGGCCGCGTGTTGGCGCAATCTCGTTGAGTCGTTGCCAAAGTTCTTCGCAGATGAACGGCGCGAACGGCTGCAACATGCGGATCAAGTTGTCGAGCACTGCAACGAGCACGCGCTGCGCGATCTGCTTTGTCGTAGCTGTGTCGCTCTGCGACACAGAATGCGAGTCGCGGAGCGACTCGCCTACGTCAGACGCTGCTGCTTGCGATCGCAAACGCGGCTTGATCATTTCGAGATACCAGTCGCAGAACTCGTTCCAGGTGAAGTCGCGCAACGCGCGCGTTGCTTGATCGAACTGGTAGCGATCGAGCAGCGCGGTCACTTCAGCGACTGTCTTCGACAAGCGGCTCAAGACCCAACGATCTTCCATCCGCAAGTCGGCTTCGGTGACGGTGCCCGGCGTAAAACCTTCGAGGTTCATGATCGCGAACCGCGCGGCGTTCCAGAACTTGTTGCAGAAGTTGCGACCGTACTCGAAGCGTTCGCTGACCATCTTGGCGACGGGCTCGCCGGTATCGGGTTCGTACTGCGGCGTCGAGAACTGCGACGTCTTCTTGCACTTCGCATTGGGGCACGTCAGTCGCGGCTTGTCCGACGGACCGCGCAGCTTCGTCTTGAGCGTCGCGGGTTTGACCATCACGCCATCGTCATCAAGCGCTTGCGGCACGAGCGTCTGACAGTGCGGGCATTCGTAAGCCATCGGCAAACGCACGTCCTGAGTCTCGCCCGCGAACGACGCGATCGTGAAGCGAATGGCGTCGGTGCCATAGCGGTCAATGAGATCAACCGGGTCGCAGCCATTGCCCTTCGACTTTGACATCGTCTGCCCGAAGCCGTCGAGAATTTTCGGATGCACATGCACGTGTTGAAACGGCACATCGCCCATGTTGTAGAGCCCGGTGAGAACCATCCTCGCGACCCACAACGTGATGATGTCGCGCGACGTGATGAGCACGTTGCCGGGATAGAAGTAGGGGAGGACTTCGTTCTTGGTCCCTTGTCCTTGGTCATTGGTCATTGGTTGAGAAGAGCTTGACGCTCCTGATCCAACCATCGGCGGGTTGTGTTCGCGATCGGGCCAACCGAGCGTTGCATGCGGCCACAACGCCGAGCTGAACCATGTATCGAGCACGTCTTCGTCTTGCTCCAGGGAAAGGATCGTCTGAATGAGATGCCACCCAATGCCAGATTTAGCGCCGTAGGCTTCATCGCCTTCACGGCTGGGCGAATACAAGGTGTCTCGCAGCTCGGTCAGTAGTTGATCGGCGCGATCGGAAAGAGTGCAAATTAGGATTGCTTCGTTTGCAGTGTCCGAGCGGACTTCGACTTCGTCAGAGATTCCAGCTTCCGAGATCCATGCAGTGAGCAAGTGAAGTACCTCTCGCTCGCTCCATATGCAATTGCCATCGCTCCCTCTAACTCCGTGTGTCAACTGCCACACCGGAATGCGATGCCCCCACCACAACTGCCGGCTGATGCACCAGTCGCGCTTCTCGCCGAGCCAGTCCATGTAGGTGCTCGTGTAACGCGACGGAAAGAATCGCACCTTCTTCTCCGTGACCGCGTTCATCGCCATCTGAGCGAGCCCCGGTCGTCCGCTTTCGTGATCGGACATCTTCACGAACCATTGAGCTGACAAATACGGCTCGACGGCAGTCTTCGAACGGTCGCTGTGCGCGAGCTCGATCTTGCGATCTTCGACCTTCAAGAAGTGACCGAGCGAAGTCATGTCCTCGACAACTTGCTTGCGGGCGTCGAAACGATCGAGTCCTTCGTACTTGCCGCCGTTGTCGTTGATCGAGCCATTGGGGTTGAGAATGTTGATCATCGGCAGCCCGTTGCGCAGGCCGCACGCATAGTCGTTCGGGTCATGCGCCGGAGTGACCTTCACGCAGCCCGTGCCGAGTTCTTTCTTCGCCAAGAGCGCGTCGGCAATGATCGGAATCAACCGCCCGTTGAGCGGGATCTGCACCTGCTTGCCGATGAGATGCTGATATCGCTCGTCGGTCGGATGCACGCACACGGCGGTATCACCAAGCATCGTTTCGGGACGCGTCGTTGAGAATTGGATAAACTCGCCGGTTGGCTGATCGCCGTTCATGACCGGATAGCGAAACGTCCAAAAGTGGCCGTCGACTTCCTCGTGAAAGACTTCGTCGTCAGCCACAGCGGTCTGCAAGAACGTGTCCCAATTCACGAGCCGCTTGCCGCGATAGATCAAGCCGTCCTTAAAGAATTGAAAGAACGTCCGACGCACGGCCTTCGAACAGACCTCATCGAGCGTGAAGCGCACTCGCCGCCAATCGCAGCTTGCTCCAATGCCTTTGAGCTGATTGAGAATGCGTTGCTCGTAAGTGTCCTTCCAACGCCAGATGCGGCGGACGAGCGCGTCGCGGCCAACGTCATGTCGAGTCAGCCCTTCCTCTTCGAACATGCGTCGCTCAACAACCGCCTGAGTCGCGATGCCAGCGTGATCGGTGCCTGGCATCCACAGAGCCTCATAGCCCTGCATGCGGCGATAGCGTGTGATGAGATCCTGCAACGTCCCATTGAGAGCATGCCCCATATGCAATGCCCCGGTGACATTGGGCAGCGGGATCATGATGGTGTGCGGCTTCTTGTTGGGATTGGGATCGGCATTGAAGAAGCCGTTGTCTTCCCAAAACTTGAACCATCGGGCTTGAGCTTCCTTCGGCTGATACTGCTTCGCGAGTTCGGTCGTCATGGTGTCCTTGAATGATGAAGTGGCGGCGAAGCCAACTTGAGAGTTGTGGTTCGAGTGAGTGAAGAATCGTTGGTTGGATAGATGACGAAGTTAGTCTCGTCGTCCGTTGCCAATCACGATGCCGGCATCCTTGAGGAGCTTGTACTCAACGCTGTCAACCAGCGCGAGCCAACTGGCTTCGATGACATTTTCGCTGACGCCGACAGTGTTGATGACTTCGCCGTCGTTGTCGTCGCGGCTTTCAATGACAACCCGTACTCGGGCAGCGGTGCCTTCGGTGGAGTTGATAACTCGTACCTTGTAATCCACGAGCCGCAGTTGAGCTAAGTTCGGGAAGACCTGCACCAGTGCCTGACGCAAGGCATTGTCGAGAGCGTTGACTGGTCCATCGCCTTCGCCGGCCACCAAAACATCTCGGTCACTAACGCTGAGCTTCAAGACGGCCGTCGTGATGGCGGGTGAGTCGCCGTCAGTCTGCACATGCACGTGATAGCTCTTACGGCGGAAGCTCGACGAATAGTTGCCGGCCACCTTCTGGATGAGCAGGTCGAACGACGCTTCCGCTGCTTCGAATTGATAGCCCTCGTTTTCGAGATCTTGCACTCGATCGAGGATCTTCTTCATCAGCTCGTTGTCGTTGTCGAGTTTGTACTTGGTCGCCTTGGCCACAATGTTCGAGCGACCGGACAACTCGCTGACCAGCACGCGACGTTCGTTGCCAATGAGTGACGGGTCAATGTGCTCGTAGCTATGAGCGATGCGATTAACGGCGTGCACGTGCATGCCGCCTTTGTGAGCGAAGGCACTCCGGCCAACCCAAGCTTGGTTGTTGCGATGATTGAGATTCGCCAACTCGTAGACGTAGTGCGAGAGATCGCACAGACGTTGGACCGAACCCTCGCGAAGCATTTCGTAGCCGCGTTTCTTAAACGTCATATTGGCCACAACGCTGATGAGATCGACGTTGCCACATCGCTCGCCGATGCCGTTGATCGTGCCTTGAACTTGCAAAGCACCTGCATCGAGCGCTGCCAACGAATTGGCGACAGCGAGGTCGCCGTCGTTGTGGCAGTGAATGCCGACTGGGACTTTCAAAGCTGCTCGCACGGCGGTCACGGCAGCAGCGACTTCTTCAGGCAGCCGACCACCATTGGTGTCGCACAAGCAGACCATTGAAGCACCGGCTTCTTCGGCTGCTTTAACTGTCTTTAACGCGAACTCTGGGTTTGCTCGCCAGCCGTCAAAGAAGTGTTCGGCGTCATAGATCAGTTCGCGACCAAGGCCGGCGAGATACCCAACCGAGTCTCGAATCATGGCCAAGTTCTCGGACTCATCGACTCGCAGAACTTCGAAGACATGCAAATCCCAGGTCTTGCCCACAACCGTGCAAACCGAGGCTTTCGAATCACGCAAGGCTTGCATGCCGATGTCGTCTTCCGGCTTGCAGTCGCGACGACGAGTCATACCGAAGGCACAGATCTTGGCGTGCTTCCAAGTCATCTCGGCCGCACGCTGAAAGAATTCGAAGTCCTTGGGGTTGGAGAGTGGATAACCACCTTCGATGTAGTCGAAGCCGAGTTCGTCGAGCTTTTGCGCGATCAGCAGTTTGTCCTGAAGCGAGAAGTTGACGCCTTCACCCTGCGAACCATCACGCAGGGTTGTGTCGTAGATTTGGATGCGTTGCGTCATGAGAAGCCGTGATCGTGAAAGTCGTGACGGGAAAAAGAAAAAGCCCTCAGGTTCGGCAACCTGAGGGCTTTGACATACTCGTTTCGCGAGAACCACTCAAAGTCGCCTCAGTGCCTGTTAATAATTCGAATGACTACCACTCGTCCGAGGACGGCAGCGGCGGTCATCAAATTATCGGCGATCAGCGACATTCTTATCGTGCTCCATTGGCGATTGCGGGCGGGATCTTAGTCCCGAGGTTAGGTAGGTCAATGCCGGTCTAAGGCTAGAAACCCAAACCGACGTCGGACAACGCGCCGGTGCCAACGGTTCCATCCGTAATCTGGAACATGGAAGGCAGAAGTTTCGAGTACTGCTTGTTCGGACCGGGGCAGTACTGGCGACCGTTCCCTTCGATGGCCGCAACGGTCGGAATCCGAGCGGCCATGCTGGCCGAATGCAGGAATGAGAACCCAGTGCAAGTCAGGTCTTGAACGCACAGAAACATTCCAAATTTCTGGGCCGCTGCTGACAAGCAAAGTGATTCTGAATGTCCTTTGCAGGTCTTCAGTGCGACCCCCGTGTAGCCTTGGTCGCGAGCCATCAACAACGCTTCGTAGTCGACCAGCGCTTCATCAACGACGATCGGCTTCAGCTTCGCAGCTTCATGCAGCTTGATCTCGGGATGGGCCTTGAGATTTCGACTCGTCGGCTGCTCGATGTATTGAATTCGATCGTAGGCAGCGGGGGCTTGTTCTTGGACCTTCTTCAAAAACGCCAAGACATATTCGACGTTCTCGCACTTTTCATTGAAGTCGAGTGAATACCACCATTGCTTACAGCCTCGCGCGGTCTGCGCTTCGACGGCCACTTTCTCAATCTTTACGACTCGCTCAATGTCCCATTCGAGGTTGTCACCAGCCAGCTTGATCTTGAGATGAGTCAGGCCGTCTTGCTTAAGCCATTCACCGAGTGTTACCGGCAAGTTGTCTTTGGGACGACTCGTTACGTCCGCGGCCGTGAGTGGATCGAGTGCGCCAATCAAGTGGTACAGCGGCATGCGATCTTTGGGAGTTCGCGTCGTGTACTGGTCGAGATACTCGCCTTTAAATTGGTCGTCCAGATAGGTCGTCAAGTCGTCGTTCATGAACTCCTTGGAGAGGGTGTTGTAGGAATTCACGTTATGGAGCCGACCAAAGGCGTCGTGAACAGCAGCGTCCAACGGACTGGCGGCGACAAGATGAGCTAACTTCGGAAACTCTTCGCCGAGGTGCTGCTGGTCGGCAATGGTGCGACCCAAGTGGCCGAACTCTTCGGCAAGGTCGTACATCAGCTCTAACGGGTGGCCATAGTGCGGGATACCCAGAGCGACTGTGGTGATCTCTTCCGCAAAGTGCTTCATCGCAGCTTCGGTCTTATCTCCCGAGAGCTGCATCGAGGGCCAAGCCCAGATATTGCCGATCGGCATACTGCCGAAGCCGGTTTCGTGCTTTCCTCTTTGGTTCTCGACGGTGACCTCGACGTTGATCAAGAAGGTCTTGTCGATGACTCGGCCGCCGAACTTCAGCGGGGCTCGAAAGGTGACGGGTTCAAAGGAGCAAACAGCATCTCGAATCTTGACGTCAGTTGTCTTGGGCATGACGGCTTAGGCTCTTGGGGCTCTCTTTTAAGGAGGAAAAAACACAGGACCGGATACTATTCACGACCTGTCAAGCCAGCAAATCATTCTGGCACTGGGATCAAATTCAAGTCGAGCTACAATCCTCGACACTATGGCAGGAAACTCTTTCGGACAACTTTTTCGAATCACCACTGCTGGTGAAAGTCACGGTCCCGGTAACGTCGTCATCATCGACGGTGTTCCGCCCGGCATCGCTCTTTCGGTCGACGACTTGCTCGTTGACATGAATCGCAGGCGTCCGGGTCAAAGTAAGATCGTTACGCAACGCGACGAATCGGATACTCCTGAGATTCTCTCGGGAGTTTTCGACGGTCGGACGACGGGGACGAGCTTGGCGATCCTGGTTCGCAACGAAGACCAGCGAAGTCGCGACTACTCGGAGATCAAGGACAAGTATCGCCCTGGTCACGCGGACTTCGGCTTTGATGCCAAGTACGGATTTCGTGATTACAGAGGCGGTGGGCGGTCCAGCGCTCGCGAAACAACTGTTCGAGTTGCGGCTGGAGTAGTTGCCAAGAAGCTCATTGAGCAGGCCTTTGGCGGGCGAGTCCTGGCTTACGTGACTCAAGTTGGTGACGTCCGCATGGGGCCGTTGGATCCGGCTTCGATCACGATGGACCAAGTGGAAAAGCTGCCGAATGGCGAGCCCAATATCGTTCGCTGCCCAGATGCTGATGCAGCCGCTCGAATGGTTGCTTTGATCGACGAAATGCGATTGGCCGGAGATTCAATCGGCGGGGTTTCTGAGATCGTGGCTACTGGGATTCCAGCCGGCTTGGGCGAGCCTGTGTTTGACAAGATCAAGGCCGATCTCGCAAAGGCTTTGTTTAGCTTGCCGGCAGTTATGGGTGTGGAATACGGCGTTGGTTTTGGCTGTGCGACCTTAAGGGGCAGTCAGAACAATGACATCTTTTCCCCGACTGAACCGCGACCTGATGGAATTGGCAAATCAGGAATCGGCACTGAGAGCAATCGACATGGCGGGATGCTCGGCGGGATTACGTCGGGGCAGCCGATCGTTCTGCGAGCTGCTATCAAACCAACCAGCAGCTTACCGACAGAGCAACGAACGGTGACTACCACGGGCGAGCCAACGACGATTCGGACGAAGGGGCGTCACGATCCGTGTCTCTTGCCGCGGTTTATTCCGATCGCCGAAGCGATGGTCGCGATTGTGATTGCTGATCACTGGTTGCGCTGGAAGGCGCAGTGCCGCTAAGTAATTGTCACAGCAAGGGCTTATGCACCACCTGGGGGCTTGAGCGGCTGGACTAGATACGTTGGGTATGGCACCGTGGCCGTGAGGTTGAACTTGGAATCTCTGGCATCAGGCTCACGACCGGCATAATCGGCTTAAGTTATCAATTGCTGGCAGTCGAATGATTTCGACGACTCCCCGAATAGGGCGTCTCTGCGCGGACTGATTGGAGTCAGTCCGGTATCGAGCAACTCTTACGGGTTCGAACGGAATCGCGTCTATGTCTCAGCAACGTGAATGCGGCAGCAAGTGCGGCCATCCTGCACGCCGACTGGGTTGGATTTCTGGAGCCGGTTTTGTGATTGCGCTAAGCCTGAGTCATCCGAGCTTCGCGGAAGAAAGCCGTCTGCTCAAGTTGCCGTCCATGTTCCGGAAGTCGGAGCAGCCTGCAGTTCAGCCACAGACGAAGAAGGAAGTTCGAGACGCCGCAGACGATCGAGTTCTTGCTCGGGCTCGCCAGTTGATGGCTGATGCACGCAAGGAAGAGTTGCAGGGGCGCTTAGAGAACGCCTTGGATTTGGCGGCACGAGCGGACGGAGTTTATCGCGCGGCGCAACGCACAACCGACGCTCGCTGGCCAGCGAATGAGGCCTCACCGAGTGAGTACGTGCGGCACTTGGAATCCAAGTTGTTGCAACGCGCGGCCCAGCAACAAGCTGCGAATACTCCGCCAGCATCGGTCTCTGTCGGAGTACTTCCAGGTAATTCAAATTCCACAGGGCGACAGAATGCCGGAGCGAACGTCGCTGCGAATGCGACGACTTTGATGAGCGAATTCGGCAAGGCTCAACGTCCGGTAGAGAATGACGCGGCACCTTCTGCCGAGGCGTTGGCGACAGGCTTGCTACCGTCTCCAAGCAAAGCTTTGGAAGGGCTGACGAAGCGAGGCGGACAGGCCTTGGAAACGGCGACAGCCATTAAGGACATCGCCGATGCTGTGCTGGAAACACCTGGCGACAAAGAAGTCGCAGAAGGGACTCCAACGCCCGCCGAGCCGTCGAAAGTCGAGAAGTCTCTGCAAACAGCTCGGACTGTTCTGGATCGACTCGATCAAATGCAGCATTGGCAACCGGTCTCTGGTGAGAAGCCTGTCAGCGATAAGACCTCAGACAGCGCTGAACCGCCGCTGCCGCATGGCGACGAGTCTGCGGCCAAGGGGCATAACCCGTTGGGCACTCCGGTTTTGATCGGGACTCCGAGCGGTATTGAGGACGACCAGGTCAATCCGATCCCCACTCACTTCCACGGCGATGTGGCGAACCCTGATGGTCCCGCTTCGATTGAGATTCGACTTCCAAGCGATCCTGCGGCTGCACCTGGCAAGCTGATGCACGAACTGCCGGGGTTGCCGTTGGGGGCGAAGTCCTCTGATTCGGCGAGTCGTCCTGATCCGTGGCTCATGCCCCCGGTCACCGGGGAGAGCAAGGACGCGAGCGAGCCCGTGGCAAAGGCGAGTGCAACTCCGCTTTGGCTCATCGGAACTGTGCAAGCCGTGGCAACGTTTGTGGGAGCATTAGGAGCGTTGCTGGTCGTGATCGCTCTGCGTCCGAAGGCCAAGGCTGCTGTTGCAACTCAACCTGTTGCTCAACCGGCGTCGGTCGAAATACCCGCTGCTGATGTCTCCGAGCCAGTTTCCGAACATGCCAGTGCCGTTCATGAACCCTCAACGATTCCATTCCGCCGGGTTGAAGCTCCGGTCGAAAAGGAAGCTTCAAAGTTCGCTGCATCGGCAACGCAAGACGCTGCTGCGAAGTCCGTGTTTGAACAGAATCTCCAGTTGCTCGATGAACTCAATCACTTGGCGGAAAAGAAGGCCGCCTAAGTTCGTCTTGGAAAGTTCATGACACCACCAATCGGTTTGAGCAACGCTCATTGACTCAGCCGCGATCGAGTTTCCTTTCGAATGCGAGTACTGGCTTTCTCGCAGCAGGGCACGCTTCGGTTTTGTTGCGTTCCCTGACGGGATGGTCGTCGTAGTTCATCTCGACCGAATTGGCTGAACTGCGTTACCAACCGCATGGAAAATGGCGAGCCTGTACTTTGAGCAGCTCGAGCAATGGGCTTCGGTCAAAGTGGTAAGCCGCGTCTCGCGATGGACTTTGAACGACAATCTGGTTGGAGCGATGCAGTGGACTCAACAGCGACTTTGATTGGCATTGATGTAGGCAGCTTTAAGACGGCCGTGACGTCGTCTAATGGTCGCCGAGCCGTCATTCCAAGCATCGTTGGATGGCCGAAGGATGAGACCGTCCGTCAGCAACTTGGCCGCGAGTACTTAGTCGGAAACGAAGTGGCTCGTAATCGCGTCCCGATGGAAATCGTGTTTCCGTTTCGGCGCGGCGCGTTGGCACTGTGGGATACTGATTCGAATGGGGCGGATTCCAATGTCACTCGCAGATGTTATGAGGCTGCCGACATTCTGTTAGCTCATGCCATTAGCCTCGTCGGACCGAATCCTGACCAGCCGGTCTATGCCGCGATAACGGTTCCTGCTGCGGCTTCTGCGAATCACAAGCACGCGTTGTTGAAGTCGGCTCGTTCCGCATGCGATGCGGTCATGTTGTGCTCGGCTCCATTCTGCGTGGGGTATGGAGCAGGTCGTATTCAGCAGTCTTTGGTCATCGACATCGGGGCTAGCAGCACGAACTTGAGTGTGTTGCTCAACGCGCATCCGAGTGCCGATCAGCAGATCACACTGCCGATTGGCAGCGACTCGATTGATCAAGAGTTGCTGCGAGGGATCTCAGCCTCGATGCCGGGAACTGAGCTGTCGTTGAATACGGCGCGACGGATCAAAGAAAAGTTTGGTTGTCTGCCTCGTCCTGAGCAGACCGCGATGGTTGCGACTGTTGCCGGTGGGCCAGAGATGGATGTCTCGGAACCGCTGCGTCAGGCGTGTCGGCAACTGCTGCCAGACATCATCGAAGCCGTTTCGGAATTAATCGCTACGGTTCCTGCCGATCGGCGTGCGGGGTTGTTGCAGAACGTGCTTTTGGCGGGCGGCGGTGGTCAACTGAAGGATCTCGCGACGTTGTTGAAGTCGGGGCTGGCTTTGATCGGTCCGGCAGAAGTCTCGGTGGTGGCGGATGGTGTTTTCGCTGCGTCTGCGGGTGCCTTGCGGTTAGCGACCAGTCTCAGTGTGGCTGATTGGAGCCGCCTGGAATCGTCGACCGCAGGCTTTGTGAAACCGGCAGCTCGAAAAGAGCCCAGCCCGATCGCGCGAGCGGCTTAGGTTCGATCTGTCGCTCAGTGCGTACTCTCGATCGGCTTCGCTATCGTTCCTCGACCGCAGCGTGATTGTTGCCGCGCGGTGCTAGCTGATGGTTATCGCGTTTGAGGAACGATGATGCTGCCGTTGTCCTTGCTCGCTGACACATTGAATCGCCGCCACTTCTTGGGGCGATCGACTGCTGGTGTTGGGCTTGCTGCGCTTGCGAGCTTGATGTCCGACGATGCTCGCGCGGTAGATTCAACAGCGCGAGTTTTCGCGCCTCACTTTGCGCCGCGTGCCAAGCGGATCGTCTACCTGTTTCAATCTGGTGGACCATCTCAGATCGACTTGCTGGATGAAAAAAGCAGTCTGCGCGAACGACATGGTCAAGAGTTGCCTGACTCGATTCGTCAGGGCCAGCGTTTGACGGGGATGACGTCGGGGCAAAAGAGCTTCCCCGTCATTGCTTCGAAGTTTCAGTTTCGACGCTGTGGCGAGAGTGGCATGTCGCTCAGCGAGTTATTGCCGCATACGGCTCGTGTCGCAGATGACATCTGCTTGCTGCGTTCCTTGCATACGGAAGCCATCAATCACGATCCCGCGATCACTTACATCCAAACGGGATCTCAGCAACCTGGTCGACCATCGTTAGGAGCATGGGTTTCCTATGGCTTGGGTTCGGTGGCGAGTGATCTGCCATCGTTCGTGGTGATGATTTCGCATGGTTCGGGGGCTGATGCCAATCAAGGTCTGCTAGATCGGCTGTGGGGCAGTGGGTTTCTGCCTTCGAGTTTTCAAGGCGTGAAGTTTCGAAGTCAGGGAGATCCGGTGCTGTTTCTCTCGGATCCGCCGGGGATGAGTCGTGAGATGCGGCGAGATCTGCTCGACGGCATTTCGAGTCTCAATCAACGTCGCCTCCAAGAGACGGGCGATCCCGAGATTGCTACGCGCATTGCTCAATACGAACTCGCCTTCCGCATGCAGGCTTCGGTGCCCGAGCTAACTGACTTGCGCAGCGAGACTGAATCCACGTTCGATTTGTACGGTCCCGATGCGAAGAAACCGGGTTCGTTTGCGGCGAACTGTTTGCTGGCTCGACGCATGCTCGAACGCGGAGTCCGTTTCGTGCAGCTCTATCATCGAGGTTGGGATCAACACGGCGGCATCGTGTCGAACATGCCCAAGCAATGCCGAGACGTTGATCAGCCTCAGGCTGCGCTGATTCAAGATTTGAAGCAACGCGGACTGCTCGACGACACGTTGATCGTTTGGGGCGGCGAGTTTGGTCGAACGGTCTATGGGCAGGGTGGTTTGAAGGACGACTATGGTCGCGACCATCACGGTCGATGTTTCAGCGTGTGGCTAGCCGGTGGCGGCATTCGAGGCGGGCTGACTTACGGCCGCACTGACGACTACAGCTACAACATCGTTGAGAACCCGGTCCACGCTCATGACCTGCAAGCCACGATTCTGCATTGCTTAGGTATGGATCACACCCGCCTGACGTACCGATTTCAAGGCCGCGACTTTCGCCTGACCGACGTCTATGGCGAAATCGTCAAAGACATCTTGGCATAGCTTCGCGGCTGGTTAGGCGAGCGGTGGATGAGACATTACCAGTACGACGGACTTGTAGTCCGTCACATCGTCGTAGCGACGGACTACCAGTCCGTCGTACATCCAGTTTGGCCGGTATCGACTCACCTGTCGCTCGCCTTGCTGGCTTCACTCGCGGAGCATCGCGATGCGGCTGCTTCGAATGTCGAGCCTCCATTCGGTCCGATTATCTCTGCAATAATTTTGACAGGCTGGAAACCTATCTCAGTGAGTTGGTTGTCCTGGGCTCACATCACGAGTCAGCCGCTGGCCAATGCCAGCCGACATGCTCTGGCAAGACGGGGCGCTTCATGGTGACGGTCGCGTCCCATTGCTCGCTCCACACGGTCCACTCGAGTTGCGTCAGCGTGAAGAGCAGGTTCTCGGCGTTGACCGTCGGCAAGGCATAGGCCGTAGCGAGTTGTTTGGGGTAGGGCCGAACCCACGGTTGTTGTCTCAAACCGTAGGTGACTTCTTTCTCAAATTTGCCATCAGGCCAAACGATGAGTCCCGTTTCGGCAACGTCGTAGGGCAGAGTCTTTACTGAGAACGTCGCGGCAATCTGTTCGCGAACGAGGTCGACTCCCGCCAAACGGAACAACCCAACGAGTGCCGTTTGCAGCGTGCGTCGTTCGTCTTCACTGAGGCAACGCACCCAGCCGGCTTTGGCAGTCGATCCGACTAGCCACCCAGATTGTTCCTCGAACAACAGAATCATGGGCTCTGTAGAAAGGCTTGGGCTGAGGATCTCGATTCGCATGTTGTTGCTGGCGAGCTGCAACTGCCCGATGCGCAGGTCGCGTCGCTCCCAACGACCACACAGATCAAGCAAGCCCAGCAGTTCGCGTTCGATGAAGTGCTTTACCGAAACTTGAACGTGATGGAGTTGGTCCAGATAGCGACTTCGCAGCAGGCTGTGTTCGTTGCCCGAGCGGTGACGATCAACGCGACGCAATCGTGCGAATAACTTCGGTAGCGTTCCAGAGTGGAAGCCGGGCTTCATCAAGCGAATGACGGTCTCGCCATGCGATCCAACGAGTACGGGTTCCAAACACTCGGCGCGATTGGCGGCATACAACCGCCAGTTCGATTTCAGCTCCCACACCAAGAAGCCGAAGATGCCCGGTATGCCAAACACAACCGTCGCGGCGATTGTGTTCGCGGTTTCGATCGGCATGCTTTTGAAGACCATCAGCAACAGTCCGCCCAGTGGTGACGGAATCGATGCCTTGCTGGTGAAGGCCAGTGGCAACAGCAACTTGTGCGAGACGGTCACGACGGGGAAGTGCTTGATCGGATTGATCTGTGGTTCGATCAATAAGTTGACGCAGAACCTCAGCACGAAAGTAATCGCAGCCCAGAAGATGCCGAGCACGGCCTTCAGTCCGAGCGAGACGCTCGTTTCGCCGCTCTTGAATCGCAGCCACTCGTCGACGGCGTAAAGCACGCGCTCGAACCATTCGAGCATCTTCTTGAAGCTCTCCATCACGAGGTCGAACAACGCCACAAAGATGTGAGCTCGGATGCGATGCCAAGTGTGATGCAGCCATTCGGTCGCGACTTCTTCCACGTCTCGACCAACGCGCGAATTTAGCACGACGGCCATCGCCGCCCAAACAACGACCCAGTTCTGCAATGGCTGACGCGGCCATTCGTTGAACCACGGCAACGCTCCGCACAACACAAACGTGGCCAACATCGGCGCGACTAGCAGCTTGCGAGCAATGACGGCCGGCAGGCTCTTCATGAAGCGCTTGACGGCGGGCAGACGCAGGAATCGCGTGGGCCATTCGAAGCACAGTCTCCACAGGAACCTCAGCAACTTGCTGAGCAACTTACCGAGGAACTTTCGGAAGACTGGAATATGAATGACAAGCAGCAAGAACGTGCCAAGAGCTGACACCGTCGACCAGGTGTTGCGGCGGTCGTGCAACCACTCCATCGCTGGCGAGTCTTCATCGAGGAACTTCTCAATAAGGTGAGCCAACGCCGAGTACGTCAGAAAGGCGATGCCATAAGGGATCGCGGCGAAGCGAGTCAGGAAACGTCCCGTCAACGTACCGAACGCGGCCGCACTCAGACGTTGCAGCCAGCGGAGATGAATGTCGCCGCGCTGATAGACGCCATCGAGCGCTCGGTTGAGCTGTCGATCGGCTTTCAACAAGAGATCGCCAGAGAGGAACTCGATCGGTCCCGAGAGGTCTCTCAATTTCAGATTGCAGCGCGAGATCGCGTCGCGCAGATCTCCCATCGTGATGAAGCCGCGCACGACGACGCCGTCGAGTAATTCTTCCGTCAGCTTGTTGAAGGCGACTCGTTCTGGGGCGTCTTTGGGAGTGAACCCGATCTCGGTTAAGGCTTGAGTGGCGAGTGGTCGTATGCGCGTTCGCATCTGACGTTCGGCAGACTCGTCGGCCTCATGGAGTAAATCTGACAGTCGTTGACGCTCTTCACCGGTCAGCCAAGCGGTGACCAGTCGGCGCGTCGCGCTGCGGAGATGCTTCGACATCAACACTTCGCGCTGATTGGGCAACGCTCGTTTGACGGGTCTGGCTCCGAAGGACGTTAGCCAGCCAAGTAAGTCGACGGTGTAGATTTCTCGCTCGTGATCGACGCAGACTTTCTGCAGGTCATACAGCAACTTTTTATCGGCGTTCCAAAAGCCTTGCATGGCATGTAGCAGCAAACCGACCAGCGAGTCGAACCAGCTTCGCGCGGCATGGTTATCGAAGGCGAGCGCTGCTTGCAGTCGCTTCACCAGTCGCCAGATATCAGTCAACGCGCCGCTGACTGCTTCTTGGACGAGTTCCGGCGAGGCGTACTTCGCGGCCTTCATTTGCAGCAGGGCCGCACCAACCGAGTTACCGCCATCGAAGGCTTTGTCGGCTCGACGAGTGAGCTTTGAGTACGTGCGAAGATTCGGACGCGCGGCCAACTTTACTTCGCCAGCAACGTGGTTGATCAACTCGGCAGATGGACCTTCTGCTTCGCTGGTCGACTCGGGCGACTTCGGCAGTGCAGGGCAGGGGAGGTCGTGATGGCTCTGATCGAGCTCGGCAAACGTCAGCACTTGGTCGATGTCACCAGATGGATTTGGGCAACCCGGTAATCGAGTCTGCTCGAACAACGCGTCGATATCGACATCGACATTCAGCACTGCATCAACATGTTGGAAGTCTTCGAACGACGGGAAGTACGTCGCCAAGCAGTGCGGCATGAAATGCTTCAACTCCGCATACACCGCTGCGAACTCGATGAATGTTTCTCCGAGCGAAGCTTCTGGTCGCAGGAAATGTTCGCGAGCGAGCACCGACCGAATCTCATCGAACTCGACCTGGCCAATTTGGTCGACTCGTTGGCGGAAGTCATTCGAATTGAGATGCCCAGCATCGCGCAGACTTTCGAAGGCGACATGAACTCTCGCGTGATAGAGCAGACGCCAGACGAGCAACTTCAACTCGCTGACGCTCATGGACTCCAAATGCTTCTCGTCGGGCCGCGCCAGCAAGATGGCTTTGATGGGCAGATCACTATTGGGTTCGAGTCCCAGTTCATCCCAGTCAACGTGCTTGATGAGCTGATTGCGAGTGACGATCCAACTCTTGCGATGCGGGACTCGGACGGTCAGTGCGGGTAAGTCCCACTCGTGTTTGACGACTCGTCGCAGTACGCGCGGCAGAACCAGAAACGCTGTCGGCTCGACTTGCCGAAGAGCTTTCACGACCTCGGAGACCATCTCCTCAATCGGACTTGGTGCGCTGGTCTTTGAGTCGGTCGAAGGTCGTCGATCGTTAGCCATGCAGCGGAATTCCAAAGGTGAGTGAGAGGCACAAGCTCGATGAGTGCTGCCGTACTTGTCGTTGAAGTCGTTCGAGTCACGCTTACATCGCGAGGCTCGATTTCGACGCGTCGGAGTTCATCGGACATCGAGCCCGAATGGATCGTGCTCGCGATGATTTTCGTGTGCCGACATCTGATTGAGACGGCAGCGAAAACCACGGCTGCTGCGGTTGCCTCCGGGGTGAACGCTGAGTCGGCAACACACGGTAGCAAGATGGCTCTCCGCACGCAGACCGCAAGCGAAGACTGTCCAAGTTTCTGATCAATCATGCGTGGCGGCTGATAACTCAACGTGATCGGCAAAGTTTCTCGTCGCTGCGAAGTTGGTCGCTGGAGTTGCTGAAGTCTTGCCGAACTTAAGCGGAGCGTCTCAAGCGTTTGAAGAGCTTAGCAATGTCCGGCTGACGTTGGCCGCTTGGCACTCGCTCCGATAACGTCGCGGCATTCCGAACTTTGAGGAGTCTTGAATGACCAGTCGCGTGCTCGTTGTTGCGATGCTGTTGCTGCCGCTGGTTGCTGCGCGGGCCGATGACGCTCAGTGGTTCAAAGACCGTGTCGAACCCGTTCTTGTGAAGCATTGTTATGAATGCCATTCGCATCAGAGCGGCAAGTTGAAGGGCGGACTGACGCTGGACTCGAAGAGTGGCTGGAGCACCGGCGGTGATTCCGGCCCCGCAGTGGTGAGCGGCAAGCCTGACGAGAGCTTGCTCATCAAAGCTGTCAGGTATCTCGACAATGATTTGAAGATGCCGCCTGATGCGAAATTGTCAGACGCCGAAATCGAAGTGCTCGTGGAGTGGGTGAAACGCGG
>OMIV01000269.1 GCA_900299185.1 Planctomycetaceae bacterium
ACCCCCGCCAACACGACGAGCAAACACAACAAGTAACAAAGCTTCCACAACTGACGCATCTAAGAAACTCCCTATGCAATGAGAGATAAGTTCAGGATCACTTTCAAATCGCCGAGTTCAGTCGGCCTCTTGGTAGCTTATCGAAAGATCTTCTGCGTGAAGTAATACAACGCCTGCTTCCATTCGGGAGCGTCGTGAGCGTGGTCGGCGACGTGCCAGATGATCGGGACTTCGTGTTGCTTGAGGTGCGCGTGAACTCGCTGGCTGATGTTGATGAGGCCGTCCTTCTTCCCGCACGAGAGCCATAACAACTTCAGCTCTTTGAGAGCTTTGGGATCGGGGATGAGTTCGTTGTTAGGCTTGGTATTCGGAGCCGACGAGAAGCCGCCGACGTAGGCGAACTTGTCGAGATGACTCAAGCCGAAGTTCAACGATTGACCACCGCCCATCGAGAGGCCGGCGAGGGCTCGATGCTGCTTGTCGGTGTGAGTGCTGTAACGCGACTCGATCGTCGGAATGACGTCTTCGAGAAGGTCTCGTTCGAAGATCGCAAACGCCGGGGCTGAGGCGAAGACGTTGCCTTCCGCGCGGTCGTTCTTTTGGGCTCGGCCATTGGGCATGACGATGATCATCGGCTCGGCTTTGCCGTCGGCGATCAGGTTGTCGAGCATCAGGTTCGGACTCGCGAAGCGCTGCCACTCGGTCTCATCACCGCCGATGCCATGTAATAAATAAAGCACCGGGTACTTCTTCCCGGCGTCCTTCGAATAGCCGGGCGGCGTATAGACCTGCATCTTGCGCCGAGTCCCCACGGTCTTCGAGTCGTACTCGACCATCTCCAGTTGGCCGTGCGGGATGTTGTCGCGCTTTTCGGTGATATTGGCCGGAGGCTCGGGAAAGACCGGGACATCGTCGGCGTTGAGCATGATCGGGCCACCGAAACGAGGGCCTCGTTCAGGACGAGGTTCCTGAGGTTTGGTGTCTTGAGCGAGCCCCGTGGCTGTCGCGGCTACCACCATAAGAACAAGAAGAGATTTCATGGAGCACTGGCTTTCAAGGACGACCGTAGTTTGAAACTTCGCGATGCCGAGCAATGGTCGGTTGACCGGCGCGGGACAGGGCATCGAACTTTGATAGCGTAGGCAGAAATTCTGGCTGCGTTCTTGTGTCGATCGGACTTTTTTTATCGACTATCAGACATCATGGCCTTCTCACGTGACATCTCTGCGAAGACTCGAACCCGAGGCGGTGGCTCGGTTGTAACTGCAAACGACATTCGGAGTCTGCAAGCGAACTTCTTCCAGTTGATGGGAGGGCCTCAGCAGTTTCAGTTGTTGTTGGATGATCTGCCCGGTGTCGCTTTTTTTGTGAAGGATCGGCA
Source organism: Planctomycetaceae bacterium (assembly GCA_900299185.1). GTDB lineage: Bacteria > Planctomycetota > Planctomycetia > Planctomycetales > Planctomycetaceae > AM-0621. The sequence goes on from OMIV01000269.1 coordinate 1,382, forward strand.
GAGCCGTATGGTCTGCGCGAATCGCTGTTTCCAAGAGCATCTGGGAGTGGCTTCCGAAGACGAGTTGATTGGAAAGACCGACTACGACTTCTTTCCGCCACATGCTGCGGACCATTTCGTGCGGGACGATCAGCATGTGATGACGACCGGCGAGCCAATCATTGGGCGGGTTGAGTTGTGGTACAACGAGCAACGAGTGCTCGATTGGTTTGTCACCAACAAGCTGCCGGTCAAAGACCAGCGCGGACGTATCATTGGTGTGATGGGAACCGTGCGAAGTTACGAAGGACAACGCCGCACGCTCGAACCGATGTCGTTGATCGATTCAACGATTTCTTACATCCGCGACCATCATCAAGAGCGGCTGAGCGTTGAAGAGTTGGCGGAGAAGGCAGGACTTTCTCCGCGTCAATTGCATCGCAAATTCCAAGCAGTGTTCGGACTGAGCGTGCAAGAGTTCTTGATCAAGACTCGCGTCCAAGCGGCCAGCGACGCTCTGCTGCATTCCGACCAGTCCATCTCGGAGGTTGCCAGTCGCTTTGGGTTCTGCGACCAGAGCGCCTTCACTCAGCTCTTTCGTAAGCACACGGGTCTCACGCCGCTGAAGTTTCGACAGAGATACGCGCGGCGCTGACCGCGTGTTGGTTGCTACTTCTGAAGCGAGATCTCGCGGACTTGCTCGGCCATTTCGCGACGGAGTCTTTCGCGGAAGTCGGGCGACATGATGTTGCTGTGATCTTTGCCCGGATGCATCTCGACGACGGCATCGCTGCCCAGGTCCGCGAGCGACTTCTTCAACAGCAGCGTCGCACCTTCGAGGTAGAACGTGTCTTGATCGCCCATGTGGACTCGAAGCTTGCCCTTCAGCTTGGGGCCAAGTTCTTTCCAACGCCGTTCGAGGACCAAGCGGATGTCATACTTCTCCCACTGCTTGGCAGCCTCGGTGTTGACGGCTCCGGTCTTGCGGTCCCACACCAAGACAGGCTTTCCATCGGTTCCGCGCGGGCTGAAGACGGCTTCAAAACTATGAAGCTGACCTCCAGGGCCGAGCGTCGATTCCATCTGATCGAAGCCGCGATACCACAACCTCACTTGCCCGCCGACACGAGCCAAAGGGCGCTGCTCGCCTTGGGCGTCGACATACATGTTTTCGCCGGCGCGATAGAGGTTGATCTGTTGGAAGTCGCGGAAGTCGACGGGATCTGGCGATGTACTCCAAACTCCACCAAAGACTTCGGGATATGTGACCTGCAACCACAAGCTGCTCCATCCGCCGGAGGAGTGACCGGTCACAAGTCGCGCGGCAGGCTTTGCAATGGTGCGATATTGGCGATCGAGTTCGGGGATGAATTCGTCTATCAACGCTTGGCCGCGGGGCCCGTTGTTCGCGGAGTCGGCGAAGACGTGATGGCCCAACGGACAAGCCGGATCGAGCATCACGCGGATGAACTCCACACCGAACCCATTGGTTTCGGCGATGGGTTCTTTGAGCACCGCCGAGTAATGGTCGCCGCCAAAGCCAGGGATCGTGTAGATGACGGGATAACGTCGCTCGGGCTGATCGAAGTAGCTCGTCGGTAAGAGGACGGCTCCGTACTGATAGACGTCGCGGCCGTAGAACTTGCTGAGCAACTCCGAGCGGACCTTAAGCTGCTTCGACCATTTGACGTCGGGATACTTGGCTTCAGGGACGACGCTCTTGATGACGAGTTGAGATTGCTCGCCAGCCTGCGTCACGGTCTCCACATGGCTGATGCCGTTACCGGGGCCTCGACCGATCTCGCGTTCCCACGGATTGAATCGCGCGACGGCTTGAACTCGATAGCCACTCAGGTCGAGCTTCGAAAACGGCTCGGGGTAGCTCAACGTGCTCTCGGCCTTTTCAGAGTCGAAGACCAGCGGCGTATCGGGCTTCCAATCAGTGACGTCCCGCGAGCAAAAGATCTCGGGAGTGAACCAGTTCGGTCCCAGTCGCGGCTCGGGGTTGCGTTGGCTGAGCAGAACGTAGACACGACCGGAGAACGGTGTTGGTCGCACGTCGGGAGTGAAGGTGACCGTGAATTTCCACTCGGCTGCGACCGCGATGTGAGCAGTCCAAGTCATCAACAACAGCGCGACACAGAAGCCGATCTTGCGAGACATTGTTTCGACGACCTTTCTGAGAACCATGATGTGTTATCGCGAGCATTTGGAACCACAGACGCTGATCAGTAGCTTGGCCGGATCGAGTTGACCAGCCGTTGGGCCGATGAGTCGTCCCATGCTACGACGACACACCTTCGAGGATGACTGTTACTGATGACGACATTTGAGCTGCCTGGAGATTGGAATGATGCGCTGACGGATGAACTCGCTCAGCCGTATGTCACGGAGTTAGCGGACTTCGTGAGCGACCAACGTCGCGAGCATGAAGTCTTTCCGCCGGAGGTCGACGTCTTCAATGCCTTGAAGCTGACGCCGCTCAACAACGTTCGAGTGCTGCTGTTGGGGCAAGATCCCTATCACGACGTGGGGCAGGCTCATGGTCTGTGTTTCTCGGTAAGGGCAGACATCAAGCCGCCTCCATCTTTGAAGAACATCTTCAAAGAATTGCGATCTGATTTGGGAATCGAACCGCCAGCGCATGGCGATCTGACGATGTGGGCTCAGCAGGGCATCTTGTTACTCAACACGGTGCTGACCGTGAGGGCTCATGAAGCGAACTCACACAAAGGCCGCGGATGGGAGCGACTCACGGATGCCATCATTCGTCGCGTCAACGATCGGCCGCATGTCGTCTTCTTGCTGTGGGGCGCGGCGGCTCACAAGAAAGCCGAATTGATCGACGAGACGCGACACACCGTCATTCGCTGCGCCCATCCATCGCCGCTCTCAGCTCGACTGTTCTTCGGGAGCAAGCCGTTCTCTCGCACGAACGCTGCGTTGCGCGAGCACTCGCAAGCCGAGATCGATTGGAAGTTGGCCTGATGGCCGTGCTATGCAGCGCGCCTCACGAAATTCCTGATTCAAGTTACAAGCCGGGACGTCACTTCTGAGTCTGCCCCCGTCGTTTATTCGCGCTCCATTCCATTCGCGCGGCCCTTTTGAATTCTGTCAGCGCGAATGAAATGGAACGCAAATGGAGAAGACCGAATCGAAGCGTCTCTGACCATCGCGCGAGATGTGTAATTCTCCTGACGCTGGCTCTATTCGCCATGCGTTTCGACATCGAGCTGCGAGGGATCGACGCCGTGCTTGCGCATGGCTTCTTCGATCGTCCCGCGCACTCCGGGCAAGTTGGTGACCAGCTTCTGAAATGCCGGGCGCGAGACCGTGACGAGATCAACGTCTGACTTGGCTTTGATGGTCGCAGTGCGAGCGTTGTCTGAGACCAATGCGATCTCACCAAAGAGTTGACCGGGGCCGAGTGTGGCTAACACGTCGGTGCCCTTGAGGACTTCCACTTCGCCCTTCACGACCACATACAGTTTGTTACCAAAGTCGCCTTGGTCGAAGATGGTCTCGCCGGCATGGAAGTGTTCTTGCACCACCGCGTCGGGCTGGAAGATCTTCACTTGGGTGATGTCGCGTGGCAGCAGCAGGTCCAGCAGCCAATCCATTCCGATGCGAATGCGGCGATCCAGTCCGGGGAATTTGGAGAGATAGACCGTTCGCCAAAAGAGCCACGCTAGCAAGCCCTTGATCTTGATGCCGAACACTTCGGCAACGGCCGAGTAATGGCCCAGCGACGCTAGCTTGCCGAGCCCCGTGAATGTGAATGGCTTTTTGTCGCGACCTCGAATGGTGGCGAGGATGTTAGTCGCGCACGTCTTAGCCTGACGAAGAGCATGCTGAGCTGTCGGCGGGGAAGTAATGCCGTCGCGTTGCGGGACCGCCGCGCAATCGCCCAGCGACCACAATCCCGGATGATCGGGCACGTCGAGGAACTCCGTGACTTTGATGCGGCCTTTGTCTTGAGGCACGGGCAAGTTCGTGACAAGCGGATGTGGTGCCGCCGGGACAGTGACGACGACGGTGCGCGAAGGCACCGTCTCGGGCTTTCCGCCGCTCTTGTCTTGCACGATCACGGCATCAGCCGAGATTGCTTTCAACCGCGTGTTAAGCCGGATCTCGACGCCGCGTTTCTCCAAGATCTTGTGAGCATATCCGGCGAGATCTTCACCAAGTTCCGGCAGGATACGTTCGGCACTTTGGAGCAGCACGCAGCGGATGTCGCTCTTTCGCAAGTTGCGATACGCCGACACGGCGGTGGTCAGGAAGTCGTTCAACTCAGCGATGCACTCAACCCCCGAGAACCCGCCGCCCGCGACGATGAAGGTCAGCAGTTTGCGCTTCTCGTCGGGGTTTGTTTCGTTGTCAGCTTCTTCGAGCACTCGCACGGCTTCGTTTCTCAAACGCAGCGCGTCGCCGAGGTACTTGAACGGGATGCCGTGCTCTTTCATGCCGGGCACCAGCGAGTAATTCAGTCGCGATCCTAAGCAGACGACTAAGTGGTCGAAGTCGAGCACGACGGGCTTGGGCAAGAAGCCGGGAGCGAGCCTGACCTGCTTGTGTTCGAGATCAATGGCTTCGATGCGGCGCGTATGCAGATGAGTTCGCTTGGCGAGTCTGCGGATCGGAGTAATGCAGTGCAGAGTTTCGATCGTGCCGGAGATCACTTCGGGTAACAGCGGCTGGAAGACGATGTAGTTCTCGTTACTGACGAGCGTGATATCGACGCGCTCTCGCTCGGCAGCGGTCATCTGTTGTTCGAGATACATCGCGGTGTAAACGCCCGCGAAGCCGCCGCCCAAAATCAGAATCTTCTCTTTGCGCGTGCTTCCATTCGTCGGCATGTTGCTCAGTCTTGATGAGGTGCAGTTGGGGAATGGCGGGGAGCATAGTCCCGTAACGAGAAGCGCCAAAGTCGCGTTCCGGCGATTGGGCGAATGCAGGATGATGAAGCTGGGAATGAGGCGTCAGCGAGGCGAGCCGACAAACGCTTTGGCCAACGCGCAACCATCCCACCGCAATCCGCATTAATTCTCCCCTCGCCCCCCTGGGGAGAGGGGTCGGAGGTGAGGGGCAACAAAGGCCAAGCTCTGCCAGCAACTGCTTCCCTCCCCTAATCCCTCTGCCCAACACGCCAAACAAAACCATCAGCCCCGATCATCGGGAATTTGATCAACCCCATTTCAATCCAAGCATCGCACGGAAGAGATCGCAGGCATGGAAGACGCCCGAAACATGAGCATCGCAAGTCGGCTGCCTTGGTTGCTGCTATTGGCAGCGGCAGGGTTGTTGTGCATTGGCGCGAATGCCATTGCGCGCGGCGATGAACTGTTTCGATTGGGCGAGTTCGCTCCGAAGCAACGAACCTGGGCGGTGGTCAGCGTGGTTGGTTTCGTGGCCGCAGCGGCTTGGCCCTATCTAAAGCTCAGGAAGCTCGCGTTCCCGATCTACGGATTGAGTTTGCTGCTGCTCGTTGCGGTGTTCTTCACTCGTCCCAAGAACTTCTCCTACCGCTGGATTCCGCTGGGCATCATGGACTTTCAGCCGTCGGAGTTAGCCAAGATCGCTTTCATCTTGGCGCTGGCAGCGTTCCTCGTGCGGCGTCATTCGTTGCGACGTTGGTATGGCTTGTTGATCCCGTTCTTGATGATGGCCGTACCCGCAGCCTTGATCCTCAAAGAGCCGGACTTGGGGACATCTCTGCTGTTCGCCCCCACGTTACTGGCGATGTTGTTTGCTGCCGGAGCACGGCCTCGGCATCTCGCCTTCGTGGTCGTGTTGGGAACGCTGTGCGTGCCCGTGTTGTGGACTCAGATGAGTGCCGAGCAGAAGTCGCGCGTGGTCGCTGTGTTTCGGCAGAAGACCGGTGGAGACGCTCCGGACGACGACGGCTATCACCTGCATCAAGCCAAACGCGTGCTCGCACTGGGCGGAGTCTTCGGCAGCAGTTTGTCCGGCATGCCGGTTCACAACGTGCGAGCGTACCACTTGCCCGAGTCACGCACGGACTTCGTCTTCTGTTTGGTGGGCGAGCGTTGGGGCTTCGTCGGTTGCGCGGCGGTGATGCTGTTGTTAGCCACATTGATAGGCCGAGGTCTGATGGTCGCCGGCCAAACTCGCGAACCGTTCGGACGACTGGTCGTCGTAGGTATCGTGACACTGCTGGGGACTCAAGCAGCGATCAACACGAGCATGACAGTCGGCCTCTTGCCCATCACCGGCATGACCTTGCCCTTAGTGAGCTACGGCGGATCGAGCCTGCTCACCACCGCGATGTCCCTGGGCCTAATCGTGAACGTCGCTCTCCGCCCCAGCGACGAAGAAGAAGGCGACCCCTTCGCCTTCGAGGGATAGCCTCAAAGGAAATCAGGTGGACTTCGGCAGTCCTTCTCACGCGGAAGGCTCATCCAAGTAGCCGTCACCGCTCCGCGTGACGAGCCTTCCAAGATCGAGCGCCAAGCAAGAGTCAGAGCTGAATGAAAAGAGTGAGCCAAACAGAGAAGGCTCAACACGCGGAGCGGTGATGGCTACTTTGGTCCCAGCGACTTTGACCAGACGACGAACTCGCCTGGTGCGAGGTGGGCTATCTTGGGGTTGTTGGCGATGTAGCGACGCAGGTGCTCGAACTGCTCGCACGAGCGGACGAGGTGGTCGAATCCGTCTTGTTGCCAGAAGCGTCCGGTTTCGTGGGTGACGCGATGAATCTGAGTGGCCTGCCAGTGCTTCCAACTTTCGCATTGTTTGAGCATCGTCTCTTGGTCTTGAAACGCGACGAGCAGATGCACGTGGTTGGGCATCACGACGAAGTCGGTTAGGTCATAGCGGTCACCATCAAACTTCCGCAGGCTGTCCGCGACGATCATTCTGAGTTCTGGTCGCCTCAGCAAACAGGCTCCGTGACTGGCATCGAGTTCGTCATGCCAGCGTGTCGAGAAGTGCTGAAAGAACTCGCGTTGGATGTTGTGGTCGAGTTGTTGCAGCCTCAGTCGCCAATCGGGAGCACGCGGATTGATGCCCTGCCGCCGGAGCCATTGCTGCCGTTCCTGCCTCCAGCGTTCAAGCACCTCGGCCGGAATCGAATCGTGAGTCCGCCAAGTGATGAAGCACACGACCCCCGCCTGAGACCAATGTGGCAATCGTCGTTCAACGACAGTGAACTCGGCGTGAGGATCAAAGCAGTGCAATTCCATGATGAGCCCAAGTAGCCGTCACCGCTCCGCGTGACGAGCCTTCCAAGTTCGAGCACCAAGCAAGAGTCAGAGTTGAATGGAATGAGTGAGTCGAGCATAGAAGGCTCATCACGCGGAGCGATGATGGCTACTTTGGCCAAGCCTTCCGAGCTTCACGCCCCGCGAGACGTCAAACGCTCCCCACCCTCAAACC
>OMIV01000270.1 GCA_900299185.1 Planctomycetaceae bacterium
GCTGCGGCGACATCCTCGAAGACTCACGTCCCTCACGGGCGAATGATTGGAGGAAATCTTACCCCCGCTGCCAAGCCCACTTCGCCAATCTCCGGCAGAATTCTCGGACAGGCTCCTAGGAGACGATGACGACTCGGGACTGCAAACCATTTCGAATCTCGAACAAGCGACCAAATTGATTCGGCAAGAGTTCGATCGAGGCGGTCGCATTCCAGCGATTGGGTTGGCTTGGGCCTTGCCTCATGACGCGCCGATTCCGCGTGGATTGGGGCGGTCGTTCTTGGCGATTAGTCCTCAAGTGGGTATCGACGATACTCAGTATCCGAGTTTGATTGCCCCTACGAAGGCGAGCGAGATGCAGCGTTGGCTGACGGTGCGGCCGCTGCCGAGTACTGAGCCCATTGAGCAACGGGCAATCCATTTGGTTCGATCGCTAGTCGCCGCGCGAATTGCAGGAGTGCCTCTGACATTTGCCACGGATGTGATAAGTGGCGATGCCGGATTGGTGCGACCCGATGGAGCGCCGACTCCGTTGTATCTGCCATGGCGCACGTCGACGCTCGCGCTGCAAGGCACGAAGTACGTGGGTTCGCTGCGGATGAAAAACCAATCGACGAATCACATCTTTGAGCGGAATGGCGAGGGTATCGTCGTCTTGATGGCTCCAGAGCCAACGACCGAAACGATGAACTTGGGTGACAAGGTTGTGCTGCAAGAGATTTGGGGACGGCAAACTCCGTTGCCTCGAATTGACGGACGGCAGCTTATTCCCGTTAGCCAGACGCCGGTGTTCTTAACGGGCTGTGCTGCTCAATTGCCAAAGTGGGATCTGGCTGTTGGATTCGAGAACACGCGCTTGGCGAGTCTGCGTGGTGCTCAACCCAACGCGATCGTCGGACGGAACACATTCAATCGTCCCGTCACGGCGGAAGTCTCGATGAAGTTGCCGCGCGGCTGGGAAGCGAATCCGAGCACTTGGTCTATCAACGTTGCTGCGAACGAAGCGTTTCGGCTGCCGACGGAAATCACTCTCTCGGACGATGCCAGCTTGGGTGATGCGGATATTCAAATTGACTTCCAAGTTCTGGCTGATCGACCGGAGCACATTGAAGTTGTTCGGACCTTGGGGGTCGGATTGGGAGACGTCGAGATCGATGTCATCGATCGCAAGTTGGAAGACGGTCGACTCGAACTCGAACAGATCGTGATCAACAACACGAAGCCCGAAGAGGTGTTGGAGTTCCGCTGCAATTTGTCCGTCAGCGGGCAGAAGCGGCAAACACGCTTCGTGAGTGGGTTGCGAGTTGGTGAAGATCGCAAGCTCTATCATTTGCCGAACGCCGACGCGCTCAAGGGCCAAGAATTGCGGCTGAACTTGGAGCAGCTCAACGGTCGCCGCAATCTCAACAAGCGGATGGTGATTGGCCGCGAGTGGAAGTAGGCGGACGAAAACACTCCGCCTACTTCAGCGTATCTCGTCCTATGGCGAGTAGATCCACTCGGGCGAGTTGAGCAGAGCCCAGATCACGTTCTCGAGTCGCTCACGCCATTCAACCGTGAGGCGTTGAGTAGCTGGGTCTCCCTGTCGCGCGGCGAGTTCTTGCTCTTGCCGCACCAATGTTGCTTCCGGGTCCAAGTGGTTTGACCAAGAGACATACTTGGCCGGGCGACGATTGGCCTGCGGTGCTTCGGATGCAGCGACTGGCTTGACGATGCGCGATTCAAAACCCGGGGTCAGATAGTCGAGATAGCGGGCTCGCTCTTCCGGATGCGGATAGCGGGTCAAAAGCTGCAAGAAGAGAGCATCGAGAAACGCGGCAGTAGAACGCTCTTCGAGTGCCAGTTGCGTGAGGCCGTGATCGTCACTGAGTCGAGTCAACCAAGTGCTCATTGTGCCGTTGCTGACGATGGCCGGTTGCAGGGCGTTCGGTGCTGTCTCGCGAACCGTGGTCGGATCTTGTCGAGCACCTCGCCAACCAAAGGCTGCCAGCACGTCGGTCACGGCTTGCATGCGCGGGAGATTCAAACTCGGGCGATCACGTTCATTCGACGATGTGGTCAACATCCAACTGCGCCGCGGGTGGCCTAGCGAGATCGAATTGCCGAGGTCTCGTCGACCGTCGATATCCAAACTGACTTCTTCCACATGGAACGGCTTGCCGGTGGCGACAAAGACAGAGTCCACAATCTGCTCGGCGTCTAAGCGTCGGGGAGCAGGGGAGAGGAAGAGCGGGCTGGTCTCTTTGAGATTGGTATCTGCGCTTCGCTGATAGGCTTCGGAATTCATGATGAGCCGCGCGATGTGCTTGATGTCATATCCGTGGCGAACGAACTCGCGACCCAGCCAACGCAACAACTCGGGATGTGATGCTCGCCCTTTCTCCCAATCATCAACGGGATCGACGATGCCGCGCCCCATCAATCGCTTCCAGACACGATTCGCGATGACCTGAGCGAAGCGTTCGTTTTGAGGAGCTGTGATCAATGCTGCCAAGCGATCACGGATATCGTTCGTGTCTTGAGCTAGCTTCGCGGCAACGGTTTCGGGAGCGAAGCGATCGAACGGCCAACGCGGTTCAACCTGAGTTCCGGTCTTCAGCGTCACCGAGATGAGCGGTTTGCGTCCGCCCGCGGTGAGCTTCTCCGCTGAGACGCTGCTGGTGGCTGGCACGGTCAATGACTGCTTGCCGAGCATGGCCGCAAGTTCGAAGAGATCGCGTTGGCTGCTGACGTGGGCTGGTGCGTCGTGACACCGGGCACACTTCATTTCAACACCCAGAAACGCCGTGCTTACGATCGTTCCCTTCTGAGCCATCGGGACGTCGTTTTGACTGGCCACTGCAAAACCTGCCGGGCCGCCGAAGCGTTCGCTGCCACGCATCCTGATCAACTCGGTCACGAAGAGGTCCATCGGCTTGTTGTCGAGTAGCGACTCATACAGCCACCAACGGAATGGTCCCGAGTTATTGAGAGTGGGATTGAGCATGTTGGGATTCTCGGCCAACACGTCTTGCCAATAGCCCATCCAATGATCGGCCCAACGAGGATCGACTAAGAGCTTCTCAATCAACTGCGCGCGTCGCGATGCGGCCGGCGCTGCTTTGAATGATTCGATGTCCGAGAGGCTCGGCACGACGCCAACCGTGTCGAGAAATGCTCCACGCAAGAAGGTCAGGTCGTCGGTCTGTGGAGTCTGTCGGACATTGTCGATCTTGAACTCGGGCCAATGCGCGCCTTCTTCGATCCACTTGCTGAGCAACGCCACTTGGTCCTTCGTCAGAGGATCACCCTTGGGCGGCATGACGATGTCTTTATCTGCGGTGAAGATCCGCTTGATGAGTTCGCTGTCACCGGGCTTACCGGGAACGATGGCTGCGTCACCGGAGTCTCCGCCTTTGATCAAGTCGGCGCGAGCATCCACACGCAAATTGCCTTTGGCTTTGCCGCCGCGATGGCAGTCATAGCACTTGGATTCCAGCAGAGGTTGGATGTCTTTGAAGTAGTCTATCGACCCCGAGCGCGACTCGTTGGCTTGTGCTTTCACGCTTACGAATTTGGAGAGCAGGAAGCGATCAATGGGATGAGGCGAACTGCCGGTGGTGAGTTCTGGCACCGGCTCGTCTTTGGTGCTGTTGAGCCACTCTGTCGCAGCCTGTCGACGCTCTTGCCAATAGTCAGCCTGAGTGGCACGCACCTCAGCTCGCCGCGCGGTATTCATGGCATCAAGTTGGGATCTCTGTTCGTTCTCGTAAGCCATCCACGCACTGTCGTTGTAGGTCACGGTTTGTTGCGAAGGAGTGACGAGTTGCCATTGCTTGGAACCTGCTGGCGACCAAGCCACGACGAATTCACCGAGCTCAGGACGTCGTCGAGTTTTGGCACTAATGACGCCGCCGATGATCTGCTCGACCTGCACGAGGTGCTCGCCGCCATTGCTTTCGAACTCGCACCATGTCTCCTGAGTTCCTGGTGGAGCAAATCGGAAGTCGGGGCTCAGATTGAGATAGTCATCCTGCTCGGCCACATGGCCATGACCACCAGCATCACCTTTGGGTAAGCCGATCGAGAGCACTTGCTTGCCATCGATATGAAGATGCGACGCGCTGCGGCTTCTCAACATGAGGCGATGCTTGCCGGCAGGCAACTTGACGAGCGACGCCGCTCGCAACAGGTACGGGTTGGGGCGGTCTCCTCGAACACCCGTGTCGACGTACTTGTGCGGGACGTCGACGATGCCAAACGCGCCGACCGTAAATGATTCTGTGGCTTGCGGCGGGATGCTCGGCCAGGCGTTCTTGTCGCCCATTCCTTGCTCGCAGATTTGCACGAGGACTTTGTCTTTCACGAGGTCGTTGACCGTGATCGCGGGCGGTGGCGGGACAAACTGAAACCGTGCGACCAACAGTTCGGTGGGAACGACTTCGCGGTAGATCGCGACATCGTCGAGCAGGCCGTTGAATGTATTTCCTGCTCCACCACCATTGCCGGTCCCAATCACAAGATCGTCATCGTCTTGGATCGGAGCTCGATCCGACTTGCCTCCCAAATCCCAGACGCCTTTGACCTCTTTACCATCGACGAAGCCCTTAATGCTGTCGCCTTTTCCGAACGTGAAACTGACTGCCACGTGATGCCAAGTACCGACCAATGCCTGCGAGAAACCTTCGCTCGCAGTCCAGCGGTGATAGTGCTTGTTGGAGTCGACCTTCTCTCCGTCCGCAACTTGACTCCGGAAGAGGAACGTGGGGCGAGCTTCACCGGATTCACCCTTCAGTCTCAACGCGTAGTTCTGATTCTCGGATGCGAACTTGGAGTTGCGGTGACGTCCCTTGCCAACGATGTAACGATACTGACCGTCTTGAAGATCGCTGACATTCACCCACGCTTCGATGGTGATGGTGTCGCTGAGTCCAAACTTGAGATTGGTGTCTTTGGCATCCGTCTCTTTGATGACTATTGACGTCGCGCCTTGCTGAAAAACGGCTGCTCGATTGGTCGACTTGAATCCGGGGAAAACAGGTGGTCGCGGACCATCAGCAAAGCTGGGCTTCGAACCGACCCACGTTCCGATTTCATCCGTTTCGAATGACCATTTCAGCAATGGCTTCGGCCCGCGCTCGGCAGCATCTCCCGCATCATTTTGCGAATCGTTGCCAGCTTGAGAGCTCACGGCCCAAGACGGATTTACGAGCATCACAACGACGACGAACCAACTGGCAACACGCATGACCAAACCTCGTCAATAAACGCGAACGGGGAGCGAGCCAAAGTCTAGGCCATCGTGTGTGTGACGCCTATTGGTCCGCGAGCCTTCGAGTTTGCCGCGGGGACTAAAAATTTCGGAACTGGTTGCTGGGACTGGCCGATAATGGGCCAATGGGGAAACCGCTATTCCCGAATTCGGGGTCGCTTGCCATGTTCCCGCCCGCTTCCGAGTCGTGAGCAACAGAGAATTCTTGGTGTATCAACCGTTACTCGAACTGAGCAGCCAAGTTCGAAAGGGAATTTGACTTCGGTTCTAGTCCAGTCGCATGTTGGATTGTCCCACCGAAGCCGACCGACTTGTGTGGCCGATGCCACAGGAGGCCCTGCCATGGATCTCATCTCACAACTCAATCAAGAACTTCGGCAGCTCGCAGGCTTTATGAGTGCGAGTCCCAAACGAGTCGAGCTTACAGACGCCGAGGGAGTTCGATTGGCGATCGACTTTGTCGCTGTCGACACCTTGAGCTGTGCTTTTCGAGAATTGTGGCTGCATGTGCCCAAGCTCGTGGGCAAAGAACTCGCAATCTTGAAGCAATGGGCGGATGCGCTTTCGAGGCGAGTGACCTATTTGCTGGAGAACATCGGGCCGTTAGAGGTCGATCGACTCGGGGACAAAATCTTGATTCGCTCAACGCCCCCTGATCGCATCTCAGGTGCCACCAAGTTCTATGAGGTACTGCTTTCAGCCAAGTCCGATGGCACGTTCTCCTTGAAGCGCTTCGCCTTTGAAGCTGGCTCGTCGGGACGGCAACTGGTCGACATCCAACTGACTCACGAAGTGCTCAACAAGCTTTTTCGCGATTTGCTAGAGACAGTGCCTGAGATGGAATAGGGGGCCACGGGACGCCAACATTTCATCTGCTCCTACGAATTCGACTTGTTGAACTCATCCTCCCCGATTCGACGACATCTTATGCCAGACTTGGCTGATCAACTCTTGCTGCAACAAATCCGGGCTGGTGATGCTGCTGCTTGGGAGCAGTTCATTGCGAAGTTCGAGGGGCGGTTATTGGGGTTCGTAAGCAAGCGCCTGGGAGATCAGACTCAAGCTGAAGATGTCGTGCAGGAAACCTTCGTTGGGTTTCTCACGTCATTGCCGAACTTCGATCCGAGTCAGTCGCTTGAAGCATTCTTGTTCTCGATCGCGACATACAAGCTGACTGACGTGCTGCGTCGAAAGGGAAGGCGGCCGACGTTGCCGTTGTTGGTGTCTTCGGAAAGTGGTCGATCCACCGAACCTGCCGGGTCGTCGCGCAAAGCATCGAGCCTGTATCGCAGTCGCGAGCGGTCGATTATTCGAGGAGAGAAAGTACGGCAATGCCTCGCCGGGTTGATCGACGAATGGCGTCAGTCTCGCAATTACGAACGGCTGAAGTGTGCTGAGTTGCTGTTTGTTTTAGGTTGGCCGAACAAACGCGTGGCCGAGTTTATGGGCATCAGCGAGCAAGCTGTCGCGAATCACAAGTTCTTTGTGGTAGGCAAACTCAAAGAGGTAGGGGAGAGTTCGTGATTCGAACCGTGCCATGACAATGCCGAATGGACTGCGACCGTTGGGCGCTTGCACGCATCAAAGAGCAACTTCTCTTGTACCTTGAGTCTGTTGGTCGCGATGCAGCTTGGACTAATTCGCAGATCAACGTGAGCAAATTGAATGTCGAAGACTGTGCCAGAATCAATCACCCTAGCGTCTCGGGCGAACGCTGAACTCATCGCCGCCATGACGGAGATTGTTTGCCAAGAGTTGTTACCAGAACCCTTCCAAGACTTGTGTCGGAAAATGGTGACTGCGCTTGAACGATTGAAGAATCGCCCGCTTCAGAAAGGCGATCCGAATGTCTGGGCGGCTGGTGTCTTGAGAGTGATTGCAGTTGCTAATGGCCTCAGTCGCATAGGAGCTGACTCGTATTTGGCTTTGAAGGATATCGATGCTTGTTTGAGTGTCTCATCTTCGGCAGGTGCAGCGCGAGCATCCATGATTCGCAAACTTCTAAAAGTCAAAACGTTTGACCAGAACTGGGCGTTTCCTGAGCGGTTGGCAGCCAATCCGAACTATCTAGTCGCTCGACTTGCGAGTCTGGTCAATGACCTCTCGAAGGGCTTAATGGCAGGAAAGATTACGGCGGACGACATCCGCGCGGCGAATACTCACCGCAGAAATGGAACAATTAACACAGCAGCAGATTCGGTGAAGAAGCCGGTGCCTAAAGCGGCGGTCAATAGTTCGAGCCTTGTGCCCCGTTCGGCCTCGTTGCCGAAACAATCGGGCAAGAAACGGATGGATCCATCGTCTTCGTCGCGAGCAATTCAGAAAGGCCTGTTTGATGTTGAAGATCTTGAGAACGAGCGGACTGCTGATAGCGGCGCTCTTGATGGGAGCGTCTTCAGCTGATGCTCAAAACACACCTCGGCCAGGGGGCTTTAGTTACCCACCGCAGATGTCTGGGGCGCGAGCTGAGATTTACAAGAAAGTCGGCGACGTCGAATTGAAGCTCTACGTCTTCGAGCCCAAAGACCACAAGCCGTCTGATCAACGTGCGGCGGTCGTGTTCTTCTTTGGGGGCGGTTGGTCGTCGGGCTCGCCAGTTCAATTTAAAGGTCAGTGCGAGCAACTCGCGTCACGTGGCATGGTCGCAATCAGTGCGGACTATCGCGTGAAGAGTCGTCACGGAGTGCAACCCGATAAGTGTGTGTCGGATGCGAAGTCAGCCATTCGTTGGGTGCGAGCTAACGCGCCGAAACTTGGAGTTGACCCGCAACGCATTGCGGCCGGTGGCGGATCGGCTGGTGGCCATCTTGCGGCGGCGACGGCTTTGTTGCCGGACTTTGACGAAGAGTCCGAAGACAAGTCGGTGAGCTCGGCCCCCAATGCCTTAGTGCTGTTCAATCCGGCTGTAATTTTGGCTCCAGCAGAGGGGCTCGATGCCGTTGATGCCGATCGCGTCAGACGCATCAACGAGACCACGTCAGGTAAGGCCAAGCAACTCTCGCCGTATCACTTCATACGCAAGGAACTGCCGCCGGCGATTTTGTTTCACGGCACGAAGGACGAAGCCGTGCCATACGCAACGGTCGAGTTGTTCGCCAAGTCGATGAAGGCTGCGGGCAATCGTTGCGAGTTGGTTTCGTTCGAAGGCGAGCCACATGGCTTCTTCAATCCGGGACGCTCGAAGGGCGATGACAAGAACGCGAACTACAACAAGACGCTGAAGCAAGCGGATGAGTTCTTTGTGTTGCTGGGCTATCTGCCCAAGCCTTAGCCGCGACCAGAGCCACCGCAACAAAGGTGATAGAAACAACGGAAGCCACAAGGCGAAGACTCATGGATCGACATCGCGGGCATGTACCTGCGAGTTAGATCCGGTCTTTGAGCTTGTGGCTTCCGTCGTTTTGATTGTTCGTTGCGTCGCTCTGATGCAGCTCGCGAGGACGCAATCGAGCTTCAATTCTCAGTCGTATGCACCGCTTACTGATTGCCAGCGTCTGCGTCGGGGCCGCCGCCAAGATCGAGCTTGGTCCACTTCTTGGTCGAGAGCTTCTTCGCAGCTTCCGGCGACACCGTGCCGTTCTCCTTGAAGGTCAACGATTGCAGATTCGGCATCGCCAACAGCTTGTCGACAGCGGCGTCGGTTACGCCCGTTGTCCGCAGCGTCAGCTCTTTGAGGTTCGGCAACCCGGCGATGACGTCGAGCGTGGCGTCGGACAGTTGCGGGATGGTCCAGATATCGAGCAGTTCCAACGACTTGAGATTCTCCAAGTGCTTCAGGCCCGAGTCCGAGATCGAAGTCAGCTCGTGCAAATAAAGTCGGCGGAGCTTTGGCAGGTCATCGAAAACCTCGAAGGCGCGGTCGTCGATGTTCGGCAAGTCGCGCAGAGTCAGTCGGCTGAGTCCCATGCCCTTCAATGCCAGCACGCCTTCTGTGCCGAAGCCTTGGCAACGGAAGACTTCCAACTGCGAGAGCTTGCTGAGTTTTGCCAAATGCTGGCCGGATTGGTCCGTGATGACGAAGTCTTGCAGCAGCAGGGATTCAATTGATTGGTTCGCGTTGAGCGACTCCAGTCCCGAATCAGTCACCGCGGTGCTGCGATGCTTGAAGGCCGAAAGCTTCGGCAACTTGCCGACAACTTCCAGCGCCATGTCGCCGGCTTCCATATTGCCGCGCAGGTCGAGCGAACGCAGTTCGGCGAGTGATTCGAGTCGTTGAGCACTGATGTCGTTGAAGCGATTCTGCACCAGCGACAGCTTTTGAAGTTTGGTCAACTCGCAAATGGTCTTGAGCACTCCGCTCGTCAAATTGGTGTTCGATGACAGATCGAGGTCGGTCAACGCAGGTAACGATTTCACGATCAGCTCGACAGTGCTGTCGTTGATGACCGTGTTGGTCAACGCCAGAGCTTTGAGCTTCGACAAGGCAGTTAGCTTGGCTGCCATTTCATCGTTGAGGCTGCGGCAGTTGAGGATCTGCAGCTTTTCGAGATCGGACAATTTGCCAAACAGCGCGAGATCATCAGCGGTCAGAGCGGAGCCGTCCTTGATGGCAATGTCTTTAAGCACTGGTCCATCTTTGGGGGCATAGTTTGCGACACCGCCGAGGGCATCGAGTCTGGCCCGCGCTGCTTTGACATCGTCGGCATTGGCGGTTGCCGCTGATTTGGCTTCCGTCGCTTGCGACTCGCCGGGAGCTGCGGCTGTGTTGGCATTGCCTTGAGGAGCACTTGAATCACAACCCACGAGTGCCGTCAGGCCACTCAAAACCACCGCTGCCACCCATCGCGACCAATCCAAACGCTTCATGAAACTCGCCTCTGAAAGAATTCTTACTTGCTCCCAGACTCCGCTTGGGAACACACAATCGGAAAGTCCTGCTTCCCGTTCTGTACTTTTCACTGCTTAGATGCCGTCGAAACGGCGGCGGAAAGCGGTGCTTCCCGACTTCTCGTTCCCAAGCAGAGCCGGGGAACAAGTTCGCTATCGAGCTTCGAAACGAGTGAGCTGATAGCAACATCAAACGAAGTGGGGCACGGAAGACCGTGCCCCACTATTGCGATGCTTAATACGCCCTCAACTAATCAAGTCGATGGCCTGCAGCGTATGACGGCTTGATGAGATCCGCGACGCGCGGAGTCTTGAGGTCAGCGAGGTTCGTGACCTTCAAGTTCTTAGCGTCCCAGGCGACCTTCTCGCCCCAGTCACCCATCTCTCCGTTGTCGCCGCCCTTCGAGGCAGCCCACACGGCGAGGTTGCCGAGGAGAATGGTCTCGGTAAGCGGACCGGCTCGATCGATGAAGTTCGACTTGCAGATCTTTGGATCGCCAGCCTTCTTCGCGCGGAACAATTCCCACATGTTGTTGAGGTCGTTGTTGCCTTTGTCTTCGGCCTTCTCGTAGTCAACCTTGACCTTCTCGACACCCTTCAGCTCGTAGCGACCGCAGTAGTCGTCAGAGCTGTAGAACGCGCCCTTCTCGCCGACGATCAGCACGCCGCTGTCCGAGACGCTCTTGATGCCATGCTTCTCGAAGACTTCCATCGGAGGCTTGTTGCCTCGGCGATCGAGCCACCAGAACGGAAGGCTGGTCGATCGGCGGTCTCTGGGAATTCAAACTTAATGACCGAGCTAGCTGGGAAGCTGTCGAAGTCGTGACCGGTGGTCTTGGCTTGCACCGAGATTGGGTCACGCAGTCCGCAAGATGCGAACGGCACGGTCAACTGATGGCAGGCCATATCGCCCAACGCGCCAGTACCGAAATCCCACCACCCGCGGTGTTGGAAGGTGTGATAGAGACCTGGCCAGAATTCGCGGCCTGGAGCAACTCCAATCCACGCCTTCCAGTCGACTCGTTCCATCGCCTTTTCGATCTCTTGCTTCTTCTTCTCGATGACCTTGTCGGCGTTGGCTGGGTCAGCCTTCTTGGCTTCGGCGGCGAACTTATCGAGAGTCATGCGGCGACCTGGACCTTGAGCCCAAATCGGTCGGTTCGACCACGCATAGACTTCCTTCAGAGTGCCGAGCACGCCCGACTTAATCTGAGCGATCGCTTCACGGGACGAGTCCAGCGCCGTGCCTTGGTTACCCATCTGGGAGCAAACGCCAGTCTCTGCAGCGACCTTCGCCAGCAAGCGAGCTTCGTAGATCGTGCGGGTCAGCGGCTTTTGGGTGTAACAGCTAATACCCAATCGCATCGCAGCCAAGGTGATGGGGCCGTGCATGTGGTCTGGGGTGCTGACCGTGGCGATGTCGATCTTCTTGCCAAACTTCTCAAGCAGTTCGCGATAGTCGGTGAACTTCTCGGCGTTCTTGAACTTGTCGGCCTTGCCTTTGCTTTCCAGCGTATTGCGATCGACGTCACAAATCGCGACGACGTTGCCGAAAGTCGCAGCGTTTGCCGAATCGCTGCCGCCTTTACCGCCGACGCCAAAGCTGGCGACGTTCAGTTCTTCATTGGCCGAGAGCGCGTGAGTTGGGAATACCAACCCGTGCCCCACCGCAACGCCCGCACTGACTGCGGTCACGTTCTTGATGAAGTCACGACGTGTTGATTGACGACGCATTTCCATTCCTTGTGAAAGTGAAAAAAGACGATCCCCGATGAGGGCCGGCGACGATAGCTCTGCCTCGTGAGGATCGCAATTAAAGCGCCACTGATCTGATCGTTCGCCTGTCAGCCACTGCCTGAAGTCCAGTTGGCTTGCCGAGACCAAGACCGATATGGTCCCGCCCACTTTGAATTCACCCTCGGCAGGGAACGCCGTGAATTCACTCCGTGCATCAAATGATCGACCTCTGGAGGGAGCCTTGGCTAAGAACAAGTCGCGCCGCGACGAACCGGAAAGTTCGAAGAGCAAATCTGATCGCGCCTCAAGGAAGGCCGCGGACTTCGAGATCAAACGAGCGGCGATTAAGCCTCGTGACGAGTCCGACGATGAAGCCGATGAGGAATTCGAAGAACTCACTCCGGCTGGCGTTGAATCTGCAGAAGACGATGGCAACGACCGCGTTCAGTTTGTGTCGCTCGCGCAGGAGACTCGGCGGCGATATCTCAATTATGCGATGTCCGTCATTCAGTCCCGCGCTTTGCCGGACGTACGCGACGGACTCAAGCCCGTGCAGCGACGCATCCTGTACGTGATGTTTGAGCTGCTACATCTGGTGGCGACGGCGAAGACTCGTAAGTGCGCCAAGATCGTCGGCGACACGACCGGTAACTATCACCCTCACGGTGGCGCGGCGGTTTACGAGGCACTCGCGCGGTTGGCTCAGGACTTCACCTACCGCTACCCGCTGGTGGACGGGCAAGGCAACTTCGGTTCGGTGATGGGATTGCCCCCAGCGGCTGACCGCTACACCGAAGCTCGCTTAACGGCGATCGCAGAACAGCTCATGAACGAGCTGAAGTACGACACCGTTCCGATGCGACCGAACTATGACGGCGAGCGTTTGGAGCCGGTAGTTCTGCCAACTCGATTTCCGAACTTGCTGGTCAACGGCACTCAGGGTATTGCGGTTGGCATGGCGACCAGCATTCCCCCGCACAATCTCGGCGAGGTGGTGAAGGCTTGCGTGTACATGATTGAGAACGCCGAATGCAGCGTTGCGCAAATCATGAAGTACATCAAAGGCCCCGACTTCCCGCTCGGTGGTCGCATCGTGACCGACCGCGCCGAACTGCGGACGATGTATGAAGAAGGTCGCGGGTCAGTGAAGGTGCGCGGCGAATGGAAGCTCGATGTCGAAGGACGCAAGAAGGTCGAGAATCGAGTCGTCATTTACTCGGTGCCGTATGGAGTCGAGACCGGACCGCTGCAGGCCGAGATCGGCGCGATCATCGAGACCAAGAAGCTTCCGCAGTTGCTCGAAGTCAATGACCTGACCGATGACGAGCATGGCCTGCGCATCACGCTCGACATCAAGCCGGGAGCTGATCCTGAAGCGGTGATGGCTTATCTCTATAAGCACACCTCGCTCGAACAGAATTTTTCTTACAACGCGACGTGCTTGGTACCTGACGAGCACGGGGCGTTAGCTCCGCAGCGACTAAACTTGGTCGACATGCTGCGTCACTTCCTGACCTTTCGGCAGGAGACGGTTCGCAAACGCTTTCAATATCAGCTCGCTCAACTTGAGAAGCGGATTCATATCCTCGAAGGCTTTGCGATCATTTTCGACGGCCTGGATCGAGCGATCAAAATCATTCGCGCCAGCGATGGCAAACAGGACGCAGCGGCGAAGCTCATGAAAGAGTTTCCGCTCGACGAAATCCAAACGATGGCCATTCTCGAATTGCAGCTTTATCGCATTTCGAAATTGGAAATTGACGACATCCGCACCGAGTTGGCTGACAAGCAAAAGGAAGCCAAACGCATTCGCAGCATTCTCAATTCTGAAGAGAAGCTGTGGGGCGTGGTGAAGACCGAATTGGAAGAGGTCGCAAACGAGTTTGACGACAAGCGTCGCACGGGACTGGGGTCTTCAGAGGAGATGAAGGAGTTCTCCGCCGAGACTTACATCGTCCGCGAGAACACGAATGTCGTGCTGACGAAGGACGGTTGGGTCAAACGAGTTGGCCGTCTCGCCAAGGTCGAGGGGACTCGTGTGCGAGAGGGCGACTTGGTGACTGCAGTGGTGCCAGGAAGCACCGTCGACAGCGTCGTGTTCTTCTCGTCCGACGGTGTGGCTTACACGTTGCCGATCGATCAAATCCCGCCGTCGTCCGGTTATGGAGAGCCGCTTTCGAAGCATGTCAAACTGAGCGACGGAGTGACGTTAGTCGCAGCGATCACAACCGATAGTCGCTTCACTCCGAGCGATGTAGATCCAGAAGACCCCAACACGCTGCCGCATCTCTTTGTGTGTTCGGCCAGCGGGCAGGTCATGAAAATTTCGCTGTCTGGATTTCGACAAGCATCGACCAAGGCCGGTCGGAAGTACTGTCGCTTGCGAGCTGGAGACAAGGTCGCGCATGTCGAACTCATCGGCGATCGCACGACCTGTTTCTTGGCGTCTCGCGAGGCTCGCATCATCCATTTCGCTCTCGAAGAAGTGCCGATTCTGTCTGGACCGGGCATCGGAGTGCGCGGCATCAAGTTGGATGATTCAGACGCCTTGTTGGGTGCGAAGTTGCTCGGTCGACCGAGCGATGCGCTGCGTGTCCGTAACGAAAATGGCACGGAGCTGAGTTTCGGTCAGATGAAGTACACGGTCACTAGCCGAGGCGGCAAAGGTGTGAAGACCAGTCAACGGAACGAGTTCTCTGAGATCATTCCCGAAGCCATTGAATTGGTCGATTGGGGCGCGATCGAAGCGAACTCACCGGCCTATGATGAGTCTTAAGACGGTTCTTGGATTCCCCTGCGCTACTGACAGAAGGTCTTCTGCATGCGAGCCATCGTGCTGACGTTTGATCGACTTCCCGCCCACCTCTTGAGTTGCTTGGGCAACGAGTGGATCGAGACGCCGGAGTTCGATCGGCTCGCTGCTCATTCTCGCGTCTTCGAGCAGCATTATGTGGAGATTCCGAGTCCCGCCGGTCCGGCTCATCCGTGGTGGACGGGGAAGTTGGAGTTCTTTCGGCCCGAGGCTGATGGCGACACACGGTCTGAGCATGACCGTGCCCTGACTCCAATGCACCGACTGCGAGAGGCCGGTGTTGATTGCCGTCTGATTTCGGAACGTCTCGAAGGTCTGCCGTGCGAATTATTCCAGGAGTCTCGGGAAGTCGCGGGGCAGAATGGTCTGCAAGTCGATTTGAACGAAGTGCCGTTCGCGCGGCTTGTGGAAGCTGCTGTGACGCAACTGCAGGCCGCAGACTCGAAGACGGAATCGGCGCTGCTGTGGCTGCATTCGGCTGGTGTTCCTGACGAATGGATCCCGCCGCAGTTCTTTGCCGAGCTGTATCTCGAAGAGCTTGATGAAGAGGTTGCAGAACCTGAGGACTCGGAGTTTGAAGATGAAGTGCCGTTAGATCCGCTTACTCTGGCGAGTGTGGCCGCACGCGATTTTCTGACTGATTGCCTCGATCAGCCCGGATTGTTGGAAGCTGTGTTCTGTGAGCAGTTCTTTGCTGACTCCGAAGACGAAGTTGAGTCGTCGGATTTGAGTGAGGACTCAGACAACGCCGAACGCATTCCGGACTTTGCTCACGGTCAGAAAGATTCTGCTTCCGACAATGATGCAGTTGAAGACGACGAGTTGCTCGACTCTGATCCAGGCACGACTCAGTTGCTGCGGAGGACGTCGAAGCTGGTGTGTGGTGGTTACGTGTCGTTGTTGGATCACTGGCTGGGCAAATTGCGAACAGCGATTGGCGATCCCACAGAACCGACGTTGTTGGTGGTTTCAACAGCTCACGGCATGGCGTTTGGCGAACGCGAGCAACTTGGTCATGCCGTTTCGAATCAAGCCGCGATTGAGCTTCAAGATGCTCTCGTGAAGACCCCGTTGTTGGTGTGGCGCAGCGATGCCAAAGGCTTTGGTTCCCGTCATCAGGAACTCCGTCAGACGGTCGATCTGCCGCTTACTCTGCTGGACTGGTTCGGCCTCGCGTCAGACACGGAAAAGCGTCACTCGTTAAATGCTGTTGCGACGCGCGATGGTGGTCGCGAGCAGGTTTTCCATTTGAGTCCCGACGGTGCAATTGGTGTCAGAGACACGCGGCACTTGTTGGCAGTTGATTCGTTGTCAGCTTTGCGTGGTGAGCCTGACGACAGTGACGAGCAATCAGCATCGCGGGGCTTGTTCGTGAAGCCGAGTGACCTCTGGAATATTTTTGACACGGCCAATCAAGATGAGAACGAGGTCGCTCGCCTGACTGAGTTATTGAAAGGCCGGTTGCCGCCCGCGTCCCTTTGATTTGTCGAGCCAGTTGCCAAACTCAGAAACGAGACGTCATGTCGGACGGAGTTCGTTAGTTTTCATGTAAGACTTCTTTCGACGGCTTCGATGACCTCGCATTCGCCACTCGCTGTCATGCGAAGTCTGACCTCGTCTCAAGATCTCACGCGACTTCACTTCAACACTCTGGAGCAACGTCATGACGCTTGATCCTTCCGCCTTCGTCCTCGCGATGGATTCCGAACATCTCGTGCAGAGCTTGGTCTCGGCAGTGACGTTTTCAGTGCTTGGACTCTTGGTCTTGGGGCTTGCGATCAAGCTCATGAGCAAACTCTTGCCGCTGCCGTTTTGGAAGGAGATCGAAGAGGATCAGAACGTCGCGCTAGGCATCATGGTCGGCTCCATCATCTTGGGAATCTCAATCATCATCGCGGCATCGATTCACGGTTAGAGCGAGAGATTCGCAGGTGACGTGACGCCTTGCTTTCTTAATCGCCATGACCCGCGAGCTGACGACGATCTCGATTTTGGTGTGATCCTTGGCCGTCAAGTGCCGAGTGCTGATCGCAACTACGAAGAGAGCGAAGTGCGGTGTTGCTCGCTCCAATTGCCTGTGGAGTTCTTGCTGCGAATTCCTCCGAGCCCGTCCGCTACCTTTACGGAACGGACTCCAGAAGGAGTCTCACGCAGCGACTCGGGGGACGCAGAGAAGTCGGAGTTCAATGCTCTTTAAACTTGGCGAACACGGCGTCTCGGCGTGAGACCTCTGCGCTTGTCGCTGATCCTACATGCGACCGAGATGCTTGCCGCGGACTCCAGCCGGGGGGCGGGACATGGAACGACCGGCGGGGTTGCGTTCGGCTTCTTCGGGCGAATGCTCGCGCAGCCAGGCTCGCAATGGGACGTCTCCATCGACCGGGTCGTAGGTGCCGTTGTTGGAAAGACCATCGCCCAGAATCTGTCGGCGGATGGGATCGAGCTGCGGCAAGAGATGCGCGACAGTCATCTGGTCCTTCGGTCGCAACCAGCGGTAGCTGTAGCCGTACCACACAACCTTGCGAGTCTCGTTCCAGAGGTTGGGGCTGCGCGAATGCCAAATGCGCCGATCAATGATGACCGCCGTTCCCGCTTTCACGCACAACGGTTCGCTGCCGGGTGGATTAGAAACTCCATCGTTCGGGCAATCGATCTCATCTTGAAGCTGCGAGCCCGGCACGATCAACGTGTTGCCTCGATCGGGTTGAGTGGTGTCGGTGAGGTAGTAACCAACTTTGACCGACAGACGCGGACGCGGGTGAGTTTCCATTTCGTCGTTCACGCGCATGCTGTCTTGGTGCCAGGCCACGCGCCATGTGAGAGCGTGTTCGTCAGCGGGCGGAGTGAGGTCGACGTGAGTGTGATAGAGATAAGTATTCCAACCGAGAATGCCCCAGATCTTGGGATAGACGGTGGGCAGATCGATCAGGTCGAGGAAGGCCGGGTCTTCATGCACGATGTTGGTGAAGGAGAGCAACTTGGTCTGGTTTTCCGCGGTACGTTCGCGAGCATCAATACGGTCCGCTGCGGCGATCAATCGCGCGAGCATGTCGGCATCGAGCGCGTTCTCAATGACGAGGTAGCCCTGAGTTTCGAAGAAGTGACGTTGGTCGGCAGTGAGTCGATGTTGCAGGCAATCTGGCGACATGAGTGAGTACACCTCATTTGGCGGTCGTGAGTTTCCAAAGGTCGCCAGAAGGCTATCCGGCGCGACTTTGAATGGAAGGGTTGCCGAGCGGACGAGGGAGCTATCGTGCCTTCAAGGCAAAGTATGTGGGTGGCACGCCCTGACCATCGGGAAGGGTGTGGTGCTATTCGGCACCGCGTTCCACACGCCCATCGCTAATCGCTCTGGGCGTGCCACCCGAAATCCATGACTTGAAGCAACACTCCATCGCAGCGGCTTGACGAGCTTGCTGGCTTGGACGTTGAATCCCCGCCGCGACTTCCATGTCGAACCGCATCAACGTCGCAGAGAATTCCTTTGGACTGGTCCAAGAACAACACCGTGGATTGAAGAGCATTCCGAATGCTTCTCAGTCGCAGAGCGACTGAGCTACGTAGCTGAGTCGCTCCGCGACTCAGAATTGTTGTTGGACGGGTACTTTGCTCAAGAGGCTCGAACGTCATGAATCACACGTTGCGTTGGACCTTGTTGCTGGCGTGGTGCATGGTCGTTTCGCGATTCTGCTTGGCTGCGGACGAGTCTCCACTGCGAACGCGAATCGACACAGCGATCAGTGCTGGTTGGAAATCGGAGAAGCTCGCTCCGGCGGCGCGTTCGACTGACTCTGAGTTCTTGCGGCGCATCTATCTGGATCTTATTGGCACCATTCCCACTCACTCCGAAGCGATCGCGTTTTTGGGGGATGCCGCGCCGGACAAACGCTCGAAGCTGATTGATCGCCTGCTCGATGATCCACGCTTTGCGAAGCATCAAGCGGAGATCTGGGATTTGTTGCTCTTCACTCGGAACCCGCCGGGCTATGAGACCGACAAACGCGACGGCATCCAAGCATGGTTGGCCAAGAACTTTACCGAGAACCGACCGTATGACGTTTGGGTTCGCGAGCTTTTGAAAGCGGACGGCAACAGTGTTGAGCATGGTCCGCCGCTCTACTTCCAGCAGTACCGCAATCAGCCCGAGGACGCGACGGAAGTCATCACGCAGACGTTCTTGGGAGTGCAGTTGCAGTGTGCTCGCTGCCACGATCATCCGTTTGAGAATTGGAAGCAGCTCGACTTCTATGGCATGGCCGCGTTCCTCGCGCGACTGGATGTCATCAGCGTGGGGAAGAAGGACAACCTCTCGATGCTGGCTGTGGCTGAGAAGAGTACGGGTGACATTCTTTTTACAGGACCGGCCAAAGATCAGCAGCCCGGCAAGAAGGGTGACCCCGTCGGACCAAAGTTCTTGCTGGCTGACAAACTCACCGAACCGCCTCTGCCCGAGGGCTTCAAAGAGGTGAAGTTCGAAGCTAACAAGATGCCCCCGAAGCCGGTGTTCTCGAGAAAGGATGCGCTGGCTGATTGGGTCACGAGTCCGGACAATCCCTTCTTCACGCGAGCGATCGCAAATCGCATGTGGGCTCAATTCATGGGGCGCGGCATCGTGCATCCGGTCGACAACATAAGTCCGTCCAATGTGCCGACTCATCCCGAGTTGTTGGATGCGCTGACGCAAGAATTGATCGCTCACAAGTACGACTTGAAGTGGCTGATGCGCGAGCTGGTCAATTCTCAAACCTATCAGCTTTCGTCACGCGGCGCGACTGGCGAACCCCTGCCGAGGTTCTTTGAGCATGCACGCTCGCGACCGCTGAGTGCCGAGGAGTTGTTGGACTCGTGGCGCGTGGCGACCGGCTTTGAT
The DNA here is from genome assembly GCA_900299185.1 of Planctomycetaceae bacterium. Classification (GTDB taxonomy): domain Bacteria; phylum Planctomycetota; class Planctomycetia; order Planctomycetales; family Planctomycetaceae; genus AM-0621. Next base: position 19,498 of record OMIV01000270.1, read on the forward strand.
GAGGCCGAGAAACTGAAGCCGTCGAAGCAGAGCGATAAGGGCCGGTTTCGACCGATCGAGGGCGGCTACATGCTGCGTTTCTTTGGCACTCCCAATAGCGGAGCCGGAGATTTTCAAGGCGGTCTGCAAGAGCACCTCTTCTTGAACAATGGACCGCTCAGTCGCTTGATCGACTGCGGTAAAGGTGGCTTGGTCGAAGTTCTTAACGCGAACGATGTCCCGTTGGCGGAACGAGTTGATCGACTTTACGTCTCGACCCTCAGTCGTCATCCGACTGAAGCGGAAGCCACACGCTTCGTGGAGTTCATCAACGAAGCCGGTTCGAAGCCTCGCTGGTCCGACGCCGTGTGGGTGCTGATGACAAGCAGCGAGTTTCGGTTCTGCCAATGACGAGAGTTTTGGACTCGGTGGCTCGAACAAGTTCGAACTTAGAGCTGTTGCGAGCGGGCAGGGGCTCACTTGATTGAGTAGACCAGTCTTTGAACTTCGGCTTCACGCTGTCAGACTCGCGGCTACAGTGCGGTTCGCTTGCGGATGTGAGTGAGATGTCGGTCTTTTGGGGCCTTTTGTGGGAGCTAGTGATGCGACGAATTCGATTGTCTCGAGTGGTGCTCAACAAGTTGGTAGCAGCGGCGATGGTGGGAGTCATGGCCGGTTCGTTCGCGAGCCCCGCTCAGGCGGTTGATACAGTCGCCCTCAAGCGGAAGCAGCTTGATCAGCAGGCCGCTCGGTCGATGGCTCAGAAGCTCGTGGCAACGGCGGTTGAGAATCAGCTTCGGCAGCTCGAAGACAATGGGCTCACCGAGATGCCGATCTACAAAGAGATCAAGAGCATGCAGGCTAATGTCAGCAAGCTCGTTGATACCGAGATGGCGACGGTCGTGAAGATTCTGGCCGACGCGCAGTCGCTCAAGACGAACGACGCCAAAGAGAAGAAGTTCGTCGAAGCTCGCACCGAGATCCGCACCATCGTCACGAAGCTCGCAGTCGAACGCATGCAGCTCATGCGGCGACTTAAGACGGCGGAACTTGTGGAGCAGACGAAGCGGCTCATCGTGCTCGAAGGCGATGCGCTGAAGGTCACGAAGAAGCTACCGGAGGAAACTCAGACCGTTCGCGAGCAGCAGGCCGTTAAAACGATCGAAGATCAACGCGACATCAAGCAACTCTTCTTACATCTTGTCGAGTCGCTCGCGGATGTCAGTCAGTGGGGCGGTCCTGTTGGTGAGGGCGCGACGAACGGATTGCGAACTCTGAAGACGGCGGAAGTCGGCAAGCATCTCGATAAGGCCGGCGGGGAATTGGAAGGGGCTCGCTATCCCGTCGCTTCGACCGAGCAGCAAGCCGTCATTGAGGGACTGAAGCGATTGCTGGAAGTGCTGACGAAGACTCAAGGCGCGATCGGCTCCGATACGCAGCAGCTCGTCGCGAAGGTGCAAGAAGTCGTCAAGCAGCAGCAAGAACTCCGCGAGCAAGTGCAGAAGGCTGATCTCAATAACCTGCAGAAGACGAACGAACTCATCGCCGAGCAGAACAAGATTCAGGAAGAGTTGAAGGCGCTGGCTGAGCAAGTGCCGAATGACTCGCCCGCCGAGAAGAACATTGAGCAAGCGATCGAAGACGCGAAGCAAGCGGCCGAGCAGATCTTCAATAATCAGAAGGAGCAAGCGGTCTCGGAGCAGCGGCAAGTTGAGGGCAACCTCAATGCACTGGAGCAAGCTCTCGCTCAAGCCAATCAGCCGATGGACAAAGCGAAGTCGGCGGATGAGCTGGCTCAACGCGTGAAGGATCTCGAAGCGACGAAGGCTCAACTCGAACAAGCAGCGGCTGCGGAAAACAAGGCCGAAGAGGTCGCGGCAGCGAATCCGATGGAAGCCGCGAAGCTCGCTGATGAAGCGAAGGCCAAGGTCGATGAACTGCAAGCGGCGCTCGAAAAGCGAGATCTCTCCGATGCTTTGAAAGCTGAGATCGCTTCTGCCGATGAAGCCGTTGAGAAGGCGGCAGCAGCTCCATTGGAGAAGGCCAAGGCGGACGATCCGAAGAACGCCGAGCCGGTTGCGAAGGCGGCGGACAAGCTCGAAGAGGCGATCGCAGCGACTCAAGAAGCGATCAACGAAGCCAAGCGTGAGCAAGCGGCGGTCAAGATTGGTGAACTGGCTCGCGCGGCGGAAGCACTCGAACGCGCGGCGGCGGCGGAACGCAACATCGCCGAGCAAGCCAAAGACATCGCGAAAGGCGAGGACGCTAAAGCTGCTGATGCGAAGGAACTGATGGCCGAGCAAGCGGAAGTTGCTGAAGTCGCGAAGAAGATCGCTGAAGGTGTGAAGAACACTGCTCCCGAAGCACTCAATGATTTGAAGGAAGCAATGGCTGCGGCTGAGCAAGCGGCTAAGCCACTGGAGCAACTCAACGAGGCGGCGGCTCAAGTGGATGCGGCTCGCGATCAGCAAGCAAAGGCCGAAGCCAACAAAGACAACGCAGCAATGGCGGCTGCTGAGAAGGCTGAGAACGCCGCTCAAGACAAAGCCGAAGCGGCGGCAGAGCAAGTTGCCGCGAAGGCTGATGCAGCGGCGAAAGAGCTGGCTCAAGCCGCTCAAGATTTGAGACAAGAAGCCGCGAAGGCCGCGAAGGAATTGGCTGCACTGACCGATCAGCAACTCGCTCAATTAAAGGACGCTCAAGCCGCTGTTGAAGATGCAGCGCAAGCAGCCGATCAAGGTTTGAGCGAGCGGATGGAGCAACTGGCGAAGGCCCAAGACAAGTTGGCCGAAGCTCAGCAACAACAACAGAAGGCCGCCGGCAAACCGGAAGCGGCTGAAGCAATGCAGCTCGCGCGCGACATCGCAAAGGCTCAAGCTCAGCAAGCCAAGGCGGACGATAAGGCTGAGGATCTCGCGAACGGCGAAGCGAACACTCCGCTCGATGCGACGAATGCCGAGCAAGCCGTTGCTGACGCTGCTGAGAAGCTCGCTCAGGAAGCGGCAAAGCGACCGGCTGCTCAAGAAGCGAAGAAGCAAGGCAAGCAAGACGCCCTGGCACAAGCATTACAGCAGGCTCAACAAGCAGCCGCTGAAGCCGCAAAGCAAACGCTTGACGGCAAGCAGCAGCA
>OMIV01000271.1 GCA_900299185.1 Planctomycetaceae bacterium
AATCCAGTCCCCGAGCACTAACCCCCCCCGCCCCTCCCCCCAGAGGGGCGAGGGGAGTTAGTGCTCGGGGACTGGATTGCGGAGCTTCATCCCAGCGGCGCGTTGCCGCACTGCGGAACCGCCCTCGCATGACCGCGCCTTCACCTTCCAGCGCCTCAAGCGTCGCGTCTGCTTGATTGACTGTCATGCCCGTGCGAGCCGCGACTTCACCACTCGTCAAAGGACCGGCGACTTCCATCAAGCCGCGCACAACGACGATCCGCGCGTCGATGTCAGTCCAATCGGTGCGAACGCCTGCGGGAGCTTCGGTCGCCGGTTCAAAGATGGCGTCGGGGAACATCGCGCGCACGGCGGGGATGCGGTCGGCACAGAAGCAGATGAATTGCGTCTCATTCGGTCCCGTACGATGGACTTCTAGTCCGTCGGAGTCAGCGATCGACGGACTAGAAGTCTGTTGTACGTTTGTTGGCAACGCACAGCGCGTCGCGCGTTTCTGCGATACCAAATCCTCAAACAGCGCGGCGTGCTCGTGTAACTCTTCCGACAGCACGATCACGCGCGACAGCAGCACGTCATGCAACTCGTCGGCGTTGCGAATCAGCGGCGTTGCTTCGCGGATGACTTGCTCGATCGCGAGCGGATCAAGCCGACTGAGATCGCTCATCGACTCGATCGTCAGCGAGCGGCGCGTTGAGACCATTCGCGCGCGGCGCTCGGCGATCTCACCGCCATCAAGGAACGCATACGGGTTCGAGTTGAGCAGCTCATAGCTAAACGGCGACGGCTCGCGCGTATCTCGGGCGATGAGTTCGATCTCGCCCGTCTGAATCTGACGCAGCACTTCACTGAGGCCGTCGAAGTCCAACGCCTCGTGCAAGCAGTCATGCATCGTCTGCTGCACGAGCGGATGATCGGGCAGCACGAGATCCTCGGCGGTGACATTTTCCTGACACCCGGTGAGCATCGGAAAGCACGCCGTTAGCAAGTCGTCCGAACGGAAGCGTTGCAGGGCGGGCGGCACCTTCTTGCCTTTGTCCCGACGCAGCACGAGCAACGCACGATTTACGTTCCAACGCCAGCGAATCTGAAACATCGGGATGCGCAGGATCGCGATCTCCAACAGCGCGCGCAGGTTCTGCGGAGTGAGCATCGGAAACATCGACTCGAGCGGAAAGCTGTGCTGCGGGCCGAGCGAAAGAATGAATCCGTCGTCATCGGCAGTCGCTTGCAGCTCGAAGTCGAACGACACGCAAAACCGCTTGCGCATCGCCAGTCCCCAAGCATGCGTGATGCGTGCTCCGAACGGAGCATGCACGACCATTTGCATGCCGCCGGTCTCGTCAAAGAAGCGTTCGAAGATGACTCGCTTCTGCGTTGGCACGAGCCCGACCGCCGCCATTTCTGAAGCGACGTAAGTCACCGTTTGCTGGGCCGCGAAGTCAGAGCAGAGAGTGGTTTCGATGAGCCACTGCGCGACGTCACTGAGACTGCGATTGCTGAAATCACGGGGACCAATGGGACAAGTGGGACGAATGATCTCGTCGGAATTTTCATCGGTCCCATCAGTCGCATTCGTCTCCTGCGTCCCATTCTTCTGAGCTGCGCGAACCCGATCTTCAATCTCCTGCCGCAGCGCCGACACTTCTTGCGACAGCTCCAATGTCCGCCCCGGCGCTTCGCCGCGCCAGAACGGGATCGTCGGCGGAGCACCGCCCGCATCGGTCACATGCATGTCGGTCCCGCGCAGGCCCTCGATGCGCCATGACGTATTGCCGAGCAGGAAGATCTGCCCAGCGTGACTCTCGGTCGCGAAGTCTTCATCGAGCGTCCCGACAACCGTGCCTTCCGGTTGAGCGACCACTCGGAACTGAGCGACTTCGGGGATCGCTCCAGCATTCGTCGTTGCGGCGATGCGAGCATTCGGTCGAGCCCGCACGCGCTTCCCCACTCGATCGTGATGCACATAGACCAGTTGCCGATCGGTCTTATCCGTCAGTCCCTCACTCACGATCTTCAGCGCCTCATCGAACGTCGCGCGCGTCATCTCGCGATAAGGCCATGCGCGTTTGAAGAGCGCGTAAAGCTCGTCGGTGTTCCACTCGCGCCCTGCAACCTCGCCGACGATCTGCTGTAACAAAACATCCAGTGGCGCTTCGGGGATCGGCACCGAATCGAGCCGTCCTTCACGCACCGCTCGCACGAGCGACATGCACTCGATGAGTTCGTCGCGGGTCAGCGCGAGCAGCCGTCCTTTCGGTGTCTTGCCGAGCGAGTGGCCCGAGCGACCGATGCGTTGCAGGAACGTCGCGATCGAACGCGGCGAGCCGATCTGAATCACGAGATCGATGTAACCAACATCGAGCCCTAACTCCAAAGACGCCGTTGCGACGACCGCCTTTAGCTCGCCGGTCTTGAGGCGTCGCTCAGTCTGCAATCGCAGCTCGGACGAGAGCGACCCGTGATGACTGCCGACATGATCTTCACCGAGCAATTCGGTGAGCTGATGCGTGACGCGCTCCGCCATGCGCCGCGTGTTGACGAAGATCAGCGTGCTGCGGTGCGAGTTGATGAGTTCGACGATGCGACCATTGACCTCAGCCCATTGCTCGTTGGAGCAAACGGCAGAGAGTTCGCTCGGCGGGACTTCGATCGCGAGATCAAGCTCGCGCGAGTGACCGATGTTGATGATGCAGCAGGCGTCATCTTGTAGGGTGGGACCAGCGCAGCGCTGGCCCACCATTTCGCCCGATAATCGGTCATCGTCATTCCTGACTGGTGGGCCGGCGCTGCGCTGGTCCCACCCTACATCGCGCACGCCAACCAAGAACTCAGCGACTCGTTCAATTGGATTCTGCGTCGCCGACAACCCGATGCGTTGCACGCGCCTCTCGCAGAGGGCTTCCAGTCGTTCAAGCGTCAGCGCCAAATGCGAGCCGCGTTTATCTCGGATCAGTGCATGAATCTCGTCGACGATGACGGTCTCGACCGTCTTCAGAGCCGCGCGCCCTCGTTCGGTCGTCAGCAGCATGAAGAGCGACTCGGGCGTTGTGACAATGATGTGCGGCGGACGACGAACGAGTGCTTGCCGCTCTGCTGGAGTCGAGTCACCGGTCCTCAAACCCGCGCGCAGGAACGAAATCGGCACGTCGGGAAACTCGGTCGCAGCAAGCTCATTCAACTGGGCCAGCGGCTCGGACAAGTTGCGGTGCATGTCGTTCGAGAGTGCTCGCAACGGCGAGACATAAACGACGCGAGCACCGTCAGTGAGATCGCCTTTGATCGACTCTTTGAGCAGTCGATCAATCACCGCGAGGAATGCCGTCAGCGTCTTACCGCTGCCAGTCGGAGCAGCGATCAGAGTGTGTCGCCCTTCCGCAATCGTCGGCCAACCATGCTGCTGAGGCTCCGTCGGCGCAGCGAATTTCTGTTTGAACCAGCGTTCGATCAGCGGATGAAAACCGAAGAAGGACATGACAACACAACGCCTAAGTGCGATCGCAACTCGCGAGCTTCAATCGCAACAACTTCACTTGGTCTTCTGAGATTTCTCGACCAGCAAGTCGTAGTGAACTCGACCGACATGCCACATGTAGTTGGGACCGTATCCGGCCACCGGGCCCCACTTATTCGCCGTGCTGCGTCGCAGATACTTGATCGCCGATTCGTTCCGACCTTCGAGCGCATCGTTCAGCCCGATGTAGAGGTCGGCATAGAAGAGACGCTTCTTGCGTTCGTCGCCCTTCACTTCGGCATCGTCGATCCGCTTCAAGACATCGACCCCGGTCATCTCGCCGGAGAACAGTTTGTAGACCGAAGGAAACGGCTCGCGATCGTCCTTCTTGTACTTCAACAGACCCTGCTTCGCTTTGTCGGCACCGTAAGCTTTGAACTGTGAGAAGTAGCGCCAAATACCGTTCTCGCGATCGACATCATCGAAGGAGTGGTATCGCTCGAATTGTTGTGCGGCTCCTTCGAACTTGCCCGCATAAAACCTGGCAATGCCACGTCGCCAGTGCGAGTTGTCGAGTTCGTCATTGAGTTCGACCATCTTCTCATAGTCTGCGACGGACTCTGCGAAGCGCCCCCGAAAGAAATTTGCGTCGCCACGCCGCGAGTAAAGTTCGACGTTCTTCGAGTCCTGTTCGATCTTTGCGGTGAAGTCAGCAATTTGCTTATCGAGCTTCGCTGTTAGTTGAGCGCGATCATCGGCAGAGAGGGGATGATCGTCACAACAACCCAACCCAGGTGACACCACGACCAACAGCAACGCGAGCAACAGTGGCATATGAGTTCCTTGGAGAGCGACGCGGTGTCGAGGGCTTGCTCGATAACTCAAATCTCAGTTGCGGAGCGACTGAGCTACGTAGGCGAGTCGCTCCGCGACTCGCCGATATCGAACTGCCTCTGAGCTACTTCCAGTAACTCGTCTTCACCCAAATGACGGCGATCGGGACGGCAATCAGCGCGGTGACCGAAGGCATGTAACCGAGTTGGAACTTTGGAAAGATCATCGGCAAGAACAAACGATCGAAGAAGACCGAGCCGATCAACGACCACAGCATCACGATCATGCCGATCTGCTTGCGATGAGCTTGCTCGCCTTCTGAAAGCTCGCTGAAGCGCTTCCCTTGTTCGACAGGAGCCTTCTTGACCGGAGCAGGCTCTGGCGCAGCATCCTCGCCCTTGGCCGCCTTCTTCTTGCTCTTGGCAGTCTCGGCGGGTTTGGCAACCGGCTTCTGTCCGGCATTGTCGCGAATGCCTGCAGCGTAGTTCTTTGCAATGGCCGCATTGATGGCCGACGGCAACGCCATCACGCGCCGTACGGGCAAGCCGAATCGCAATCGCAGTTCGTCTTCGCAGTCATGTGTGATCTCGTCGACGCATGCGACGAGCAATACGTCCTCGTCCACGAACAATGGCAGCATGGAATTTCGAGCACACAGGCTCTTCGGAACTTGATACAACACCGCATCGTCCGGGGTCATGTCATCCAGATCGACATACGGCAGCTTCAGCTCCACGGCATAAGCCTGCGTCGCGATCTCGGGGCTGACGAGCTTCATTTGCACGGCTGCGTCGCGGGTGGAAAGACCGCGTAGATTGGCGTACTCGACGACCTCTTTGGCTTGCTCTCGCGTGATGTGGCCTTGCTTGGCCAAGGTCTTCTCAGTCGGAGTCGCGGCGCCCGGCTCTTCTGGGAATTCGCGTCCGAGACTCTCGTCGTATTCGCGCTTGCGCTCAGGGTCGGTCAGGCAGAGCATCGCCTTGGCGATCTCATTCAAGAGCTGTTGCGAACGGACCGAGTACTGACCCGTCGCGTACTTTCGAACGTGGCCGTTGAGCTTCTTGTAGTTCGCCCGAACCTTCTCAGGGTTGTCCTCGAACTGCACCAAGCGCAGCAGGGTGTAATGGTCGGGAGGTCGCGGCCCATCAGGGATGCCGAGCCATTCTTTGTAGACGTCCAATTCCATGAACGACCCTTTGAGCTAACGAAGTGAATTGCGATCCGTAAATCAAAGTAGCCATCCCGCAAAGCGCGATGGCTACTTGAACTGAAAATCGAATCTTGATCGGTGGAACTGCATCTTGCAGCCGACGACTTATTCGACGTGATAGCCCGCCGCCAATTCGGTCATGACGTCGATATCGCCTTCGGTCTTCATCTTCTCGCGAACGATCTCGGTCGATGCGACGCGATTGCCGGTGAGCTCCTTAGCCGTCACGTGAATTCGACCATTCGCGTCGTAGCTATAGGTGACTTCCACTGGCGAGCCCTTCGGCAAGTTCGCAGGCAAGCTCGTAATGCGGAAATCGCCGATCTGCTCGCAGGCCAGCGGATCAACTGCGTCACCTTGCAGAATCGAAACGTGAATTCGCTGTTGGTTGTCCGAGGTCGTCACGAAGCGTTGCGTGACCGAGAACGGCAACGCCGTGTTCTTGTTGATCATGATGTGATTGATCTTACGAGTCCGATCGCCCGGATCGGTGATCTTCACACCCAAAGCATGCGAGTTGACGTCGGTCGTCGAGACCGATCGCAGTCGATTGATCACAGCGCGAGCCATTCGCGATTCGCCGCCGGTTGCTCGGGCTTCCATGATTGCGGCGTGAATAGCAGCGCCTTGAGCAACAGCTTCTTCAGGCTTGACCTTGGTCGACGGTTCGCGACGACAAACTTCCTTCAACATCTGTCGCACAACGGGCATGTAGGTCGAACCACCGACGAGCACGACTTCATCAAGTCCGTCAGGAGTTACACCCGCTTGTTGCAGCACCAGTTCGGTGGTGTCTTGAGTACGTTGCATCAAGTCGGCCGTCATGCGCTCGTAGTCACCGCGCGTCAAAGACAACGTCAGATTCTTGCCGTTGTAGTAGGCGTTGATGGGCGTTTGAGCCTTCGAGCTGAGGTTACGCTTGGCTTGTTCGCACTCTTGAGACAGAGCTTGAAGTGCCTCGGGGCTCTCGCGCGGATCCATGCCAAACTTCTTTGCGAACTGCTCCGAGACGTAATCAACCAGTCGTCGCGTCCAGTCGAGACCACCGAGCATCACGTCACCGTCCGTCGCGAGCACTCGGAAGTTGGTCGGCGTGTATCGCACGACAGTCACGTCGAACGTACCACCGCCGAGGTCGTACACGAGGATCGTCTTTTCTTTTTGCTCGATGTCGGGACGACCAAGCTCACCCATTTCCCAGGCGTAGGCCAAGGTGGCCGCCGTGGGTTCGTTGATGATGTCGATCACATTCAAGCCAGCGATGCGGCCTGCATCTTGAGTCGCCTTACGTCGCACGTCGTTGAAGTAGTAAGGAACAGTAACGACGGCATTGGTAATCGAGCCGATGTGCTTCTCGGCGTCTTGCTTGAGCTTCTTAAGAATCAGAGCCGAGATGAACTCCGGCGTCAGCTTCTTGTTCTGATAGACGATGTAGAAGTCGGGGTTACCCATCTCGCGTTTGATGGCTTCGACGACATTCTGCGGAGGCTCAACCGAAACACGTTCGGGGCTGGGGCCGACAATCACTTTTCCATCTTCAGAGAGGATCACGATCGACGGAGTAATGACCTTGTCTTCTGCGTTTTGAATGCAGAGCGCGTTACCTTTGTCGTCCAATTGGGCGATGGAGGAGTACGTCGTTCCGAGGTCGATGCCGACCGTTTGGCCTTCAAGAAGCTTCATCGAGTTACCTTCCGGAGACAGAGCTGACAGAGGACGTGACCTGATGCGGTGAAGAGACCGCTGAAATGCCGATCGTTCAGAAACTTGCGAGAATTCGCAACCTGCGAAGGGCGGGCATTCTGGCAACGCCCTAGGGGTGATTCAAGCGGCACTGATGCGTCCAACGAGCCGAATTACAAGGCTTTGAGCGGTCGATTCTCACGACGCACCGGTTTGCATGTTGAGTCTGACGTCAGACATTGGCGCTTGGTGACAGACGACTTCCATCAAGAGTCCCTCTTTCGCGGGAGAGCAAGCTTTTTTCATGCTCGCTCCGGGGATAGAGTGGCGTACTCATCTCGCTTTTTGGCCTGATTCGTCCCTCAATCTCTCGATAGAGACATGCTGAAGGGAACTCCGTCAGGCCTCCGATTCTCAAACACCTGCGACCGGTCACTTTGAGTATTACTCAAATGACCCTTCTCGGAGACCACTAGGACTATGAGCGATTACGTCGGACTTCTGGCTGAACTCGTACCGCAAACTCCCCGGTTCATTCCCGACTGGCAGTGGAATTTGACGGTCGTATCAGTCGGCTTGTTCTTCGCAGCAGAGGTCGGCTTCGCATACGGCACTCGAACCGGAGTCATCGCGCGAGCCACCGCGAAAGAAGCGATCCGACAACCTCTGTATGTGCTGCTGTTGGTCCTGGGCATTCTGTTGCTGTGCGTCAACACGATCTTGCCGTTCTTCTCACTGGGTGAAGACATCAAGATGCTGAAGGACTGCGGCCTGGCCACGATCTTGATTAGCGGTTTGCTGCTGGCGATTTGGACCGCCAGCACGAGCATCGCCAATGAGATCGAAGGTAAGACCGCGATGACTCTGCTCTCCAAGCCAATCACCCGACAGCAGTTCGTGCTCGGTAAATTCACCGGCATCATGTTGGCCGTTCAGTGGTTGATCATTCCGCTGATTTGCGCAATGTGCTTCCTGGTCTATTACAAGGTCATCTACGACGCCAAAGAACGCGGTATCGATGTTCCGACATGGTTCGAGAACGGTTGGCTTAACCCTGTTTGCACGGCTGAAGTCATTCAAGTTCTGCCCGGCTTTGTGCTGATGTTCTTTGAGATCTCTGTGGTGACCGCAGTGAGTGTCGCGATCTCTACACGAGCTCCGATGATCGTGAATATGTCGACGTGCCTCGCTGTGTTTGTGGTCGGGCATCTGACTCCCGTGCTGGTTCAAGCCGGGATCTTGAAGCAGATGGAAATCCTGGACTTCATGGCCAAGCTGATCGCCACGATCATGCCCAACCTGGAGTACTTCAACATGTCTGCTGCAGTCGCGACTGGGCAGTTAATTCCGCCAGCGTACTTGCTGACGGCTTTTGGGTACTCGCTGGTATATGGAGCAGCGGCAGTGCTCCTGTCGTTCATTCTGTTCGAAGACCGGGACTTGGCTTAGATCGACAACGCCTGACTTTATGCAGTCAGCAATGACCCGCAGCTTCCGCGAGGAACTCGAACAGAGCTTCTCTCCGATGCTGCGGGCTAGGTTCACCTGACGACATCCTGAGTTCTTGCGACGCCGATCCGACATTGCGGGCTATCGCCAACCCGTTTCGCAGTGACTGATTGAGGATGCGGCGCGCGACTCACTCGCGATGTTGTGATCCCCGAATTCTCGCAACGAAACGGCCTTCTACTCGCGACGAGTACGACCGCTCCCGGCCCTCAAACGATTTGTTGTGAAGGCCATTATCGTGTCGCGATCTCAGCTCGACTCGTTTGTGAATGTCTTTCCCACGAAAGATCTCTTTCGAGGTCGAGCTGGTTGGGCGGTCTGCTTTGCCGTCATCGCTGACTTCGCGTTTGTTGGCATCTTGGTGACGGCGTTTCTGATTGTTGGCCTCTTACACAACGAAGGCCGAGTCTCGTTGGGTGCCAACGATGTCGCAGCCTATGAAACGCTGATTGGGCAAGCTCCGTTGGTCACTGACGGCCATCAAGCCATTCGACCCGCGGGCAATCGAACGAACGAAGGACTCAATGCCGTTGCCTGGGATCTGCGCGGACATTGGACCTCTTCATTCGTCGCCGGGCTGACTCGCTCTTGGGGCGGTTTCGAGCAAACTGGAACGGCGCTCTTCACCCTGATCAGTTTGTTTCTCGCCTTGAGCTTCGCATACAGCGCGCTCGTTGAACGAGTCGCGATCTTCTCGCACCAAGCGTCGGGTAAGTACGCCACTCAGTTACGAACGTCGCTGCATCGGCATGCCTTGCGAATGGGGACCAGCGACCTGCTCCATCACAAGACAACGCAAGCGGTGGAACTCTTTCGCTCCGATGCCGAGATCGTCCGCACGGGGATCGCGAGGTGGATCGAAGGCATCTCGCTTTCACCGTTGCGACTCGTGTTGATTGGCACCCTGCTGTTGTTGCTGGACTGGAAGCTGACCTTCGAGTGCGTTGTTCCGGTCTTGGTTTGTGCGTACCTCGTAGTCCGCGATCACCGACATACGCGATCGGTCGAGTCCACCGGCACGGACCGTTTGAAGCAAGAACTCGATCAAGCAATTGATGGCGTTCGACATGCGCGACTGGTACGCGGCTATTCGTTGGATGACTTCGAGCATCAACGCTTCGAATCGCATTTGCATCGCGCTGACACGCATGCAGCCGCCGTGCAACGAAGACGAACTCGGCAGAAGTGGTTGATCCGCACGTTGGTCTTGGCGTGCTTGGCATTCATGGTGTCTTTGGTCGCGCTGAGGTTGCTCTCGGCGGTAGAAGAACCCGGTCACTTATCTCTCGGCGAAGCCTCTTTGTTCGTGGCATGTTTCGGAGCTGCCTGGCGCCCCATTCGAATGATCGGAATGCTTCGTGACATTCGCTCGGAAGCGACATCGGCCATCGATCGAATCTATCGCTACCTCAACACCATTCCCGAAGTTGGCCAAGCTGTGGGAGCAAAGTTCCTGCAACCTCTGCAAAAGGCGTTGCAGTTTGAAGACGTCTCATATCGGCTTGATCATCGGCTCGTGCTCGATGAGCTGACTCTGAAGATCCAAGCCAACAGCAGCACTGCCATCATCGCGTTTGATCCACTTGAAGCGCGAGTCCTCGCTGCGCTGCTTCCCAGATTCATCGAACCCACTGAAGGCAAGATTCTGTTTGACGGCGAAGACATCGCGTGGGGCACGCTCGATTCGCTTCGCGCCGAGACCTTGTACGTCGGTGGTCACGACCCGTTCCTGACCGGCACCGTGTTAGAAAACATCGGCGGCGGAAGTTCGAAGTATTCGCTGACTCAGATCACTGAAGCTGCCAAAGACGCTCACGCTCACAACTTCATTCAAAAGTTGCCGGCTGGTTACGAGACGTTGATTGGCCATCACGGCGAGCCGCTCGATGCCGGGCAAGCTTTTCGACTCGCCCTAGCCCGAGCCATCTTGCGCGACCCAGCAGTGCTCATTGTGAAAGAGCCGACCGGCGAGATCTCAGACGCGGATAAAAATCTAATCGACGATGCCTGCCGCCGAGTCACTCGCGATCGAACAGTCATCTTCTTGCCATCGCGACTGCCCACTCTGAAGCACGTTGACCGCATCGTCCTGCTCAATCGTGGCAAGGTGGAAATTGTCGGCACGCATGACGCACTGGTGCAGACCTCAGCGATCTACCGTCATTGGGAATACATCAACTTCAACGAGTTCCGTCATGAGACGTCGAACCCCGATCGTTCCTGGGCTTGAAGGGCATAGCCTGCAAATAGCAAGGCCGAGAACTTCGATTGACCAACAAAAAAACCGCAGGCCCTGCGACCTGCGGTTCATTCACGAATCACACTCGAAAGCACTCAGCTTGAGTTATGACTTCTCTTTCACGATCTCGGCGGTCTTAGCTTCCGGAGCCGCGGCGGGCTTCTTCGCTTCGACACCCGTTGCCTTCTGATTGCGAACGGTGATCGTGATTTCGGACGAGGTCTTCACGCCTTCGGGCAACTGCTTCAGCGACGCGCCTGCCTTCAACTTGTCAGCGGCGGCAGCGTCTTCAAATGCCAGCACCAGAACTCGGAAGCGAGTGCCTTCTGGTGTCTTCTCCGAACCAAACACCAACTTGCCTTTGTAGGTTCCTTCCATCGCCACAACAGGACGATTCTGGATCCACCACAAATTCTCCTTCGTCAGCGGACGAATCAGCACGACGGGCACATGACCCTCGGCCACCTTGCCACTGATCTCTGTAACGCGACGTACATCGCTGTCTGCAGACGGAGCACCGATCGAGACAATGTCGTCATCGCCAGCCATCTCTGCTGGCTCGGTTTCAGCAGGCAACAGGTCCTTGTTGGCTGGGTCTTCGTGGAACGCCGACTGAGCAGGAATGACTTCCACTCCCGGCGATTGATTGCCGCCCATCAACGTGACCTGCAATCGGTTCGACTGTGGGAACTCGGGCAGACTGTGGTGCTGAGTCCCAACCTAGTAGTCCTGCAACTTCGCGCCCTTGGGCATCAACACCGTGACAACGTGAAATTGACTGCCCGGAACGCTCTTCTCGTTGCCGAAGATCAGTCGCACTTTGAACTGCTTCGGTCCCGATGGTACCGGCATGCTCTGGACCCACCACGGCTCAGTCGGCTGTCCCGACTTGATAAAGACGATTGGCATGCCGGGGGCATTCACGGTGCCTTCAACTTCTTGGACGCGACCAACTCGTGGACTCAGCTTGATCTCGACTGGTGACTTGGCTTCGGTCCGAGGTTCAGCCGCCATCAACGCTGACGGCACTAGTGGAATAGATCCTACAACAAGCGACAGAACGAATCGACGAAACATGCTCATGGTTCCTCCCAGGGGAATTGGGGTGACTACAGCAATAACGACAGGGGACTCGCTTCCCAACGTCCGCTGAGTCGAAGCTGGCCTTCGACGGCACGAGCCGCACCACTGCGGCTATTGCCTCAACGCTACCACTGCTTCGTCGTCTTCCGACCAATTCAAACGCTCTCGCGGAGGAGTTCCTCTCATCCGAAGTTCAACGCACCATGTGCGAAAAGAAGTCGGGTCCGGCAATCTCTAGAGAGCGTGGCGATTGCTCCCTCGGAGTTCTTTAGCTGACCCGAAGTCTCCCAGGTCAAAGGCAGCAACATCGCTGAGGATCAGAAGCTCGCCGTCATCTCGATTGAGCTTGGAATCAATTCGCAGCGATCACGCCCTGCTTCAATAACTCTTCCACCAATCGGTGCGCGACTGGTCCAGCAGCCTTCGCTCCCGAGCCGCCGTGCTGCAGCACCACGACGAACGCAATCTGCGGTTCATCAGCTGGAACGTATCCCGCGAACCACGCATGGTCGGGACGATTGCCACCGGTCTCGGCGGTGCCGGTCTTGCCAGCAATTGCAACTTCCTTCATCCGCACATGTCCGAAGCCCGTGCCCTTGGCCACGACAAGTTCAAGACCTTGCCGCACCAGATGCAAAGTCCGTTCGGAAACTCCCGTCGGTCGAGCTTTGAACTCGGGCAGCGCAGGGAACTCGGCCATATCGACGGGAGCATCAGCATCCACATCGTGAGATTTCGAATGGAGCGCAGGTCGACGATCCACGAAGTCGCGCACCAAGTGCGGTTGCACAAGTTGACCACCATTCGCCACCGCCGCCATGAGCCTCACGATTTGCAAAGGCGTCACGGTCACCGTTGATTGACCGATGCCAAAGCCGAGCGTGTCGTTGTCGACCGATCGACTGCCTCGCCCGCCCGCCGGAGTCACTCGACGACTTCCCGTTTGAGCGACCTCTTCATTGCCGACCAACTGGATGTAGTCCGCAATCTTGGCGGCAGGAATATGCCCGGACTCTTCGCCCGCGACATCAATTCCCGTGGGCTGGCCGAAGCCCAATTGATGGCTCCAATGAGCGAGTCGTTGCGGCCCCAAACGAGACGCCGCTTCAAAGAAGAAGACGTTGCACGACCAACACAACGCGTCCGTCACTCGCATGTCACCGTGCGACTTGCCGAGCTTGCGGAAGATGTAACAACGATGCTTCGACGGATCTTTGAAGAAGCCATTGCAGGTGATGACATCGGTGGGACCAATCTTGTGATCTTCCAGCGCTGCGATCGCGGTCATCGTCTTGAACACGGAACCGGGAGGCAGAGCCATCTTTGTCGCGCGAGGAAACATCGGCTTGCGCGGGTCTTCTTCGAGGCGTTGCCAAAGCTCGGCATCGAAGTCGGCCAGGACTCGCACATCGAACCGCGGCGCAGCGGCAGCAGCCACGATCTCACCCGTTGCCACATTCATCGCGATGACGCATCCGCCAATCGGCTGAGACGGCGGCGGTTCACCGGTTGAATCTTCGGGGTCATCTTGAGGATTCGTTTCGACAGCATTCGGAATGAACGAACCGTTCTTGCTCCACACGAGCGGTCGCGTGCCCGTGACTTCGTCGAGCATCTTCTCGCAAGCTCGTTGCAAAGGGTCGATCAATGACAACTCAATGTCAGCACCGGGTCGAGGCTCGCGCACCACTTCGCGCCGCACAATTTCGCCATCGCCGTTGCGAACGACCTGCCGCAAGCCACGTCGTCCTTTGAGCCAACGATCGTATTGACCCTCGAGCCCACCCGAACCAACTCGATCATCCGGCCAAACTTCCATGCGTTCGAGATCGCGCGACGTTTCAACATCCTCACCGGCTTCCATGTCTGACACGCGCCGAGTCCCGATGAAATGCGCGGCCACAGCACCTTGCGGATAGTCACGTCGAGTTCTGACTTCGAAGTCGGTCCCCGGAAACAACGTCGAGTTCGAGATTACTTCCGAGATCCGTTCGAACGGCAAGTCATCAGCAATGACGTGATAGCTCAGCTCTTCTTTGATGACGATGGGCTCGGTCTTTGGCCGTCGCGGCGGAGTCGTCAATTCGCGGCGCACGATCGTCTCGGCGGACTCCCACCACTTCTGCTGAGCGAGTTGTTGATCAAGCTCTCGCTGACGATCGGCTTCGACTTCTAAGAGCCGATCCTGATTCTTGCGTTCGACACGCTCGACCAACTTCTCCACGCGAGCCTGTATCTCGTAACGTCGTTCCGCGAACTCTGCGGATGTGATTCCCATTACATCCGACAGCCGCTCCCACATCCGCTGTCGTTCGGTCAGCAACTGTTCCTTCGCAGCTTCGATCTTGGCTTTGTTCCGTCGATCCGACTTATTGAGCATCGAGGCGGCTTTGCGTTTGAGCCATTGCTCGTCAGCCGGTTCTTCCAACCAGCGATAGTGCAGCTTCAGCCGGTACGAAGTCGTATCCCGAGCCAACACGCTGCCGCCCATCAGAATGCGACCGTCAGTTGTTGGGATCGATTCGAACGACTCCGCAAACTTGGGTTCGAGTCCGACCGCGAATTCGTCGGCATCAGTCGTCTGCAAATGCCCCAACCGAACTGCCACGACGGCGAACGGAGCAACCAGCACGCAGAACAACACGATCAGCCGCAGCAACGGCTTGCGATCGAGGTTCAACTCCGCGCGCAGCGATGTGGGCTGCGATTTGGGAGTGAGCATGCTTTGCGGGCGATTAAACATGGCAATCGACGAGTCAGACTTCTTCGTATCAAGATGGGATCAAACCAGATCACGAGTCCGCTTCATCCCAATTAATCGCCAGGGCGTCGAGACCAATCCGGCGACGATGGCTCCCACCAATGCTGTCACCAAGAGCTGAGTTACCAACATCCCCGGAGTGACCTCTCGCAGAGCGTCGCTGTCACGCAGATGGAGCAATGATTCCACAGCGAACAACGTCATCGACAATCCCATCGACGACGCCAATGTCAGAGCGACCGTACGACCGAGACTACTCAATGCTGACGGCGCACTGAGCCGCTGCAGCGCGAGCACTCCCAGGACGCTCAGGATCAAGCACACTCCCAATCGGCCTCCGCCCAGCGCATCCATCGCTAATCCGTAGATCGCCGCAAACACCACGGCCGTCGGTCGCGACAACATCAACGCCGCAAACGGCAGGACAACCCATTGCAGGACGCCGAAGCGCGAGCTGCCGGTTAATTCCGGCAACAGCGTCGACTCCAACGCGAGACTCAGATACGCAGCCATGACTAACGCAATGAGTTTCAACGCGACCTCCCCACGAGCCGTTGTGGATTGAAGGTCGTTGTCAGCACTTGCACGGTTCGAAACGAGTCAGCGTTCGCCTCTGGTTTCACAACCACATCCCAATGCAACGGCCCCGGCGTTACCGAGGAGACTCGACCGAATAGCAACGGCGATTCAACCGATGAGTCTGCGGGCACGGTGTAGACGCCATCTCCAATTGCAACGGTTTCGCTTGCCGGAATCTGAGTCAGCCGGCACATGCCGCCACCGTCACCTTCAAGCAGCCCCGACGTTGAGAACGACAAGCCTTGCCCCGACGCTCGACCAACAGTCGCCTTTGCACGAAAGCCGCGATCCGAAATGAGCTCGACCGAACTGACAAACTTTCCGGCTTCACTCACACGACCCAGAACAGATCTTCCAGCAAACACCATCAGCCCCGGTACCAAGCTCGCGTCTTCACCTTGATCCAGTTTCAGACCGCTGCCATCGAGCACCCATTGGTCTTCTTGCACTCCATCGCGAGCACCTTGATCAAGCAGGCGTTTGGACTTCCACAAGCTCAGCAACTCGCGACCAATCACTCGAGCTTCGATCGCTCGCGCGGCAAACAGTGGCTCGGTCGCGGCGACTCCAATCGACTGTGGCTGCTGCCGCAAATCGGCAACTTGTTGAAGAGCGTTCGTCGCAATCAGCCGCGCTCGTCGTTCGCGACGATTAGCATCAGCAAGCTCAATCTGCAGATCTTCAATCTGGTCCGCCTGCTCCGAAAGCTGGCGACTCAGCATCGTCGTGATCGACTTCTGAGCTTTGTCTTTAGCAGCCAGCAAGGCCCGTTGACCAGGAGCAAAGCCGGCTCGAACAACGTCGCGAACAAGGCTGGTCATGCCCGACGGCAACAGCGTCAGCAACCCCCCCACGCCGAGGCATAGCAGCGCAGTTTTGGAGGCGTGACCGGGCATGAAATTCCTTTTCATCATCCACGAATGAAACACGTCGTATTCGAGCAGCCTGCGGGACGAGGCAAGTCCAACAGCGAATACAATTCAATCGGGGCAACCGAGAACACCTGATTGAGTTCGACGTCGGTCTCCATCGCTACGCCGCTTTCTGACCGGTGTCGAATTGGTCGCGCCACTCGTTGAGATGTTCGAGACAAATCGCAGCGCCGCGAGCCACCGTATAGAGCGGTTCGTCGGCGACTCGCACGGGAATGCCCAGTTGCTCGTGCATCAGTCGATCGAGCCCTCGCAGCAGCGCGCCGCCACCCGTTAGGACCAGTCCGTTATCGACGATGTCAGCCACCAGTTCTGGCTTGCAGCGTTCAATAGCTGTCTTCGCGCAGTTAACGATCGCTTCCAATGGAGGACGCAACGCTTCGCGAATCTCTTCACTCGTCACGATGGCTTTGCGAGGCACACCACTGATCGTGTCGAGACCTCGAACTTCAGTCGTTAACTCTTGCTCTTGAGGAAACGCGCTGCCCAGTCGCAGCTTGATTTGCTCGGCGGTTTGAGAGCCAATTCGCAGCGAGAAGTGCTGCTTCATGTACTCAACAATGGCCTCATCGAGTTCATCGCCAGCGACGCGCACGGTCTCGGCCACGACGATCTCGCCCATGCTGAAGATGGCCACATCCGACGTTCCGCCACCAATGTCGCAGACCATACTGGCCATCGGCTCGGAAATTGGCAGACCGGCTCCAATGCCCGCCGCCTTCGACTCTTCAATGAGATAAACCTTGCCCGCGCCAGATCGCTCGGCACTGTTAAAGACGGCTCGTTTTTCGACCGGAGTAATGCCGCCGGGAATTGCGATGATGACCCGCGGACGCATGCCGCGCACGTTGCGACTGGCCTTCTGAATGAAGTACCGCAACATCACTTCGCAGAGTTCGAAGTCCGTGATCACGCCGTCCTTCAGCGGTCGCACGGCGGTGATGGATTCGGGAGTTCTCCCCAGCATTTGCTTCGCGAGCTTGCCAACAGCCACACCCTTACCGAGCACTCGCCGAGTGCCTTTATGCAGCGCCACAACCGATGGCTCGTTGAGGACGATGCCTTCGCCTTCAACGCTGACCAGCGTGTTCGCAGTCCCCAGATCAATAGCGAGATCGGGGCACAGTTTTTGACGCATCCAGTTCCACATGCGTCGGTCACCATCCTTGGTTGAAGACGTCTTAAGTGAGCGCAGATTGAGCCCGCCAAAAGGCAAACTCTCCGCGAAAGGGGGCGAGTTCTAGCCCCTTCTCGGAAAACCCGGCAATACGGGTTCGCGACCGGTCACTCGTACTTCGAGATCTTCGGCTCAGGCACTTCCTTCACCAACCGCTCGATGATGGAGTCCGATGTATAACCCTCGGCCTGCGCCTGAAAATTCGGCGAAATACGATGCCTCAAGACGGGCACTGCTACGCGGCGAATGTCGTTCAAAGAAACGCTCGGACGACCGCCCATCGCAGCCATCGCCTTCGCGCCTGCGATCAAGAACTGACCAGCACGAGGACCAGCGCCCCAATCAATCAGCTCCTTCACAAACTTCGGAGACTCGCTGTCAGCCGGTCGAGTCGCCCGCACCAACCGCGCGACGTAATTGATCGTCAGCGGGCCAATCTCGATCTGACTAATCTGCTTTTGCAAGAAGACGATCGCCTTCGCGCTCAACACTTTGCGGACCTCGGGCTTCTCGCCCGTTGTGGTCGCCAACAGGATCTTCTCTTCCTCTTGAAGCGTCGGGTAATCGACCTTCACGTTGAACATGAAACGGTCGAGCTGTGCTTCGGGCAGTGGGTATGTGCCTTCTTGCTCAATCGGATTCTGGGTGGCGATGACAAAGAACGGATCAGGCAGCGGGTAAGTGGTTTGGCCGACCGTGACCTCGTGCTCTTGCATCGACTGCAACAACGCCGCTTGAGTCTTCGGCGGAGTGCGGTTGATTTCGTCAGCCAGCAAGATGTTGGTGAAGACCGGACCGGGAACGAACCGGAACTCGCGCTTCCCAGCATCGTTTTCATCGAGCACGTTGGTGCCCGTGATATCCGAAGGCATGAGGTCGGGAGTGAATTGGATGCGCTTGAACTGCACGTCGAGGATCTTGGCGATAGTGCTGACGAGCAACGTCTTCGCCAGTCCTGGCACACCCACCAATAGGCAATGCCCGCCGGTAAAGATCGACGCCAAGATCTGATCGATCACGGCATCCTGACCGATAACGACCTTATGCAACTCCTCGGTCATGAGTTCGTGATGTCGCTTGAGCTTTTCGAGAAACTCGTCGAAGTCGCGTTTGTCTGTCACCGAATGCTCCGCCTGAGTCTGTGCTTGAATGCCAATCTAAAACGGCCCGTTGAAATGCGGGCGGGAGACTAGCCCAGTTCGAAACGCGGTACATCACCGGCAGCGGGGTCAGGCACTTCGGAAATTCGGAATTGAGCGAATGAAAGCCTGACGACAACGGAGAGTCATGCGTCGCTCAATTCCGAATTTCCGAAGTGCCTAACCCCTCTTCAAGACAATCTCATCCTGCGCTCAACGCTCGCCAGCTTTCTCGCGACGTTTGCCTTCTTGATAGATGTCTTCCATCTGCTGCAACGTCGCCGAATGAATGTCGCTGCCCTGCTCTTTGAGTCGCGTTTCGATGTAACGAAAACGACGCTCAAACTTCGAGTTGCTGCGACGCAGAGCTTCCTCGGGATTTACGCCCCAGCGACGCGCGATGTTGGCAATCACGAACAGCACATCGCCCAATTCACTCTCGATGCGCTGGAACCGAGCGGCATCCTCGACCTCTTCATCGGGCACCGGCTGCATGTCGACCGACGCCGGGATCTCTGGAATTGTTCCTCCAGGAAAGAGTTCCTCGCCCAGCTCGGCAATCTCTTCGCGCAACTTGTCAAACAACATGGCTCGATGCGGAAAGTCGTACCCCACGCGCGCTGCCTTCTTCGCAATCCGAGCCGCTCTCGCCAAGCTCGGCATGTCGACCGGCAAGCCATCCAAGATCGACTCGCGATCCTTCTTCTCTTCGCGCTTCGCTTTGTCCCAATGCTGCGAAACATCCTCTGCGGTCTTAGCCACAGCGTCACCAAACACATGCGGATGCCGAGCAATCATCTTGTTGGTGATGCCATGGATGACATCGACCAGATCAAAGCGTCGTTCGTCTTTCGCGATCTGCGCATCGAGCACCACTTGCAGCAGCACATCACCCAGCTCTTCAGCGATGGCCGCGTTGTCGTCCGAGTCGATGGCTTCCAACAGCTCGTAGGTCTCTTCAAGTGTGTAAGGCTTGATCGACGCCAGCGTTTGCTTGCGATCCCACGGGCAGCCGTCGGGTGATCGGAGTTTCGCAATGACCTCGCACAATCTCAGGAATGCGGCGCTATTCGCGGCCGCATCGGGCAGTACGCCAAACGAACTGGGATCCAGCGGAGCAGACTCGGACATGAATGCTTTCCGAACGAACGAGTTGTTGAAGCCTTCGACAAACGAATGGCGATGATCGAACTAAACCGAGTCGGCGCGAAGACCGACAGGTCGACGTAGAGCGCGATGTGACTTATGCGAGATGAAAGTAACTCGCCCCCGTCTTACTCCCCTCGCCCCCCTGGGGAGAGGGGTCGGGGGTGAGGGGCAACAAAGACAAAGCTCCGACATCGGAATCTCCGTCTGCTGTGACCAAGTTGCTGAGCAACTCGCCTCTCAAACGCCCGACATCAAAAGCTCATCTGATTGCTGCCGTCCCTCTCCCCATAGACGCGAGGGACATCAGACATTCATCGCCAGACACAACACAACCAATGCAACGGCCGCGAGCACAAGCAAGTCAGCTTCGACGACTCCGCCATCTCTCCAGTTTGTTTTGACCGCGACCGTGCAAGGAGAGCATCGGGGCTTCAACATGCCGCCTCTGTTTTCGTTTCGGACTTTTCGCGCGAGGACGCTCGCATGTCTGCCATCTTCACTGACGACTCTCAACTACCCGACGCCGATTTGGTGACGAGGATCGTTAATTGCTCGGACCATCCGCTGTTGGGGCGACCGGCAGCGGCCTTGTTCCATCAAGTCTGCTTAGCTTCGCCGGATGGTTTCGCGGATGCTCGGCGTTTCACCCACGCGCATCCCGAGTTCTCTTTGCGCGATTGCGTCGACGTCTTCTTGGCCGACCAACTCTTGAGATGGAGCCAAGGACAAGGACTCCGCGCCGAACTCTACATCGACGTCCTCCGAAGCAGGTTCGATGGTTCTTGCGTTTGCGAATCCTCGGAACTCGTCTGCCATGAGTTCGCCTTAGAGCTGGCCGCCAATCGACCCAACGAAGCACCGGTGCTCGACGATTACTGCGCTCGCTTTCCCGAGTTGATCGACCCGTTGCGCTTCCGCTTTGGAAAGTCGCACAGCGTTGCTGCATCGCCGGGGACCACCAGCGTGTCGTTGCCGGGCAGCGATCGCCCTGACTCTGTGACCATGCTCGATCCCGTCGACAGCGCCGCGTCCACGCGCATCGATCCCGATTCGAGTTTCGATTGGAGCCAACTCGCCACCAGTTCGCCGGAAGCTTCCGCACCTCCGTCGCGTCTCGCGACCGTCCGTCCGTTTTCGCAACTCCCGAAGAAGGTGGTGCAGGCCCTCGAACGCCACCTCACCGAGCAGACCTTTGAAGCCGGTCAGCCGTTAATTCGACAAGGCACGCCGGGCGATGGGCTGTTTGTGATCGAAGCCGGAACCGTCGAGATCTCATTGAAGGTCGCTCAAGGCCAACGGCAATTGCTCGGCACCAGCACCGCTGGCGAGATCATCGGCGAGATGGCCCTGCTAACCGACGAGCTACGAACCGCGGATGTCGTCGCCCGAGACTCCGTGCGGACCTTGTTCTTACCAAAGCGAGCATTCGAAAAAGCTGTTGCTCAACATCCCATCGTGAGCCGCATGTTGACGTTGCTGCTGGCGGATCGACTGGGCCAACAAGGTCGCGACGCACTGTCAGGAAAAGTGCTGGCCGGGTATCGCATCCTCAAGCGACTCGGCAAAGGAGGCATGGCGATTGTCTATCAAGCCGAGGACTTAGCGTCGGGGCAATTGGTCGCACTCAAGATGATGAGTCACCGACTCGTGTACGACGCGCGAGCGTTGCGTCTCTTCGAGAACGAAGCTCGCGTCATTCGCGCCTTCGATCATCCGTCGATCGTCCGCATGCTGGGTCGCTTCGAAGCCTTTCGTTCTTACTTCTTAGTCATGGAGTTCTGCGAAGGCGTCAGTTTAGAAGAGATCGTTCGTAGTGTTGGACCTCTGCCCGAGTCCCAGTTTCGTCGCACGCTGGGGCAAGTCGCCGCTGCGTTGGAGTACGCGCATTCGCGACAGATCGTGCATCCCGACATCAAGCCATCGAACATCATGCAGTCAGCCAGTGGCGTCGTGAAATTGATGGACTTCGGACTGGCTAATCCTGTCGAAGACTTGGCTCATGAGGACCGCACGATCTCGGGTACTTTGCAATACATGGCTCCCGAACAACTCCGAGGCGAAGTCGTCGATCAACGAGCGGACTTGTTCGCATTGGGCTGCACCGCGTTTCGATTATTGACCGGCAAGTCGCTGATCGCGGCTCGAACGGTAGCCGACGTGGGACAAGTTCACGCCGACTGGCAGATCCCCAACCTACTCGATCAACCCCGCGACATCGCCGCCTTCATTCGCCGCTGCCTGCAGCCCGACCCCGCCGCCAGACTGGTCGACCTGCAAGAAATCGCCCGCTGGGCCGACGCGAGTTAAGTCGCTCCCAGCCCATGCTCCTCGCCCGATCCTTCTGGAGTACTCCGGCTCGACAGAGCCCTCCCACGCTTGTCACTCCAGCCCCGTAGCGCCTGAGAAGCTCGATCGCAGACACGACTGAACCCGCTCTTTGATCCACTCAAGAAGCAGACTCTGACGGTCGCATGTCCGGAGTCTTTTCAAGTGACACGTTTAAGAGAGATGAATTCAGCAGCGAGCCGCTGACTCAGAGCGCTCCATCAGCCCCGCGCACTCCAAGCAAACGCAACACGATCGCTTCAATTGCCGCACACAAAGCTATCGATACACGACGCACTCTCGGCGCAGTCGATTCAACGAGAACCAGTCTTGGTCGCTTCGGTGTAAGAGTTGTGCCTCCTCAGCACGACCGGCACGTCATGCAACCGTTACGGACCAACTAATCCAATGGCCTCGCGGCATTCCTCCTGTGGGAGGTATGTGACATCCCTCCCGGTCTTCCTCTGTGGTTTAGGATTGCGAGCCTGATCAATCGAGAAGGTCTAGTTCGTTTGCCTGAACGTTCTCTTCAGACCAACCCGCGACCCCGGCACTGTTTTGCATTCCTCCGAAAACAGACTGAGGGCCACAGCATGCAGGTTGCTGATCGCACATCGTTCTTTGAGCAAGGCATCCGGGCGGCTATCGAGGGCAATCGCCCGCTTGCTCGACTGCATCTGGAATCAGCTTTGCGAGCCGACGCCTTCAACGCGGACACTTGGCTATGGCTTGGCTGGACTGCGGACTCACCCGGACATGCCGCATCGTGCTTCAAGCAAGTTCGACATCTGCAACCGGACCATCCATTGGCGAGCCTCGGTTGGCAGTGGTCGCAAGCCATGCTCCAGGCCGCCCAACCGTTCCTTAGCACTTGTGATGAAGCCCCATCGGTTGATGACTTGGCCGACACTCCACATTGCGATCACCAAACCACTCGACTCGCTGAAGCCTGCGTCGCTCAGCCGTTATTCGATGTCGAACGATTCACAACCGAAGCCGCGGACTTCAATGCGCACGCTTCCGATTGGAACCTGAAATCCTCGGACTGCGACGATCTGAATGACGACGGCACTGATTCCGACTTTTCACTCTCGGCCAATTTCTTCGAGCCAGATACCGAAGATCTCATCGCAAACTTGAACCACGAGTTGGAGAGTTTGACGGAGGAACTCGATGCTGCCTCCATCGAAGAAGTCACCGCACTCGACTCCATCGCTGCCGATGACAATAACGAAGGTGACACAGTCGACGAGCCTTGTCCGACATCACTCCTGGCTGAGATCGAAGCCGTCGAGACACAAGACTTAATCTGTCTCGACGATGAAACTCGATCAATCACATTGGTTGATCCAGAGAGCTCCATGACTGTCGCGCTGACTTAGGCTGACGAAGTCGAAGTCACCCAAGTTCTGTGCGTGTTCGAAGACGAACTCTCGGTGACTCCCGAACCTTTGACGCCTCCGCAGTCTGAAACACACTCAACGCTTATGGAGCCTGAGCCATCGGCACCGAATGAGCCCACCGAATTGCCGACACAAGTCGAAGCGATCGGCCCCTGTGTAAGACCAGACACACCAGCAATCGTCACGTCGCCCCTCTGCTGCGACATACCGGACTCGTTGTTCGAATCTCTGTTCGATGCCACTTGCTGCACACCGAGCATTGACGAGCCAGCCGAACTGACTGCCCAATCCACGATCGAACCACGGCCAGAATCACACTCCACCGAACTGGAGTCGGCCACTGATCTGCATGAGTCAGTCGAGAATGTTTCAGTCAGTCACGAGCAAGCGGCAGTCGTTGCACCACCCGAGACTCCGACTGCCCCAACTGTGCTGGTCGCCGATGACAGCCCGACAGTCCGCAAGCTGATGTCAGCCACTTTGCGAACTCATGGTTTTGATGTCATTGAAGCCATCGACGGCATCGATGCCGTTCGAGCACTCAGCGAACGGCAGCCCGATCTGATTCTGCTCGACATCAACATGCCCAAGCTCGACGGCTTTCAGCTCTGTCGACTCGTCAAGAAACACGCTGCGACGCGGCACATCCCCGTTCTGATGTTGTCCGGCAAACAAGACGCCACGGACCGCGCTAAAGGTCAGCTCGTCGGCTGCTCGGCTTACTTCACGAAGCCGTTTGACCCCGACCAAATCGTCGCCGCCATCACACAGCAGCTCGCCACACGGACGACGGTCTTATGACGAGCGTTCGTAATGCCCTCGTTCACACACCGCGCTTCCAGCAACTCGGCACACAGCAGGAACTGAAGCATGACTCAGACACAACCCATGCAGAAAATTCTGGTCGTCGACGACAGCCCGACGGCGTTGCGACTCACGCGCGATGCGCTCGCGGAATCGGGCTTTGATGCCGTCACCGCGCGTGATGGCGAAGAGGCTCTGGAAGTCGCGGCTAAAGAACATCCCAGTCTGGTCGTGCTCGACATCGTCTTGCCCAAGAAGAACGGCTTTCAGGTTTGTCGACAGCTCAAGACCGACCCCGCGACCAGCGACATGAAGGTCATCCTCTTGAGCAGCAAGAACCAAGAGACCGATCGCTTCTGGGGCATGAAGCAAGGTGCCGATGGCTACATCACAAAGCCGTACGACCTCGACCAATTGGTGAGCAGCATCAGAGACACATTGGCAACGGTTTAACACCGCTTGCCGATCCGAACGATGGGACTAATGGGAAATGAGACGAATGAGACCGAGGGGACGAATGAGTCTTTAGATCAATGCAACCTCCGAAATCCCATATGTCGCATGCGTCTCATACGTCCCATTTCCCATCCCTCCCATGACCGCAACACACGACTGACCTTTCATCACAGGAGCCATCAATGGCCTTCGACTTTGATCCTGAGGAACTCGAACGAGCACTCGCTGCAGAGGCGGCTTCCGGTGACGGCAACGTCGAGGACGCAGCCCTCAAGGACGCCATTGAAAGCCTCTTCGGCGCAGGAGCCCTTAGCGACCTCAATGCCGATCTCGAATCTATCGAGCGGCAGCTTCATCAAGGTTCGCTCGAAAACACCATCGCAGCCATCGACGCCGCGTTGCCCGCTTCGAATAGCAAGTCTCTCGTGCCCGGTGCGAGTGTCGGGCTCGGGTCCGCTCGCAAAGTGTTGATGGGCTCGGAAGCCAAGCATGTCGTCTTTGAACTCGGTGAGAGCCGCTACGCAATCCCGATTGCCAACGTGCTTGAGATTCAACGTCTGCCTTCGATCACCGCGCTGCCGAATGTGCCTGACTGGGTGCACGGCGTCAGCAATCTGCGCGGCGAGATCATCTCGATCGTCGACTTGCGAGCGTTCCTCGGAATGGACGCGCAGGACTTCGGTTCGACTCGTCGCATCATCGTGACGAAGTCATTGGTGCATGACGTGACGACAGGACTCGTCGTCGATGCCGTCGTCGGGATGAGAAACTTACCGGCAAGCGGCATCCGCCAACCGACAGCGGCGATCGACGATCCCATCAGCCCGTATCTCAAAGGCGTCAGCGATCTCGAAGAGCAGTTGATCGCCGTGATTGATCTCGAACGCTTCTTCGCGAGCGACGCGATGCGGCAGTTCGAGGCGGTGTGAAATGCAATGGGACGATTGGGACAGATGGGACGCATGTGTTTTGCATTACTCCCCTGCGTCCCACTTGTCCCAACTGTCCCATGACCGCGATCTGAAATCACGAATTTCAAATTGCAGATTTTAAATCCTTCTGTCTGTCGCCGCGCGCGACGTTCCGTTTTTAACGAGGAGTAACTCAGTATGTCCGAAGCGAAGCAAAGTATGTTCGAACGAGTCTCCGAGTGGGGCCCGTTCAAACTGATCGCGACGAAGATTCGCTACAAGCTGCTCGTCGGCTTGTTGGCCGTCGCGCTCATCCCCCTCATTGGTCTCGGCTGGGCCACCAATCGCTCGACCGAGAACGCGTTGATGGCCGGTGCCTTCAGCCAGCTCGAGTCCGTCCGAACCATTAAGCAGCATCAAGTCGAAGGCTACTTCGACACACTCCACAAGCAGTTGGCGACCTTCGCTGACAATCGCATGACTCGCGAAGCCATGCGTGACTTCAATCAAGCTTTTAAAGTCGTCCGCGATGAGAACAAGGCCACCGCCGAAGACATCGCGAAGTACAAGGCCGAGCTGAAGACCTATTACTCGAACGAATTCAGCGGCGAGTACAAGAAGCAGAACGACGGCAAGCTGCCTCCCGTCGATCAGCTCGTTGCGAAGCTCGACGATGACTCGGTCTTCTTGCAGTACCAATACATCAAGGCCAACACGAACCCACTGGGCTCGAAGGATCAGCTCGATCGCGCGGGCGACAAGTCGTCCTACAGCGACGCTCATGAGCGGTTCCATCCGGTCATGCGGAACTACCTGAAGAAGTTCGGTCTCTACGACATCTTCCTTGTCGACATCGAGACCGGCGACATCGTCTATACGTGCTTCAAAGAATTGGACTTCACGACGTCGTTGAAGACCGATGCGTACTCGACGACGAACATCGGCCGCGCGTTCTCATTGGCCGCGCAGGGTGAGGGATCAGACTCAGTCGTGCTCGTTGACTACGAGGCTTACACGCCGTCTTACGACCAAGCCGCCAGCTTCATTGCCACTCCGATCTTCGATGAAGGTCAAAAGATTGGCGTCGCGATCTTCCAGATCCCGATCGACAAAGTGAACGAGATCATGGCCGAGCGAACCGGCCTCGGTGAGTCCGGTGAGACCTACGCCATCGGCTCCGACAAATTGTGGCGTAACAACACGCGGTTCCTCAGTGACCTCGGTGTGAGCACGACGATCCTCAAGAAGGAATTCACTGTCGAGACCGAAGCCGCTGTGCAAGGTCTCGCAGGCAAGACTGGCTCGAAGGTCATCAACGACTATCGCGGTCAGCCGGTGCTCTCGGCGTTCACTCCGATCACGATCCATAAGGCTGCGGTTGCCGGTGACAACAACATCAACTGGGCCCTGCTGTCGGAAATCGATCTCGCTGAAGTCCGTAAGCCAGTGGTGGCTTCGTTCTGGAACACAGTCGCGATCATTGCTCTCGCCGCACTCGTCGTGACCGTCGCGTCACTGTGGTTCGCGAAGCAATTCACGAAGCAAGCCGATGCGATCTCGGGCATGCTCAGTCAAATCGGTATCGGTCTGTTCGATGCTCGTGCCGAAATCGTCACGCAAGACGAACTCGGTCTCGTCGCCGTGTCGCTCAACGCGATGTGCGACAACACGCTGTCGCTGATTCAGTCGCGTGAAGAACGCGATCAGATCGAAGCCTCGGTCAACAAGCTCAAGGCCGAAGTGGCGTTGATCGCGAACGGTGACCTGACTTCGAAAGTGGAAGTCGAAGAGAACATCACCGGCGGTATTGCCGAGTCCGTCAACGACATGATCGACCAGTTGCGAGGTCTCGTCGCCAACGTGCAGAACGCGACCATGCAGGTGTCGGCATCAGCCAATCAGATTCAGACGACGACCGAGCATCTCGTGTCGGGCTCTGAATCGCAGTCGTCTCAGATCTTCGAAACGACGAACGCCGTTGAAGACATGGCGACCTCGATCCAACAAGTGACCGAGAACACCATCACCTCAGAAGGCGTTGCGACGAAGGCACGTGAGAGTGCGGCTAAGGGTGCTCTCGCCGTGAAGAACACGATTCAAGGAATGGAACGCATCCGCGACCAAGTGCAGGACAGTGCGAAGCGCATCAAGCGTCTCGGTGAAACGTCGCAAGAAGTCGGTGAGATCGTGCAGTTGATCGGTGACATCGCCGACCGCACGAGCATCCTCGCCTTGAACGCGTCGATTCAAGCCGCGATCGCCGGTGAAGCTGGTCAAGGCTTCGCAGTCGTTGCTGAAGAAGTTGAACGACTGGCCGAACGAGCGAACGAAGCGACCAAACAAATCGCAACGCTCATCAAGGCCATCAAGAACGACACCTCAGAAGCCATCGCCGCGATGGAAGAGAGCACGAAGGAAGTGGTCAACGGAACGACGCTCGCCGCAGACGCCGGTAAGGCTCTGGAAGAGATCGACGGCGTTTCGACTCAGCTTGCCGAGCTGATTTCCTCGATCGCGATGTCCTCGAAGCAACAAGCACGCGGTGCCGAGTCTGTCTCGAAGGCCATGACCGGCATTGCCGAAGTCACGCAGCAGACCGCTGCGGGAACGAAGCAAGCCGCCGTGAGCGTCAACAGCATGGCGAAGCTCGCCGACGAGCTTTACGGCTCAGTCAGCCGCTTCAAGTTGCCGGGCGGATCCTCGAACGGTGGCGGTGTAGCAGTTGCGACACGCACCTCTTCGAAGCTCGATCAGCAACTCGTTGCGTCGATCGAAGGCAAGCTCGAAGCCGCCGAAGCCGGACTCGCCAGCGAGTTCTCGAAGTAAGGCAGTCAACGGATCAAAGCATCAGCCGGAACGCGCTAGCGTCCGGTTCGATGCGCCCAACCGAGGGCTAGCGCCCTGCGGCTGATCCGTCCGAGTTACTCCAGAAGGAAGCCGGCTCGTGCGACTGCACGAGCCGGTCTCTGGTAACGCTAACTCCGACGCCAGCGGCGACTGGTGAGGAAACGCACCGCCGTCAGCGTCGCAGTTAGATCCGAAACCGTACGACGGACTTCTAGTCCGTCGCGTCACGATCGACGGACTGGAAGTCCGTCGTACGAGAAGACACGCACCGCAATTCCAAGCGAAAGAGCCTTCATATGCCCAGAACGATCAGTCACGAAGCCCTCGTTAGTTTTGTGGATGAAGTCCGGTCTTATCTGCCGACGATGCGGCAAGGCATCGCCGGTTATCACACGGACGCTTCGCAAACCGACGCGTTGCGTGAGGCATATCGGCTCGCTCATTCGGTGAAGGGCACGGCCGCGCTCGTGAATTTGCCGGGGCTCGCGCATGTGATGAGCATGCAAGAAGACTTACTCGAAGCTGTCTGCGAAGCCCGCCATGTTTGGGACAACGCCACTCACGACTTCGCGACCGGAGTACTGAATCTTGTCGAGTCCTACTGCGACGACCTCTTGCTCAAACGAGCCGACGAAGCGGCCTTCATCGCCGCAGCCGCGAAGCTGCAAGCGCAGTTGGCAGGACTTGATGAAGCCGGAGATGAAGCGTCGATTGCTGAGTTCGTCGTGACAACGACTAGCGCAGAAACCGTTGAACCCCTGAGACAAGCTCAGGGACTGGCGGAGCAAGAATTACACGAAGACGCCTTCGATCCCTCATCGCTCGTGCTCAACGATCAAGAACAGCTCGACGCGTTTCAGCTTGAGGCCGAAGACCACTTGCACGACTTCGCGACGGCACTGGCCGAGTACCGCCGTTCGCCCGAGTCGCTCGACGTGCTGCGTCAGGCGCGACGCACGATCCACTCGTTGAAAGGTTCAGCGAGCACGATTGGGCTCAACGAAGTCGCGCACCTCGCGCATCAAATGGAAGACGTGCTACAGCAATTGCTCGACGGCCACTTGCCGCAGCAAGACTCGACGATCGACTTGCTGCAAGAGTCGACCGATCGGCTCGAAGAGCTGATTGCGGGCGCGGCGTTGAATGAGAACATCGCTCACCCTGCGAGCGTGGTTGCTCCCCTCTCCCCATAGGGGCGAGGGGAGATGAATTCGTTCGCGAAGCGAACGACGAAAAGCAAATTGAAGTCGCAGCCGTTGCTGCAATCGAGCCGGCCAAGCCCGCGCTCGACATCGATCTCACCGACCGCGAGCGAGTCAGCTCTGATCTACTCGAAGTCTTCACCGAAGAAGCCGACGATCATCTCAAGGCGATCTATGCCGCGTTCGCTCGCATCGAAAAAGGCGGCGCCGAACGAGACCTCATTCAAGACATCCGCCGCTCGGCACACACGCTCAAAGGTGCTGCCGGTGCTGTCGGTTTGCGAGTCGTCACGCAGCTGTCGCATCGCATGGAAGATCTACTCGATCGCCTTTACGAAGGTCAGATCGGAGTGACCGCAGAGATCTTGATGCAGCTCTACAGCACGACCGACACGTTGCAGGATCTTGTCGGCGGCAAGTTCGATCACGACGCGATGCAGGTCACGATTGCACGGCACTACGAACAATACGCCGCGCTACTTGATGCACCAGCAGGATCGGCTACTAGCCCATCCGCTTCGGCCAAGCAGGCTCAACAATCCACATCGAAGAAGACCGAAGATGGACGGGTTGGAAACCCATCCTACGACAATGCAAACGCCACAAACGAAATCGAAGTCGCTGCGTTGCCCTCGTTCGCATCGAAGACCGTCATCGCCGCTGCGAAGGCCGAAGAAGACGACAACAAACCCGCTGCCGAACCGCGATCGGGTCGCTCGGGGCAAGTGCTGCGAGTTCCGATCGAGCGGCTTGATACGCTCGTCCGAGTCGTCAGCGAGTTGATCATCAATCGCACGGCGTTCGAGCAACGCATGTCCGACTTCAAGCACTTCGTCGGCGAGATGGCTCTAACGATCGACCGCTTGAAGCGCGTCTCTCAAGAGATGGAGTCGCGTTACGGTGTGACCGCACTCGGCGGACGCGGCCTCAAGAACGCGGGCAGCGATGGTGCGGCGACGGTCGGAAACAACTTTCAGATCAATCAAGCGCGGCTCGACGAATTCGATGCGCTTGAATTCGACCGTTACACCGAGTTCCATTTGCTGTCGCGCTCATTGGCCGAATCGACGAGCGACCTCAATACGGTCGGCAGCGAACTCAAGACGCTGATCGGTGATTTTGATTCCATGCTGACGCGGCAAGGTCGCTTGAGCCGCGACTGCCAAGGTCGCCTCATGCGGATTCGAATGGTGCCCGTCGCAACGCTCGCGACGAGACTGCATCGCACCGTCCGCGTCGTCGCCAATCAGCAAGGCAAGCAAGTCGATCTCGACATCGTCGGCGAGCATGTTGAACTCGACAAACTGCTGCTCGAAGAGATGGCCGATCCGCTGCTGCACATCCTGCGTAACGCGGCTGATCACGGGATCGAACCGCCGGCCTTACGAGTCGTGCGCGGCAAGCCCGAACGAGCCACGATCCGCGTCAAAGCTTTCTATCAAGGCACGCAAGTCGTCATTCAAATTAGTGACGACGACAACGGCCTCGACGTCGAACGTATCCGCCAAACCGCCATTGCGAACGGGCTGATCGCCGCGTCTCAAGCTGAAACATTGAGTGATGAAGACCTCTATCAATTCATCTTCTTACCGGGCTTCAGCACCGCGAAGGAAGTCAGCGAAGTCTCCGGTCGCGGCGTCGGCATGGACATCGTGCGGTCGAAGGTGCATGCCCTCAAAGGCACGATCGGCGTCGAGTCGCAAGCCGGTGTTGGCACGACCTTCACCGTTCGCTTGCCGATGACTCTCGCTGTCACGCGAGCGTTGATGGTGCATGCCGCCAATGAAACGTTCGCGATCCCGATGCAAGCCGTCGTGCAGATCCTGCGACTCGAACGCGACAGCATCGAGAAGCTCGGTCGCGAGCCTGTTGTGCGTATCGGCGGCAAAGCACATCCGCTCGTAAAGCTCGCTCAACAACTGCGATTGTAGGGCGCTTCTGATGACTCGACCTCAACGGTTCCCGTGCTCGTGATCGAAGCTGGCGGTCATCAGATCGCGCTCGCTGTCGACAAGATCCTGTCGGGCCGTGACATCGTCGTGAAGACGCTTGGCAATCACTTGTGGTCGGTGAAGGGACTCATCGGAGCAACGCTGATGGGCGATGGCTCGGTCGTCCCGATCCTCGATCCGGCAGAGCTGGTGGGCTCGTCATTGGGGCATGTAGCAACTCCAACACCAACACGCAGCTCGCCCGTGAACCGCATCAAGCAACACAACGAAGTGCCGACGATCATGATCGTCGACGACTCGGTCAGCGTGCGGCGTGTGATGACGAACCTCATCAAGACCGCCGGTTGGCAGCCGATGGACGCGTCGAACGGCATCGACGCCCTCGAAAAGCTGCAGGCCGCCGCCGTGAAGCCGGACCTGTTCCTGCTCGACATCGAAATGCCCCGCATGGACGGCTATGAGCTACTGGCCTCACTGCGATCGCAAGACGCACATCGCGACACGCCAATCGTGATGGTGACTTCGCGAGCAAACGAAAAGCACCGCAAGAAAGCCATCGACCTCGGAGCGAGCGACTATCTCATCAAGCCTTATCAAGACGAGCAGTTGCTCGCCCTGATCAACAAGTTGCTGGGAGCACACGAAGCAGTCGGGGTGTAGTAAGCACTCCAGGTGTTTCTTTATCTGTGTTCGATCTGTGTTTCATCAGTGGCTCAACCTCATGCCGCAACTGACGACATCGCCGATTCGAGTTCTCATCGCGGACGACTCGCCGTTTTTGTGCCGAGTGCTCGCGACGCACTTGCATTCCGCGCCGGGGTTTCAAGTCGTCGGCGTTGCGCATGACGGGCTCAAAGCCGTTGAACTCGCGAAGAAGCTGAAGCCGGAAGTCATCTGGAACATCGAACAGGGGCTGAAACGCACCCCGGTCGAAATCGGCAAGGCCGAAATGGCACGCGGTGCTTTATATA
>OMIV01000272.1 GCA_900299185.1 Planctomycetaceae bacterium
AACGCCGAGCCTACGGCTACCGCAACCGCGACCACTTCATCCTGAGAATCGAAACGCTCCACACCACCAAAGTCCGACTCGTCGGCTGATACCAGTTACCCCCACGGTTTTGCGATGAGCCTAAGTTTTCCCAACTCGATGCTTCGAAAACCCTCACGTCGTGGGGTTGCTACGAGATACCACCGGTAACGAGATGTTGCCCGCTGGCAACATCTGGGCGACCGATGTTTCCTTTTTGCAACAACTCACCCGAGTACATGCCTGATTCGCAATGCGCGAAGAATCAGCGCATTAATAATGGAGTTCCTGCTCTGATTTCAGTCCGAGGAGCGGATCACGCAGCGAGGCTGCGGTCGGCGGAAACATCAACGCGGCGCGCCGCTATCGACGCCAAGTCCTGTCATTAAGAGATTTCAAATCGCACCGGCGTCCCTCGACGAATCAGGGCATGCTGAGAGCCTGTGTGTGTCGATGCAATGACTCCTGAAAACGCTCGAAGCCAGCCTGTGTCTTTGGAGATGCAGACTTCAATGCGAGCTTAAGTTGCTCTGCCTGGCCTGGCTGTGGGGCCTTACTAATCAAGTATGCGGCTTGAGCTGCAGTAGCTTCGTCGTACGTCGAAAGTGCGTTTAATCACTTCGGCAGATCACCTTTCGCGTTATCAACGGCTCGTTGGGCGTAGTCGCGAGCCGAGCTAATACGACCATCGCCATCGACATCGACCCACACGGCTTCGCTACAACCGATAACTCGCGGAGTCCAATCTTCCGACAGCCATTGATAAGGCTTGGCTGTTCGCCAATACGATCCATCGACTCCCGGACCAGTGGCAATCGCTACGACATGAGCGTCGTGCGTTAAAGCCGGTAGCCGATAGGTTCCTTCCCAGTCGATTCCCTGCCTTCGCGGCGAGTTCGCTTCGGTGGGTAATTCGTACTTATCAATGAGTTCTCCATTCACATACAGACGTAAGTGATCGGCTTGACTCCAGCCTGGTGCGAGCACTCGGATGTGAGCGTCGCGGTGAGAAGTTTCGGAATTCGTGCGGACGCTTAATTCGGTCAATAATCCGTAGCTAACCATCACGCGGCCTGACGTCAGGCTATTCATGGCGGCGTCGATATCAATTTTGCCGACATCGCGATCATCGCAGCGAATGTAGGTACGACCCTGGCCGACGAAATGCCGAGCTACATCATGCGAGTCACTACTACCAATCGGAGCAACCTTCAGGCCTCGATTGAGCAATGCCATCCAATCATGAAACAGTTGCAGAGGGTCATACTGAGTTGTGCCAGAATTGACCGTCTCCATAGCGTTGAATCGCAGCGGCCAACCGAGGGCATTTTCTCCGACGACGTCATGATGCAACTTCGGGCCGAACGGGCGAGTGTTGCTATGCAGGTCGCGAGCGTGATTAAGAATAGCAACGCGAACTCCCGGCGTTGCTTCGATCCGATCAAACAGCTTGCCCCAATCTGTCTCTTTGTGGTCGACGACTGACGCTCCCGGCTTGATCGGGAAGATATTGAAATGACCGACGCTGGTTGTGACCTCATTACCGACGATTGGAGTAAAGTAACTACTCAGATTCATGGTCTTAGCCAGCGGTTGATAATCCACATGCACGTTGTGATCCGCAGCAATCGGGAGTTCGAGGCCCTCGCCAGCCACAGTCACCAGTCGCTCGGTTAGAGCGGCATCGCCGTGACCAGAGTAAGTCAGGGTGTGGCAGTGGGTATCACAGGCAACGAGCCCCGGAGTTGAGACTTCGCGACGCAGTTTCAAAGACGTCGTCGCGTTTTCGCCCTTGGTAACGACGACTTCGGTACGAACGAGGGAGTATTCAAAGCCTCGACCGGCGAAGACTGTGTAACGACCTGTTGGAAGTCCAAGTGTCACATCGCCTGTTGCCGAGAAAACAGTTCCCGCTCGCACGGCCACATTCGCGAGGGCGGATTCTGCGGTTCCTGCTGCAGGAAATTGCGGTGGCTCTTTCCGGTCAGCGATGGCCTTCATCCAGTCCTTCGAGAATTGAGCGTGCCAGTTCCGTGCGGGTTGTTCGAGACCCAACGTTTGCAAACTGCGGCTGTGATCAAGAATCGTCAGTCGGCAAGGAGTTGGCTTACCGGTGTCGGAATCGGTTACCACCACTCGCAAGGAGCCATCGTTTAACACTTCGGCCATCGGTCGAGGATCGATGCGAATCTCACCGACACGGATATCGTCGCTGGTCTTGTCATTGCGCGATGTCGGAGCGATTTGCAGAACGTTGCCATCTGGTTTGAGAGTGCCTGCGGCAATGGGGAAATAGATCCGCATGTCGTTCTCGTCGATGACGAGATTGCCCAAGACACGGTCATTCAAAGTCACTCGCCACGTCTGCTTCACGTCTTGTTGTCGCAGCGACAAAGTGGCCTCTGCCATGTTCGGCTGACTGGCAAAGGTCGCTTCGAAGTCGCCACCTTGAGCGGTCTCCGGGAACGTCGCCCACTCGCGGACATTGGCGCTTCGGAGATGGACCATTCGAGCTTCGATGTCAGAAGCCCTCAGCGCGTTGGTAAGGGCCAGTAACCCGAGTCCGAATAGGCTCGCAAAGCTGTTGCGTAGGCGTGGCATGCTGGTCGTTCTCTCTGTTTTCGAGTGCCGCGTAGAAGTGGGCTGAGCCGGGCAACTTATCACAACTCAGATGGAATCAGTCTCGTCGCGACTTCGTTGGGAACGAGCAGTCCAGCAACTGGATGTCATGGCGACATTCGTGTTCGAGATCGCTCTTGCTGCTCAAAGCCGATTTCCGACAGCATCCGCCCCCATTTCGAGCGAGTTTGTTTGCTCTACTTGAAGTGTGGCTGTGTGATCGCGTTCAAAGCTTCTCGTCTCAAAGCCCCGCCCCTATGCGGAATGCCGCCCCGAAATTCTGTCGTCGCGAATTTCATCTCCGAGCCATCGGGCTGGGAGCGGCATGCCTACTCCATGCCGTGGGATGTCGGCATACCGCGAAAAACTCGATCGCGGAGTTGCCAGCTCGGCATTCAATTCAGGCCGATCAACTGGTGGTGCTGTCGGACTTCCGCCTGCGTTACGACCACCCGTTGATCAAAGACTTGGTCAAACTCCGGCAGGACGTTGCCGAGACCTTGGCGGTGAAGTTGGATGGTCAGCCGGTCGTCGTGTACCTCTTCAGTAACGACGACCATTACCAGCACTATCTCAAGACGAGTTACCCGTCCTTGCCGCCGCGTCGAGCCTACTTCATCGGCACTCCGTATGAGCTCGCCGTCTACACCTATTGGGGCGACCGCATCCAAGAAGATCTGCGTCACGAGTTCACTCACGGGCTGTTGCACTCGGCTCTCAAGGCGGTCCCTCTGTGGCTCGACGAAGGCCTGGCCGAATACTTCGAAGTCGTCACACCTCAAACTCCGCCGGTAAACCTCGGCTCGGTTAAGCAGCTGGCCACGGCCAAACGCAAAGGTTGGAAGCCGGGGTTAGAGCGATTGGAGTCGCTCAAAGAAGTCAGCCAGATGAGCCAAGGTGACTATCAGGAAGCCTGGGCTTGGGTGCATTTCATGTTACATGGAGCCCCCGAGACGCGAGCTGTTTTGTTGAGTTACCTCGAAGACCTGCGGACTTCGTCAGATCCAGGGTCGCTGCAAAAGCGATTGCAGGTCGTCGTCCCGGCGCTCGACGAGCACTTCTTGGCTTACGTCGATGAGTTGCAGACCTCGACAGCGCACTTGGTTCGGTCGCAGCAATAACGCGAATGAGTGCCGATCGTCAGGTCGTGCCGCGCGGCTGCCAACGATTGGTCGGCCAGTGCCCATCGATCGTTTCAATGCCTTGTTCGTGAGCTATAACCCAAGCCCTGCTCTGACCATTCCCGCCTTGAAATCAGCCTCTCCCGCACGGAATTCACCATGAAACTTCTTGATGCGAGCCTCTTAGTTCTCTTCGGATCGTTCGCTGCGGCTGCCCAAGATCAGGCCAACGACGAAGGTATCAAGTTCTTCGAACAGAAGATTCGTCCGGTCCTGGTGCAGCACTGCTATAGCTGCCACTCGGTCCAAGCTCAGACCGCCAAGAAGCTGCAAGGCCAGCTCTATCTCGATAGCTCCGAAGGCATCGCAGCCGGCGGCGAATCGGGTGCGGTTCTCGTCAAAGGCAAATCGGCGGAGAGCTTGTTGCTGAAAGCTCTGAAGTACGACGGTGTCGAGATGCCGCCCGCTGGCAAGCTGCCAGCAGAAGTCATCTCGGACTTTGCGAAGTGGATCGACATGGGCGCCCCCGATCCTCGTAAGGGAGCGGCCCCCATCAAACCCAAGCGAGAGATCAGCATTGAAGAAGGCAAACAATGGTGGGCGTTTCAACCATTGAAGTCTCAGCCGGAAAACGGAAGCAACCCGTCGAGTCGAAATGGCACGACAACAATCGACGAACTCATTCTGAAGGCTCAGCAAGCTCAAGGTCTGAAGCCCAATAAACCAACAAGCAAAGACAAGCTGATTCGCCGAGCTTACTTCGATCTGATTGGCTTGCCGCCAACGCCAGAGCAAGTCGCGGCCTTCGTTAATGACAGTGCTCCCAACGCCTTCGAAAAGGTGATCGACGAACTGCTCGCCAGCTCGCGATATGGCGAGCGTTGGGCGCGTCATTGGCTCGACGCTGCGCGCTTTGCCGAGAGCGGCGGGTACGAGTTCGACGGCTTCCGTCCCGGTGCGTTTCACTATCGAGACTGGGTCATCAAGGCGCTCAATGCAGACACTCCTTACGACCAGTTTGTCCGCATGCAATTGGCTGGCGATTTGATTCAGCCTGACGAGATTGAAGGCGCCGCAGCAACGGGATTCCTCGTCGCTGGCCCCTATCCCGGACAGATCACCGCGAAGACTGTCGAACGCATTCGCTACGACCAAATCGACGACATGATGATGACCATCGGCGGTTCTATGCTCGGTCTGACTTTGGGCTGTGTTCGCTGTCATGAGCACAAGTACGACCCGATCCCGCATCAGGATTACTACGCGCTGGCAGCGTCACTGGCTCGAACCGTGCAAGGCAATCGCACGCTCGATCTTGATCCTGCTGTGACCCAAGCGGCGATTGAAAAACATCAAGCCGCTCAAGAGCCACTCGTTGCCGCGCTTAGGACGTTCGCAGCGAATGAACTGCCGAAGCGATTTGAAACATGGCGTGCTCAAGAACTAGCGAAGCAACCCGAAGCCCCGCGTTGGCAAGTCATGGAAGCGACAGCGGTCGATGCCGAGCGTTCTTATCTGAAGGTCCTACCTTCGGGGCTCATCGTGCACGACGGGCTGCTGAATCCAGGTTCGACGATTCGGCAACGCGGCCAGCGAGCGCAACGAGGTCAGCGTCGCAACGTGGCCAACGAAGAACGCTATGAGATCACCTTTCAAACTCATCAGAAGAACGTGACCTCACTGCGACTGGATACCTTCACGGATAAGGCACTGCCGCAAAAGGGGCCAGGCTTGAATGGCGATGGCAGCTTTCAATTGGCAGAGCTGAAGGTCACGGCCAAGCCCGTTGATCCCAATGCCAAAGATGCACCGATCGAATTGAAACTGAAGCCCGTCTTCGTCGCCTTTGAAGACAAGGATCAGCCGCTGAGCAATGCCGTCGATGGCAAGCCAGCAACAGCGTGGGTCGTGAGGACAACTGCTAAGAAGGACAACGCGGCCGTCTTCGAACTCGAGGTACCCTTGGCTGGTTTCGCCAGTGGAACCGAACTGACATTCGAGCTGAAGTTCCGCGACCTCGGTATCGGTCGTATGCGATTCTCACTCAGCACCGAACCACTGCCCGCTACTTGGGCCGGTGACTTTGAGCCGCAGCATGTCAGTGAAATTCGGGCGATCCTCGCGGCCAATGGCAACAAACTTCCGGAAGCGTTCCGTGAATCAATGGCTCAATGGTTCGCACCATTCGATGTCGAGACCGCAAAAGTCGTTGGTGCTCTTCGTAACCACATCGCCGCGACTCCGCGACCGAATCTGTCCGACGTTTACACGACCGTTTCTGGCGGCCAAGACGTCTACTTCCTCAGACGAGGCGAAGTCGACAACAAGCAAGGCAAGGCCGAGCCCGGCGTGATTCAAGTGCTCTATCGAGGAGCGACTCCCGTCACCGATCCCAAGTCCGAGTCTGCCAAACTCGACCCGCGTATCAACCTCGCGATTTGGATGACCAATGTCGAAACCGGTGCCGGTCCATTGTTGGCTCGTGTCATCGTGAATCGACTGTGGCACCATCACTTTGGTGAGGGACTTGTCGGCACTCCCAACGACTTTGGTGTTCAAGGTGAGAAACCCACTCATCCCGAGTTGCTCGAAGCATTGGCCAGCAACCTCTTGGGCAGTGGTTGGAAATTGAAGCCGCTCCACAAGCAAATCATGTTGAGTGCGGCGTATCAGCAGTCTCATGAAGTCGACGCCGACAATATGAAGAAAGACCCGGCCAACAAGTACCTCTGGCACTTCCGCCCGCACCGTTTGGAGGCAGAGATCATCCGCGATTCACTGCTCGCCATTGGCGGCAACTTGGATGCGACAATGTTCGGCCCCAGCGTGATGGACAACACCGCGCGGCGCAGTGTGTATCTGCGTGTGAAGCGCAGTGAGCTCATCCCACTGATGACGATGTTCGACGCTCCTGAACCGACTCAAAGCATTGGCGAGCGAGTCGCAACAACCGTCCCGACTCAAGCACTCGCCATGATGAACTCTCCGTTCGTGAGGCAGCAGGCCGAGAAGCTCTTTGTCCGCATCAAGCCATCAAAAGATACGCCGCTCGAAGCCACAATCGACCGCGCCTATCAGTTCGCCTTCGCCAGAACACCGAGTAACGACGAGCGTTCTAAGATGCTGGTATTCGTCGAATCTCAACGAGCCAGCTTCGGTACAGATGCCGCGGCCACAGACAAAGCACTTACCGAGTTTTGCCACGTACTGCTCTGCCTCAATGAGTTCGTGTACGTGGATTAAAAGCCCTCGAAAGGACACGCCTTTCAAACTGTCCCATTGAGCAAGCCCGTGACTTACAACACGAACGGCGCCCGGCCAGTCGGTATCTGATCGATGAGGAATCGTGTCATGACGGCAGTCACATCTGCAGCAAAGTCTCGGCTAATTACCGAAGCCGAGTACTTGGCTCTCGAAGAACACGCGGATTTCAAAAGCGAGTTCTTCAACGGCGAAGTGTTTGCGATGTCGGGGGCCAGCTCGACGCATTCAGAGATCACGGTGAGACTAGGCCATGAACTCGTCAATGCGTTGGATGGCCGACCCTGCAAGGTCTTTGGTAGCGATACCAAGATCAAGACGTCAGCCACGGGCCTCTACACCTACCCCGACGTGTCGGTGACTTGCAGTTCGCCAGAGTTCGATGATTCGAAAAGCATGGTGCTGCTCAATCCGCAGATGATTTGCGAAGTCTTGTCATCATCGACCGAGGCATACGATCGAGGAACGAAGTTCCGTCATTACGAGTCGTTGCAGTCGCTGAAGGCTTATGTGTTGTTGTCGCAATGGGAGCATCAAGCCGAAGTCTTTTGGCGAATGAGCCACACCGATGCATGGGGCTACCTCAGAGCCAGAGGCCTCGATGCTCAGCTCACGATCCCGTCGATGAACCTCACGCTTCGACTGGCTGAGATCTACAAGGGAATTGAACTCGCACCAGTTCCTCCGAGCGTTCTCGTCGAGGAGTAAGCACTTCGCTGAGTGACGCTCTTGTAGCGATGGCACATCCCGAAACGAAAACAGCCGCCTCATGAGAAGCGGCTGTTGGATGAGTGTCACTCGAATTACATCGGCGGCGGTGGCGGCGGAACCTGTTGGAAGGCCGCGGCAAGCTGTGGCACTTGAGCAGCCTGCTTCCAACCATCAAGCCCGGCCGTCCAAACCAGTGTGCTCGGTGCGACTTGTCCCAAACGAGCGCCCTGAATCAGTTGGTCGGTCGAGTACGGCCCTTGGCTTTGTCCGTTGATCGCGACATGCCAATTGACTTGAGGAACTGGCGGCGG
The DNA here is from genome assembly GCA_900299185.1 of Planctomycetaceae bacterium. Taxonomy (GTDB): domain Bacteria; phylum Planctomycetota; class Planctomycetia; order Planctomycetales; family Planctomycetaceae; genus AM-0621. Next base: position 8,042 of record OMIV01000272.1, read on the forward strand.
CACAGGTGCCGACATTGGAGCCGCAACGGGCGCCCCGACAGCAGCAGCGACCGGAGCGGCACTCGCTCCACCCATCTGCATGAATCGCTGAGCCATTGCGAAGCCCATGCCTAACCCCATGCCATCGGCAGCCCCTCCACCAGCCGGATTGTTTGCGGCAGCTCCGATCGCCTGCCCCATTTGGTACTGCTGGAAGCGATTGAGGTCTCCCATCACACCAATGCTCGATCGAGTATCGAGAGCCTTCTCGACTTCTTCCGGCAGCGAGACATTCACGATGAAGAGCTGTGTAACCTCTAGGCCGTACTCATCGTCGATACGTTCGCAAACCATCTTCTTCAGGTCATCTGACAACTCTCGATAATGAGCAGCCAAGTCCAACGCGGCGATCTTGCGTTGTCCGATCATGTCGGCAAAGGCCGTATTGATGATGGACCGTAAGAGTTCTGCCACTTCATCAGTCTCGAAGTTGCCGTCAGTTCCCACCAACTCTTTGAGCAAGATCTTGGGATCGATGGCCTTCAAGGTATAAGTGCCGAAGGCTCGCAAACGGATCGGCCCAAAGTCCGCATCGCGCAGCATGATGGGGTTGGGAGTGCCCCACTTGAGATCGGTGATTTGACGCGTGCTGACGAAGTAAACCTCAGAACGGAACGGGCTGTTAAACCCGTACTTCCAGCCTTGCAGAGTGCTCAAGAGTGGCAGGTTGTCGGTCTTCAATTCGTAATGGCCAGGGCCGAACGCGTCAGCTAATTCGCCGCGATGCACGAACACGGCCATCTGGCCCGGTCGCACAATCAACTGAGCGCCGTTCTTGATTTCGTTTTGATAACGAGGAAACCGCCAGACTAGGGTGTGATTCGAATCGTCGACCCACTCGATGATGTCGATCAACTCGCCACGTAGTTTGTCGAAGAGTCCCATGGTGATGTCCTTCGCGACTGGGATGTTAGAAGCTGAAACCAAGCCTGACCGAGAGGCTAAGTAACTCGAACCGAGAAACCAAGAACGGCCCAGACGAATCCGAAATCGTCGATCATCGCATCCTGAAAACTGCGACGAGCGACGCTAACGACAAGAAGAAAGATCGGATCAAGCCCTGTGGCCATCAGAACTTGGAGCCTGGCACGTTGCGGTCAAAACCGATCGCAGCTGTCTCATACGACGAGCAACGTCGCGCGACTGAGGGCGAAAGTCTGTAGTAGATTGCGGAAGAACGCCCTGGCATCCGCTCGAATGCCAACTGTTAAACTTTTCGCATGACGAAGACTCTAGGCTTCGATCAAGGAACGCGGCGAAGTCCAACGGCTCGGGTTATGAGAATCGTTCAACTCTCAACGACCAGAGCGACGATCGTCAGGAGACCGATTCTGAGGACGAACCAGTTTCCTCATCAAAAGGTCCGCTGCATTCGAGTTCGCACAAAAACTGCGACTGCTCGATGGGCCATCCAAGATCTCGTTGCTTGTTCACAGTCTTTACCAAGCCACTTCCTATGACACCCATACCCCGCTGTTGTCGCTGCCGCTTTGAGTGGCGTCCGTTAGTAGACCTCGGGGTGTGTACCTAGCCGGCTTGATGCTGGCTCATCAAGCCGGTCACGACTCGCTGGAGCCAATTGGTTCGTGAGGACTACCGCACCGCATTCGCTGCCCGCGTCGATCCCACTCGACAGCGGATTTCATTGGAAGGCATTTGATGGCTACCGATCTCTCGCTGCGTTCTCGTCTGCCGCAAGTCACTGAAGGAATCGTCGCGTCTTATCGTGACATCGCGATGATCAATCATCTGGGACATTGCCCGCTTCCCAGTTCGAAGGCTGTCATCGATATCACGGAAGACCTCAAAGAGGTTCTCTTTCCGGGCTATCGTCGCCGCCAGAATCTCAACATGGAGAACGTCGTCTACTACGTCGGCGACCTAATTGATTCGATGCATGACTCGCTGACAGAGCAAATCGCGCGAGCACTTCGTTTCGCGGCCGACATCGCCGGAGAAGCTTGCGATCAAGCGCGAGTTGCGGACTTCGAAAAGCAGGCTCAGGAGATTGCCATCGAGTTCCTCGAAACCTTGCCCGCGATACGGCGTAAGCTCGCAAGCGACGTGAAAGCCGCGCACGACGGTGACCCAGCATCGAAAGCTCCCGACGAGATCATCTTCTGCTATCCCGGCCTTGAAGCCGTCACGGTGCATCGACTCGCGCACGAACTGCATCAACTCGGTGTGCCGCTTATCCCCCGCATGATGTCTGAGTGGGCTCATAATCGGACGGGAATCGACATTCATCCGGGAGCCACAATTGGTGGCTCGTTCTTCATTGATCACGGCACCGGAGTGGTGATCGGCGAGACCACAGAGATCGCCGAAAACGTGCGGCTCTATCAAGGCGTCACATTGGGTGCCGTGAATTTCCCGCGTGACTCAGAAGGCAACATCATTCGCGGTCGTAAGCGACATCCCACGATCGAAGAAGGCGTTGTGATCTTTTCCAACGCGTCGGTTCTGGGAGGCGACACCGTCATCGGTGCGAACTCCATGATCGGGGCTGGCGTGACGATCATGAGCAAGAAGATCCCGCCAAACACGCTGGTGACTGTCGAAAAGCCCAACCTGCGATTCCGCGAAGCATCGTGATCGAGAGCCGCTTCGAAGCCGCGTTGTGCTCATCACGCGGCTAAATCTCAAAACGTTTGACGTCGCGAAACCGCGAGGACTCTCTCACTGCTTCAATGAGACCTGCCACCCTTACGAGGTGTTGAACTTCGAGGGCCACTGACTCGGTCGGCGCTCGCAGCTCTTCAAACGGCTCGCGCGATTCAGTCGCAATGTCGACTTCGTAGATCTCACCGTCGCGTTCGAGACAGCTCTGTTTGCCTTTGACATAGCCACCACGATCGCCTTGAAGCAGCCATTGCGGCGACACTGTTGTGGAACTCGCGAGATCGATCTCAATCTGAGCCACACATCCATCGGCGAACTCGATCACGGCGAGGAACCCACACTCCTGCTCGCTCTGGGCACCGCAACTTGCGAGCGAGTCAAAGCACAACTGCCCGCAATTGACGACACCAAAGACCCGCACGATGGGTTGATCAATCAATCTCAGAAGTTGATCGAAGTACCGCCAACCAAAAGTGGTCAGCAGATCGACTGTCGCAGAATTCGCTGAGTCGGCCGCGCTGCAAGTTGCGGGCAGACCAGACGCCGCCGCTTGACGCAGAGTGAAAACCGCCGAACGAAGCCGACCGAGTTGCCCTGACTGACGAACGCTCCACGCTTGCCGAAAATCAGAGTCGTCGCGCGGACCAACCCAAGCCAAGCAAGCTCGATTCGCTTTCTTCGCCAACTCCAACAGCGTCTTGGTCTCTCCAAATGAAGCTGCTAACGGCGCTTCGATCAGAACATTGAAACCTGCATCGATTGCAGCCCGAGTATCAGCCGCTCGTGTTGCCAGCGGTGATGTCACAACGAGCCAATCAAGATCGCGCCGCTTCAGCAACTCGTCCCGACCGATGACCTTCTGCCCCAAGAGTGGATGCCGCTGAAGGTCTACCAATCGGGCTTCTTCACCGTGTGTAGCGGTTATTGCAACGAGTTCGAAGCCATTCAGCGACAGAGATTCGGCGATATACGCCCCGTTGGTCCCAAGTCCCAACACGGCACAACGCGTTGCTGGTGAGCGGCTTGTCTCGAACGTGCAGGATGTGGATGAGTTGTCGGTCGGCATTTCGAATCAGCAACGAGGAAGAACGGTCCAGTCAGATGGCTGAGTTATAGAGCATCGACGTCGAGACGCGCGACCCAACACGACTCGCGTTGAACCATCATGTTTGCGCCAACGGAGCTTACGGCTTCCAGTCTTGAGGCAACGTCAAAGACCACACTTCGCGACTCAGCGGCTGAGCATGTCCTCCAGCAATAAAGATGCTGTCCTTGAAGACGTAGGCCGAATGTTCGTGTCGCTCTTTCCAACAAACGTTCGACTTGAGCTGCTCCCACTTCACTCCGTCTGCGGAATGCCAAACATCGCCCCAGTTCTTGGACGGGTTGTTTGACCAACCTCCGAAGACCCACATTCGGTCTCGATACACCACAGACGAAAACCATAAGCGCGGTGACCAGTCAGCATGCTCGGTCAAACGCGTCCAATGCTCGCCATCTTCAGAGCACCAGACATCGTTCGTCGCTTGGTACTTGGGCACATAGTTTCCACCACCGAAGACATACATCTTGCCGTTGTGAACGACCGCTTGGTGATAAGCGCGAGGCGACCAGCCTGCATTCGCCGTGTGCTGCTTCCACTCCTTGCCGTCGGCTGACGACCACACATCGTTCTTCAGGCTGGTGTCATCCCCGAAGTAGTAGTTCTCGGTTCCCCCGAGCACCCACATGCGGCCTTTGAATTCAACAACAGCGGCGGCAATTCGAGCTGACCAACCCGCGCTGGCCGTGGCTTGTTCCCAATGCTTGCCATCCTGAGACGACCAAACCTCGTGGCTCGCCGCATGCCCAGGCAGACGACCGTTGTACCAACCACCCATGAGCCACATGCGGTCTTGAAAAACCAAAGTCATGGGCAAGTCGCTGTGCTTCCACGGAGCTTCAGGCGTGGCGAGCGTCCATTCACGACCATCCAGTGAACTCCACACGTCTCGTGGTGGCGCGTTGAAGGAATCGAACCATCCGCCCATGACCCAAAGACGATTGCGAAACACAACTTCGCCCTGCGAGTCGCGAGCTCGCCATCCCGCTTGGTCAGTGACTCTGACCCAGTCGACCAACTTGTCGTCGGCATTCACCAACGAACTCGCCAAGTCAATGAGGCTCAGCACGACACACAACAACGCCGTTCGCCGCATGACGCTCTCCTGTCTTTGCAAGTGCCGATAGATGGAACGAGCCGCTTAGCTGAAGCTCGATGAGAAGCATGTTCGCGAGCATCAAATCGCTCGACGACAAACACATTTCACAACCAGCCACAGCTAAACGGCTCGACGGAGTTCTTCAAACTCAGACTTAACGTGCGAATGCTTCTTCAGGTCTTGAGCTGTTGGTTATACGAAGCTCAGGTCGAGTGAGCCGACCAGGAACTCGGGCAACCCAAAGTTGAAGTCATGCGTCCTCGCTATTCGGGAGCACGATCCTTCACAACCGGATTGGTCAACGTGCCAATGCCGTCGATTTCGATCGAGACACTGTCGCCGTTCTCCAACGTGAAGTTGTCGGGCGGAACAACGCCGGTTCCAGTAAGTAGGAACGCACCGTTGGGATACTCACTTTCGCGCCCCAGCCAACTAATCAGTTCCTCAAACGTTCGCGCGAGTTGTCCCAAATTCGTCTCGCCTTGGAAGACCGACTGACCAGCGCGGTGAATCGTGAGCTTCACCTTCGTCGCCGTGCGATCGAGCGTGCCGTCGTTAAGGAGGATGCTCGGTCCCAACGCGCAACACTGCTTGTAGACCTTGGCCTGAGGCAGATAGAGCGGGTTCTCGCCTTCGATGTCGCGAGCTGACATGTCATTGCCAACCGTGAAGCCCACAAGCTTCAGAGCCGGTGAAATCACCAGGGTGAATTCGGGCTCGGGCACCGACCAGTTGCTGTCGTATCGCACTCGCACTGGCTGACCGGGGCCGGAGACTCGGTTCGAGTTTCCTTTGAAGAAGATCTCAGGACGCGAAGCCGTGTAGACCTTGTCGTAATGGCTAGCTCCGGCCTTCGACTCTTCCATCCGCGCGACCTGACTTCGTTTGTAGGTCACGCCCGCAGCCCACACTTCTTGATAGTCAATCGGTGCGAGAAAGGTTGCTCGATCGAAAGCAACCGGCTCTGCCTTTCGATCGATTAGGAACTTGGCGAGTCCGACGGGATCAGGGGCATGCAAGATGTCGGAAAGGCGATGCACCTTCTCGACCTGTTGCAAATCGAGCAGTTGCAGGTGGTCCTGATTCACGACAGCCAGTCGCTGCTCACCGTTTGCCAACGCAATCTTCGCCAATCGCATGAGAAGATCCTTTGAGATCGAGTAGGTCTATGCCATGAGCCTTAAGAGACCTCACTGACGTCGCGCCCCAAGCCGGAACCAGCGAGGCCAATGAAGCTCGCGGGCTCACTTCTTGTCGCGTTTGTGCTTCTCTTCCTTCTGCAGTTGTTGCTGCAACTCAGCAGCTTCTTGCAGTTGCTTAAAGAGCTTGCCGAGGAAGCCAGGCTCTTTGGGCTTTGGTCCGATCGGCTTGCCCTGCGCGTCATAAAGCTGTTGCTCTGGCGCTGGGGGTGGAGGATCTGGCAGGTATTCGATGACCTTGCGCTCGGCCATGCTCCACAGGCTGGACGCGATGAAGTAGACGCACAGTCCCGCCGGCACGTGATAAAACAAGAAGCCGAAGAAGATCATCATGTAGTTCATCATCTTCATCTGCATCGCAGCCTCTTCGTTGGCTGGCGGCGGCATGAAGAGCTTCTGCTGCAGGTAGTACAGCACCATTGTAATCAGCGGGAGAAGGTTGAAGTCCGGCCCCAGCCAAGGCAGTGGGAACGGGAACTCAAACATCGCATCAGGCGCCGAGAGATCGCCAATGTAGAGCAGCACAGCAAGTCGCAGGTCGATGCAGTTACTAATGGCTTGATAGAGCGAAATGAAAATGGGCAACTGTAGGAAAACCAACAAGCATCCACCAAAGGGGTTGAAGTTGGCCTTGCGATAGAGCTCCATCTGAGCGGTGGCCAACGCTTGCTTATCGTCTTTGTACTTCTCGCGAATCTCATTCAGGAGCGGCTGCAAGTCCTTCATCTTCTTGCCGCTCATTGCCTGCTTCTTCGAAAGCGGGAAGAGCATGCAACGCACAATGACTGTCAGCATCACAATCGCGAGGCCATATGGTGCCCCCCACGAATGGAAGGCCCGCATCAGTCGCACTAGCAAGTGGCTGATGGCTCCAAACCAGCCGTAATCAAACACGCCAGTCGCTTCGTAGGTTCCCAAAAGCTCTTCTCGCTTGGGCCCCAAGTAGAGCTTCAAACGATGTTCGACCTTCTTACCAGCAGATACTTCGAGCGGCTTCGACGTTAGCTCGACGCTGATGTCGCTGTGCTCCTTCTTTGTGCCCTTATCAACCAAAACACCTCGCGATCGTGCGAAGTAGGGCTTCTCCAATTGAGGTTCGCCGGGCACCACCAGTGCCGCAAAGTATTGAAGATCGATCCCGAGATAGGAGATCGGCTTGGTCCAATCTTCCACCGCGCCCTTATCGATCGCTTTCACGATCTCAGTTGCAGTCACGGTTTGAGCGGTCACAGATCCGTTGTCATTTAAGAAGCCAGCTTTGATGTCACGATACTTTCGCGCGACGTCTGGATTCTCGAGCGGCAATCCCACTGGCCCTTGAAGGGTGTAAACGACTTCGGCGTCGTCCTTCTCGGTGAGGTTCTTAAAGCTGACGCTGACATCGAGCGTGTAAGGCGCCGCATCGCTGTCTCGCACTCCGGCAACGGCGAGCTTGTCCTTGGCAATCCGATTAAGCCTGTACGACTTAGTGATCTCAAGTTTGCCGTCGGGCGAACGAGCGACGAATGAAGCTGACGTATAAATGTCTTTGTTGTCGGCGTCGGTTTCGAGATTCTCGACCTTCCAATTCACGGTCTTGAGCGACGCAGCGCGATCAATCTTCTTGAGTTGCTTATCAACTCGCTCGATCGACAGATCAAACGTCAGCGGCTTGCGATCACGATCAAGTGGCGACAGCTCGGCATCCGCCGCGAGATTGTTGCCAACGAGCTGCAGTGGCGGACGTGGCCCCTTGCGGTACTTGCGATCGGCGTTCTGATAGCGATCCTCGTTCAGCAAAGCCGACTGAATCGAGGCACCGACCGAAGTCAAAGTGACCTTCATTCCGTAGCCGGTCTGAGGATCGATCGACCCGAGCGTCACAGTCTTTGTGAGATGCTCTTCAAGCTGAGGTTTGGCCGGCGCAGCAGGCTTTTCACCTTCCTTGCCGGGTTCGGCTGACTGGACTTTGGCGTCATCGCCGTCGTTGTCCGGATCACTCTCTCCAGGAGCCTTCGCGACTTCCTCAGGCTGCTTCTGCGGAAACAGTCCCGGAAAAAGAATTGGCCCGGCGACAAACCAACCGAGCCAAAGAACCATGAACGTGATGCTAAACGTGAATAGCCGACGTTGTTCCTGCTGCTTCTGATCCATGCCTTACCGGCCCTCTTTGAGGCGGTCGCCGAGGAAACGATCGAGTTCGGGAATCGCATAGATCTTGTTCGCGGTCTTATCGACATCGTACTTCACGCGGCGAAAAGTCAGCTTGTCGCCATCGAGAATGACATACGAAGAATCCGGGACGCCGTTACGCGGCTGTCCAACCGAGCCTACGTTGACCAAATGCTTTTGAGTCCCCAATCGGTACTCGAAATTCACTTCCTCGGGAGTAAGGAAATTCAAGTCCTCAGTGAAGATGCCTGGGATGTGTGTATGACCTTGGAAGCAATCTTTCTCGACCAAAGAGAAGATGCGTTCTATCTTGCGTTGATTGTAAATGTCTTCGGGGAAGACGTATTCGTTGAGCGGATTACGTGCCGATCCATGCACGAAAAGCCGTTGCGGTTCTTTGTGGATGCGAGGCAGTTCACCGAGGAACTCCCACCGAGCATCTGCCCCTGCTCCGCCTTCTAGAACCTGTCGAGTCCAGAAGATTGCGCGTTCGGCCCCGGCGTTGAATCCTTCGGGATCGAAGAGCGCCCCTTGATCGTGATTGCCCAACAGCGTCACAACGCAATTCTTACGGACGAGGTCAACACATTCTCGGGGATTAGGACCGTAACCAACGATATCTCCGAGGCAGTAGATCTCGTTGATGCCTTGAGACTTGATATCGGCGAGCACGGTTTCGAGTGCTTCAAGGTTGCCGTGAATATCGCTGATAATCGCTCTCAAGGCTGTATTCTCCACAGCAATCCCGTGAGGACTCGCAAACGACACTGTGTCCATCACGACACCAGCTTGTGCACAAAGCGAGGCTCGGTCCAAGAACGCAAGCACAAAAAAACCGCTCCAATAAGCGGACCTAAGATCTTAGCCCTCGCTTCGAAAGAGTTTCAAGCACGCGGAAGAGCCTCGAATCTGTGTACTCGCTGTCTTTCTGCTGCCGCGCGTCACAAGCTGCATCAGCGCTCAACAGACTCATACGGTCTGCTGTCAGGGGGCGACTTAAAAGCGATTGAATTGGTGCGAACAGACGCAAGCAAGGAAGTCGGATGAGTTGCATGCGGCTCAGTCGTAGCGAGTTTGCAAATCGCTCAACCGCCACCAAGATGCCCGCCTCTTTTGGGTGACATTTCCCCTCATCTGCTTCGTGGAGCCAATATGTCGGAAGACCTGAGTCGACGTCGTTTTCATGAAATCACCGTAGCCGCTTTCGGCGGTTTGTTCGCAGGCTCCTTAACAGGTTGTGAGAAGGCTCCGAAGCCGAAGGTTGAAACCGCCGAAGAAGCCAAGGAAGCGGCAGCAGCAGCTGAAGAGGCTGCGAAAAAAGCTGATCTGCACCTGTGCCGAGGACTCAACACCTGCAAGGGCAAGGGCAAAGGCGGCAACAACGATTGCGCCGGAACCGGAGCTTGTGCGACCTTCGCCTCGCATGAATGTGCTGGTGAAAATGCCTGCAAAGTACAAGGCGGTTGCGGCGAGAAGCCAGGACTCAACGAGTGCAAAGGCAAGGGCTCATGCGCCGTGCCATTGATGGACCACGCCTGGGATAAGGTGCGTAAGCAACTCGAAGAGAAAATGAAGGCCGCTGGCAAAGATGTCGGCAAGGCTCCCGAACGGGCTTAGTCGCCAGGCGAACGAAGCGATCAGGAGTTGGGTCAGTAGGACGCTCGGTCGAGCAAACGCAGAGTGCATCACGGCAACTTCCAATAGACATCCAACGCTCGCAAGCCACAGTCAGCGAGCAAGATCCGCCTCATTGAGGCGGAGTCATTCAGATGCCGATGACCCGCGAACTACCTACAACTCCTGAGTTCGTTTCAGCAGAACGCCGTCTCGATCTCGTGTCTCCACTTTGGACTGCTTCAACATGTCGACAATGACCACTTCCGGGACGGCGACGAGCCATGTTCCCGATGCTCTCGGACGCTTCGGCGAATTCGGTCGCCGCTTTGTGCCTGAGACGCTCATGCACGCTCTCGAAGAACTCACCGCCGAGTATGCGCGAGCCCAACAAGACCCCGAGTTTCATCGCGAACTCAATGGGCTTCTGACGACGTTTGTTGGTCGTCCCAATCCGCTCTACTTCGCCGAACGGCTGACCGAGTACTGCGGCGGGGCTCGCATTTATTTGAAGCGAGAAGATCTCAATCACACCGGCGCCCACAAGATCAACAACACGCTCGGGCAAGTGTTGCTCACGCGGCGAATGGGCAAGAAGCGAGTCATCGCCGAGACCGGTGCCGGGCAGCACGGCGTTGCGACGGCGGTTGCTTGTGCTCGCTTCGGTTTTGATTGCGTCGTCTATATGGGCGAGGAAGACGTCCGACGACAGAAGCTTAACGTCTTCAACATGCGGATGATGGGTGCCGAGGTTCGTCCGGTGACGAGCGGTTCTCGCACTCTTCGCGACGCCATCAACGAGGCGATGCGTGACTGGATGGGCTCGGTGAGTAATACGCACTACATCATCGGCTCAGTCGTCGGCCCGCATCCGTTCCCCATGATGGTCCGCGACTTCCAATCGGTCATCGGTCGCGAGGCGCGGCAGCAATGTCTCGACGCGACTGGTCGCTTGCCAGATGAAGTCATTGCCTGCGTCGGCGGCGGCTCGAACTCGGCAGGGATGTTTTATCCCTTCGTCGATGATGCGAGCGTCGCACTGACGGGCGTTGAAGCCGGCGGTCGCGGCCCGACTCCGGGACAACACGCCAGCACGCTCTCGCACGGCGTGAAGGGCGTCTTGCACGGCAGCTACAGCTACGTGCTGCAGGACGAAGACGGACAAACGGCGGACGTGCATTCGATCTCGGCGGGGCTCGACTATCCCGGCGTCGGTCCCGAGCACAGCTATTGGAAAGACTCGGGCCGAGCGAACTACGTCGCGATCACCGACGACGAAGCACTCGCCGCGTTTCAGACGATGGCCAAGCTCGAAGGCATCTTGCCCGCGCTCGAAAGCTCGCACGCGATCGCTCACACCTTCAAAGCTGCGAAGGCACGTAAGAAAGATGACATCATCGTCACGTGCTTGTCCGGTCGCGGTGACAAAGACGTCTACGAAATCGCGCGGCTGCTCGGGAAAGAGTTGGGGTAAGTGGCCGACGAATTCCATTGTCGCCTTTCGCTACGCGAAAGAGCATCCGGTCATGCGGCAGCCACGCGTGCCCATCAACCACTGCAATGACACCGTCTGAAGACGCACTTTCGCGGAGCGAAAGGCGACAATAATCAAACCACTCCCTTTGAGGATTCACTGTGAGCAACTCCCGCATCTCGGCGGTTTTCGAACGACTCAAGCAAAGCGGCCATTTGGCGTTCATGCCCTTCATCACGGCGGGCGATCCCGATATGGCGACGACGGTCGCGGTGCTGAAGGAGCTCGGTCAGCGCGGCGTTGATCTCGTCGAGATCGGCTTCCCTTACAGCGATCCCATCGCCGACGGCCCCGTCATTCAGGCGTCGTACACGCGAGCCCTCAATAAGAAGCTGAAGGTCGACGACATCTTCAACGGCATCAAATCGTTGCCGACCGCGAGCATGCCGCCGTTCGTCGCAATGGTCTCGTACGCGCTCATCTTCCGACGCGGCGTCGAGCACTTTGTGCAGCAAGCCGCTGATGCCGGCTTCGCGGGATTGATCATTCCCGACTTGCCCGCTGATGAAGCGGAGGACGTCGCCGCGATTGCGAAGAAGCACGGGCTCGATGTCGTGCAACTCATCGCGCCGACAACGCCGCGCGAGCGAGCCGAAAAGATCCTCAAAGCATCGAGCGGCTTCGTGTATTGCATCTCGATCGCCGGCACGACGGGCGTTCGCGACGAGCTTCCGCCGGAACTCACCGAACAGCTCAGTTGGCTACGAACTCAAACGAAGCTGCCATTGGCCGTCGGCTTCGGCATCAGCAAGCCGGATCAAGTCGATCATTTGCGTCCTGTTGCTGACGGAGTCATCGTCGGCTCAGCGATCGTGCGACAGTTCGAAGCCATCGGCACCGGCAAGCCATTGAGCGACGCGTTGCAAGACATCGGCAACTTCGCTGCTGGACTCGTCGCCGCGACTCACAAGTAGTTTCGCCGTTCAAAATGAAATGGGACTTACTTGAGCGACATGCTGGATGACACCGACGTTGCGTTGTCTTCTTCCAGTTTGCAGCTCAGGTAAGTCCCATTGGCGTTTTGAGGCTCTCCACCATTTCTGTTGAAGACCTCAGTTCGGGAAGGCGAGGCATCAATACGAATGGCGAATTGCCGGTTCCTCCAGTGGGTGACGATGAGTCTTGGTGAAAGATCTCGGCGTTCTCTGCTGCTCTGCGGTTAGGAATTCTTACACCACAGAGAAACAGAGATCGCAGAGTAAAGACACGGACGTCGCGCTTGACGCCGAACTCTGCTCGGAGGCTGTCACTCCCGCTTAAGAATCAACGCGAATGGCGGAGTGCCCGTTTCGAGAAGCCACCAGATTGTTTCAGTCGTACTTCTTACAATTGGCGTTGGACGCGTCCATTGCTTTGTTGCTCTGGGCGTGCCACACGAACGACTTTCGATCGCTACAGCTTGGACTTAGCCAAGGTTCGCGTTGATATCGACCCAGGCTCGTTTCTCGAACGACTCCAGCACAGCGTCAGCCACGGCTTGAGCGGTTGCTCCATGATCGAAGCCCGGCACCGCGTCGCGGCCTTCGACGATCGCTGACACAAACTCCCACACCAAGTCGTAGCGGAAGACGGTGCTTGGCACGCCTTGCGATGCATCGCGCGGGCTACCTGGGATCACCAAGAACTCCTTCGGAACCGGCACCTTCTCCATCGTGCCACCGTGCTTGCCAAGGATGACGTTGTTCGGGTCGGTGAGCTGATAAGCCGCCGATCCTTCCGAGCCATTGACCTCGGCCCATTCATAACCGAAGCCTTTGTTGTGATGGCCCTTCATCAGCGTGCTGCCTTCCCACACGCCAGTCGCACCACCGTCAAACAGTCCGATCAATGACGACCAGTCATCCACTTCGGAAGGAGCACAAGGCTCGCCGCTAACGGTCTTGTCTCGAGGCGCGAATTGCGCGACCGCACCACAGATCGACTTAATCGGTCCCATCAGGTCTTGAGAGAAGTCGATGCGGTGGATGGTCATATCGAAGAGGTCACCGGCGCCGGCCAGCTTCTTGTACTGCCGCCAGCCCCAACTGGTTTCTGGCCAATCGAGGAATCGTTGACTGCGGAAGTGCCGAGGCTGACCGAGAGCTCCCGACTTCACGAGATGTCGGACGTATCGCATCGACGGTGCGAAGCGATATGTGAAGGCCGTCATGTGACGGAGACCTCGATCGCGAGCGGCTCGATACATCTGAGCGGACTCAGAGAAGTTCAAACCCAGAGGCTTCTCGCACATGACGTGCTTATTGTTTTCAAGACACGCCAAAGTCTGTGGCAAGTGAGTGAAGTTCGGCGTCGCGATGATGACGGCATCGACTTCGGGATCTTTGGCGAGGTCTTCGTAATTCGTGTAAGCCCGTGTTGGCCCCCAATCTTTTTGACGTTGATCAAGCAAGGCTTGGTTGGGATCGCAGATCGCAACTAACTCGCAGCGTTGATCGATCCGAATGCCGGGAACATGGTGATAATCCGAAACCGCGCCGGCTCCGATGATGCCAATGCGAACCTTATTTGCCATGTCGCAGACGTCTTTCTGATATCGAGGAAGGATGTGAGGCAGGCGAGAACCAACCGCGAACACACTCGATGCGCGATGATTTCAGCCCGTTTGAGTGTCTTTGTTTGCCGGTCGAGTCTTCCGGGGTGCGGGAAAATAGCGGGCACGAGATCGCTGAGCGAACCTCGGGCAAGGGCGACGGTCAGCGAGTTGTCTTCTATAGTCTGCCGCTCAAATCGCCGTGCTGAATTGCCCTTCTCTGAGAGCGCGTCTTTCTCGTGACTACTCCCGTGCCCAACGCCGACGTCCTGCTGCATCTCGACAACGTCCGTAAGACGTTTCAAATGGGCGAAGTCGCCGTTGATGCACTGAAGAAAGTCAACCTGCAGATCTTCCACGGAGAGTTCCTCGTCATGGTCGGCCCCAGTGGATCGGGCAAGACCACCATGCTCAACATCATTGGAGGACTCGATCAACCCACCTCGGGCAACGTGTGGTATCGCGACGAAGATTTATCGAAGGTCTCAGCTCGTGAGCTCACTCGCTACCGCCGTGAAACGGTCGGCTTTGTGTTCCAGTTCTACAACCTCGTGCCCACGCTAACCGCGCGCGAGAACGTGATGGTCGCGACGGAACTCAGCAAGAACCCCATCGAAGTCGACGAAGCGCTCGGTCTGGTGGGACTAGGAATGAGACATGAGCACTTCCCCGCTCAAATGTCTGGCGGCGAACAACAGCGAGTTGCGATCGCTCGCGCCGTCGCCAAGAACCCCGAGCTGCTGTTGTGCGACGAACCAACAGGCGCACTCGATTACGAAACCGGCAAGAAGGTGCTGAGGCTGCTCGTCGACTTGAAGAACAAACTCGGCAAGACGGTGCTCATCATCACTCACCTGTCTCTTATACA